>JBKPKZ010000208.1:0-8314 GCA_046731355.1 Pseudomonadota bacterium | reverse complement strand
CCTCGGACTTCGAGACACCCAGCGCTTTTGCGAGCAGCTTCACGACCGCAGCGTTGGCCGAACCGTCGGTCGGGGCTTCGGCCACCCGGATCTCCAGCTCCCCGCGACCGTTGGATGATGCGCGCCAGCCGCCGATGCCGGGCTTTGCCGAGCGCGGAGTGACCTTGACCGCGAACTGGCACGGCATGCTTCAGCTTTCCTCAACGAAGGACATTGGGCTAGGCTTGGCCCGATGAGCGAGAAGCCGCCGATCCATCCGGACACAAAGCTCGTTCTGGGCGGCCGGCGCAAGGATTGGCTTCGAGGCATGGTCAATGTGCCGGTCTCGCGCACATCGACGGTCCTGTTCGAGAGCGTCGAGGGCGCCCACCAGGCCTATCCGCCCAAGGACGGGCGCCTCAGCTACGGTCGAAACGGCACATGGACCCAATGGTCGCTTGCCGAGGCGCTCACCGAGCTCGAGCCGGGCGCTGCTGGAACAAGGCTCTATCCTTCGGGATCGGCGGCAGTCTCGATCGCCCTGACGAGCGTCCTCGCGCCGGGCGATGAGCTGTTGATGGTCGACAGCGCATATGGCCCGACGAGGCACTTCTGCGATCGTGAGCTGAAGCGCCTGGGCGTCGAAACGCGTTATTACGACCCGGTGACGCCGCCCGGCGAGCTCGAGGCAATGCTGTCGGAGAGGACCCGGGCGATCTTCATGGAAAGCCCGGGCTCGCTGACCTTCGAAGTCCAGGACGTGCCGGGCATCTGCGCAATGGCGAAGGAACGCGGGATCGCGACCCTGCTCGATAACACCTGGGCAACGTCCTATTTCTTCACTGCGATCGCCAAGGGCGTCGACCTGTCGATTGTCGCCTGCACGAAATATGTCTCCGGTCATTCGGACGTGATGATGGGCGCGGTGACCGCCGCGCCTTCGCATTGGGAACGGCTGACCCGGACGGGGCGCAGCTTTGGCCAGTATGTCAGTCCGGACGATGCCTATCTCGCGGCCCGCGGCCTGAGGACGCTCGGCGTTCGCCTCCGCCAGCACGAGCTCGGGGCCGTCAAGATCGCCCACTGGCTAAAGGACCAGCCGCAGGTCGGGCGGATCCTTCATCCCGCGTTCGACGAATGCGCGGGCCATGATTTGTGGAAACGCGACTTCACCGGCTCGTCGGGCCTCTTCTCGTTCGCACTGAAGGGCGGCGACAAGGCCGCGCGTGACCGCCTGGTCGACAGCCTCGGGTTGTTCGGTATCGGCTATAGCTGGGGCGGTTTCGAAAGCCTCGCAATCCCGGCAGACACCGACAAGCTCCGGACCGCGGCCGAGCGCGATTATGGCGGACCGCTCCTTCGTCTCCACATCGGTCTCGAGGATCCGGACGACCTGATCGCCGACCTGGCGCAGGCCCTGCTGAACTACCCAGAGGGGTGAAAGCTAGCCGAGAACCGAGACGGCTGCGACCAGGTCGTCGCCGAAAATGCCGAGACTCATGATCGCTGCGCCGGTCGCGCCCGTCAGCTTTCGGATGAAGGCGCTCAAGGGCTTGCGCCTTCGGCCGCCGAGGCGCGAGGCCTCCCTGGAAATCCTGGGAAGATCGAGTTCCGAGGCAAGCGACCTGTAGGTTCCCTTGGGGCAGGCGATCACGAAGAAACCCTTGCGCACCTGCTGGACGTGAAGCACGTCGAAATACGGCTCGAGCTGGCCGAGCCACCAGCTCGTGCTTTCCTGGATGAGATGAGCGTTTCTCCCGTCCGTCAGCATCTTTTTGGCCGGCCCGGTATGAACCGTCATGAAAGCGAGCTTTCGAGAAATCGAGGCGATGTCGGCGATGACTGCATCGAGCAACTTGGGCTCGATATGCTCAAGCACGTCGATGCACGTGACGAGCTCGGCCGGCTGCGGAGCGCCATAGTCCGGAAAGGCCGGGTCGTAGGGCTGGTAGCGGACCTTGTCGTCGTCCCTGAGCCGTAAAGCTCGCTTCAAGTTGCACTTGCCGGCGCCATAGTCGGAGAGGCTCGTGCAATTGCCGAGCCGGAGAAGTGCCCGGACGACCGGCGCGAACGACAAAGACGCGACTCCATATTTCGGGTTCTTGTGCAGCTCCTGCTGCTCGGCCCGATATTGATCCGAAATCACTGTCGCCATTGTCGAAATGTCTTCCCGCTCAACTGCTCATTTACGCTCCCCCCGAAGCGCCGTCCATGCGTCAGTCCATGGCCATTTGAGGGCGCTCGCCGCTCTGTCCGCGCTTCATCAGGAGCAGAAGCGGAAGCACCGCGAACGTCACCAGCATCATCAGCTTGAAGTCGTCGAGATAGGCGATGAACAGGGCCTGCCTCGTCGCTTCGGCATTGATCAGCGCGATGGCGATCGATCCTTGCGGAGCAATGGTCTGGAGCAGGGTCGGGTCGACCGTCGGGATCGACTGGTCGGTGATCTTGCTGGCGATGTCAGCGTGCGCGACCTGGGTCATCCGGACGAGCTGGGCGCTCACGACGGAGATTCCGATCGAGCCGCCGATATTGCGCGAAAGGTTGAGAAGCGCAGCGGCGGTCGTCCGCATCTTCGGAGCAAGGGTCTCGAACGCGAGGCTCTGGAGCGGAACGAAGATGAGGCCGAGACCGAGCCCCTGGACGACGCCACTCACGATCACCGGCCTCGACGGCTGGTCGATCGCGAAGCCAGTCATCATCCACAGCGAGACGCCCATCAGCGCAACTCCGATGCCGACCAAGAGCCGAGCGTCCATCCTGCCGGTGAGACGGCCGGCGAGAAGCATGGAAATGAGCGTCCCGACGCCTCTGGGCGCGGTCAGGAACCCTGACTGGAGAACCGAATAGCCGTAAAGGTTCTGAAGCAGGGGCGGGAGCAGCGCGAGGCCCGCAAGGAGGAGCACTCCGGTCACCGCCATGAACGCCATTCCGGTCGCGAAATTGCGGTCCTTGAACATGTCGCGGTCGAACAAGGGGTGTTTGGCCGTGATCATATGGACGAGGAACATCCAAGTGGCGGCGATGGCGAAGCCGAGCTCGGTACGGATCTCCCAGCTCGACAGCCAGTCCTCCTGCTGCCCGCGGTCAAGGAACAGCTGGAGCGAGCCGAGCGCGATCGCGAGCAAGGCAAAGCCGAACATGTCGAACTTGCGTTCGTGCGTATCGGTCTTGGGCATGAAACGAAGCATCACCAGCGCGCAGATCACGCCGACGGGGAGGTTGACGAGGAACACCCAGCGCCAGTTGTAATTGTCGGTCAGCCAGCCGCCGAGCACGGGCCCGAGGATCGGCCCGATCATGACCCCGCCGCCGAACAGGGCCATCGCCTGTCCGTGCTTCTCGCGCGGGTTGATGTCGAACAGCGTGGCCTGGGCGAGCGGGACGATGAACGCTCCGCTGACGCCCTGGAAAGCCCGGAAGACCACCATTTCGGTCAATGACACCGCCGAGGCGCAGAGAACCGACGCGACCGTGAAGCCGACGACACTGATCAGAAGCAGGCGCTTGCGACCGACCTTGTCGGCGAGCCAGCCACTGATCGGGAGAGCGATGGCCGAGGCGACGATATAGCTCGTCAGGACCCAGTTGATCTGGTCCTGCGAAGCACTGAGGTCCGCGGCCATGTGCGGAAGCGCGACGTTGGCGATCGTCGTGTCGAGCACCTGCAGCAACACGGCCATCATCACTCCGATGGTGACGATGATCTTCTGCCCGGCGGGCAGCGGGTGCGTTGCGACATTTGCCGGAGTATCGGCCAAGCTCGGTTAGCCTATCGGTCGAGGTAAACGGTGACGGTCGACGACAGGCCGGCGATCATCGGCTTCGAGGGATTGCCGTCGAACGCGATCCGGACGGGCACGCGCTGGGTGACCTTGACCCAGTTGCCGTTGGCGTTCTGAGCCGGAATGATCGCGAACTCGCTGCCGGTTCCGGCGCCGACGCTCAGCACGTGCGCCTTGAAGTCGGTGCCGGGATAGGCGTCGATCTCGATCGTCGCGCGCTGGCCCGGGACCATCTTGCCGACATCCTTCTCCTTGAAGTTCGCCTCGACCCACGCGGCCTTGTCGTGCACGAGGGAGAGCATTCCGACGCCGGTGACGGCCATCTGGCCAACCTGAAGCCGGTCCGCGTTGGCGATCGAGCCGTCCATCGGTGCGCGGATTTCGGTGCGCTCGAGGTCGAGGCGCGCCTTGTCGACCGCGGCCTGGGCCTGCGCGATCGACGGCTGTTCGCCAGGCGCCAGGGCAGAGTGAGCGTTGGCCGAACGGGCGCGCGCGTCCGCAAGCGCGGTTTCCGCGGTGCGGACCTCGTTGAGGGCATCCTCATAGTCGGCGCGGGTGGTGAAGCCGCTCTTCAGAAGCGCCGACTGGCGCACCAGGGCGTTGCGCTTGATCTCGAGGTTGGCCGACGCGCCGGTGATGTCGGCGCCGGTTCCAACGGCCTGCGTCCGGAGCTGGGTCGTCTGAAGCTTCGCGGCCGCGAGCTGGGCCTCGGCCTGCTCGAGGGCGACCCGGAACGACGCCGGATCGATTCGGAAGAGCAGATCGCCGCGCTTCACGTGATCGCCGTTCCTGACCTTCACTTCAACGACCGGCCCGGCCACCTGCGGGCTGACCGAAACGATGTCCTGCTTGACCGCAGCATTGTCGGTCGAAACGCTGCCGCCGCTGGAAAACCAGTAATAGGCGCCGCCCAGGAGCAGAAGCGCTGGAACGACGAACAGCAAGAAGGGCCGCAGCCAGCGCCGCTTGTCCGTCTTCGAATCCCCCACCGCGCTCGCGGCCGCTGCGGCGGTCTCGTCGTCCACCTCGGTGGGCGTGCCGCTGATCTTTTCCTGCTTCATCTCGGTCATGCCTCGGCCGCTTTCTTGCCGCGCTGAATCACTGAAACGTTCTCGCGCACCCGCGCGAGGACGTCCCTGACCCGCTCAAGGTCTTTGGTTTCGATGCCTTCGAACGCCTCTTCGACGAGGTCGTGCCCGATCCCCTGGAGCTTGGCGACGAGAGGCTTTGCCTGCTCGGTGACCTGAAGCCGCCAGACTCGGCGATCGGCCGGATCGGGCGTTCTCTCGACATGCCCGGCCTCTTCCAGCCGGTCGACGATTCGCGACAGCGTAATCGGCTCGACATCCAGCATGTCGGCGAGCTCGACCTGCCTCAGGCCAGGCATTCGGGTCAGCCTAAGAAGCACCTTCCACTGCGCGCGCGTTACGCCGAGCACCGACGCCCGGCGATCGAACGACTTGCGCAGCGCATGCGCGGTCTCGGCGATCTGAAACGGCAAGTCCTCCATAGGCGCACATATAATAAGCTTGCTTACTAGTTCAACGTCTTTATTTGAAACTGATTCCCTTGAATCCGGCCTCGTCCCGCAAGGTGCACGGCTCGTCAGGGATCCCAGGTCCGCGGGCTGGCTTTCGGCCCGCGGGAGTGCTCTCATCCTTTTTCACAAGGACCGGGGGGTCCAATTTGTATTATCGACTCTATCTGATGCGCGGAGACCGTTTCCGCGATGCCATCGAGATCCACGCCGTCGACGATGCGACGGCGCTGGAAAAGGCCGAGCAGAGCAAGGGCGGCCTTGCCGCCGAGCTGTGGTGCCGGGGCCGCCGGGTCGCGACCTTCCTGGGGCAATCCGCGGCCTGAACTTCTCCATGATCGTGGCGGCCGGGCACTCC
The DNA here is from genome assembly GCA_046731355.1 of Pseudomonadota bacterium. Lineage (GTDB taxonomy): Bacteria > Pseudomonadota > Alphaproteobacteria > Sphingomonadales > Sphingomonadaceae > Sphingomicrobium. The sequence continues at coordinate 2,655 of JBKPKZ010000208.1, read as the reverse complement.
GGCGATGCCATTTGAGACAGGTCCGAAACGCTCGGACCTGCCTTTGGATTTCAAGCGTTTAACCTGATGCAGGTTAGGCTTGGAGCTTCCATTGTGGGAGAACGAATCGTCGCTGTCGGCTTATTGACTCAACGCGAGGTTGAGTTGCTCGGCCATGGCTTCTCCAGATTATGGCCGGTCGACAGGACTCCCTGCTTCATCGACCTCATCAAGGCGATCGACGAGGCCGACGAAGAGCTGTTGAAGGCGCACGAATTGAAGTGCGGGCAGGCGATCAGCGGCAAGAGCTAATAGGCGCGGCGCTGGGCCGCGATCAGCATCCTCAACAGCATAGCGACCGGACGCGGGACCCCGACCTTTCCTTCAAGCCAGAGGCTCACGGCGGAGCGGGAAACGCCGATCGCATTCGCCAGATCGTTCTGGGTTCGATAGCCGAGCGTTCGCATCGCGCTCCGGAGCTCCTCCGGAGACATCGAGGCGAGCATCTGCTTGTTCGAGGAATCCTCGCTCATCGCCCTGCCCTGTAGCGGCAGAGGTGCGCGTGCGAAAAGGGTCTCAGATGGCGTCTGCGCCACGGTCGCCGGTGCGGATTCGCACCGCCTGTTCGACATCGAGGACGAAGATCTTGCCGTCTCCGATCCGGCCGGTCCTCGCCGATTCCGCGATCGCCTCGACGACATTGTCGACGAGACTGTCCTCGACCACGACCTCGATCTTCACCTTGGGGAGGAAGTCGATCACATATTCGGCGCCCCTGTAGAGCTCCGTGTGCCCCTTCTGCCGGCCGAAGCCCTTCACCTCGGTCACGGTGATGCCCGAGACCCCGGCGTCGTGAAGCGCGTCCTTCACGTCGTCGAGCTTGAACGGCTTGATGATCGCTTCGACCTTCTTCACCTCGCCCCCGGCGCTTTCAGCTTGATCTGACGTTCATGCCCAATCAGGGCCGCATTTGGAAGGCAGTGGGCCGCACAAATCGATTGAAAGCCTGAAATGAAAGCCATCATCCTCTCCGCCGGCCAGGGCTCGAGGCTCGGGCACCTGGTCGACGGCCGGCCCAAGTGCCTGATCGAGTTCAGCGGCCGGACCCTCCTCGACCGCCAGCTCGACACGCTCGAGGCGAACGGCGTTCAAGAGGCCGTGGTCGTCACCGGCTTCCACGACGAACTGGTCAACGATGCCATCGCGAAGCGGACCAGCGGACCAAGGGTCCGGACGATCTTCAATCCGTTCTACAAAGTCGCCGACAATACTGGCTCGCTCTACATGGCGCGCGAGGAATTGAGCGGCGATTGCCTGGTTTGGAACGGCGACACGCTGGTGTCGCGCGCGCTGATGGCAAAAGTCGTCGGCAACGATCGGTCGGGCATCTGCGTCACCATCGACCGGAAGCCAGGCTACGACGACGACGACATGAAGGTGGTTGCCGCCGAAGACGGCCGCCTTCGAGCGATCGGCAAGAGGATCAGCGAAGGGGTCAATGCAGAGTCCATCGGCCTCCTCGCCTTCCGCTCCGGCGGAGCCGAGCAATTCCGGGACGCCATCGAGCGGGCGATGCGCACCAGCGAGGGCACCACGATCTGGTACCTTCGAGTAATCCACACCCTTGCCCAGACCGGCGAAGTGTGGACGCTCGACATCAACGGCGAGCAATGGGGCGAGGTCGATTTCCCCGCGGACGTCGAGGCGGCCCAGCAACTGACGGCGCGGTGGGACGCGGCCGGCGAGGCGGTCGCGGCCTAGTCCGCGTGCCCGCGAGCCCTATCGGTAGAGAAGCGCGCTCACGACCTGCTGGATCAACATGGTCCGCGGGTCGACACGATAGAGATAGCCGTCGCCGTAATAGTAGTTGCCCTGCGTAGGCAGGCCATAATGCGTCCTCAGATCGTAAGGGATCTGATTGTAGGTCCAGGGCACTCCGTAGCTCTGCGGAAACCGCTGGCCGACGTTGTACAGCTTCTTCGCCTGGCCCGGCGGAAGGCAGCCGTTGTGCTTCTTGGCCAACCCCGGGGGACAGCCGGCCATTCCATAGCCGTGTTGGTTGCCGTGGCCGGGCTTTGCTAGAGCCGGGCTCCCGAATGCGAGCGCTGCCGCGCCCGCCACGCATAGAATCAGTTTCATGGCGGCTCCGTTGTCACCCTCGCGACCTGAACCGTTGATTGATCAAAATGGTTGCCGCCCGTGCCAGAATCGCCCGCGACGGGTTAGAAAGCGGACGCAAAAATCCCCGTGAATCTTACCGGGAATTCTCATATTTTCACGAGTCTTAGGGTGCGGTCGGCAGGAACCTGCTGACTACGTCCCTGGCCAATCGGGCTGGGCGCTGGGTGACCGCGTCGAGGCAGCACCAGCAGCTCTTCACTTCGCTAAGAACGTCCTGGCCGCGGCGAACGACGGTCGTGAAATAGGCCCGAGTGCCCTCGACCTTCTCGGCGATCACCTCGGCGACGACATAGTCCTGAAGAAAGGTCGGCTTGCGGTAGGAGATTTCATGCTTGAGAGCGACCCACAGGTGCCGGGCCACGGCGTCGGGCGGAGCGACGCTCTGCCAATAGTCGATCACCGCTTCCTGCACCCACTTGAGGTACACGCTGTTGTTGACGTGACCCATGTGGTCGATGTCGGTTGGGTCGATGGCGACGGAATGGCGGAACATGG
>JBKPKZ010000207.1:0-11662 GCA_046731355.1 Pseudomonadota bacterium | reverse complement strand
TGTCCAGCAGAGCGAGGCGACGCTGACGGGCATGCGGGCGACCATCGTGCTCGCCCCGGTGCTGTTCCTCGGATTGTCGTGCATCGCGATGATGCTCAATCCGCTTGGACGCGAACCCGCGCCTGGAAAAGCTCCGGAGCCCGCCTAGGCCGTCAGCTCGAACGTCCCGTGGACGCCCTCGGCTTCGGCCGACGGTGCGATCCAGACGTCGAACTTGCCCGGCTCGACGACCGGCTTGTTCTCCAGCCCGTAGAACTCGAGGTCGGCCGGCCGAAGCACGAATCGGACGACCTCCGACTGGCCCGGCTCGAGCTTCACCTTGCGGAAGGCCTTCAGCTCGCGGACCGGGCGCGTGATGCTCGCCACCTGGTCGTGGATGTAGAGCTGGACGACCTCCTCGGCGGCTCGAACTCCCCGGTTGGTGATCCGGGCGGTCACCGCGATCTCGCCGCTCATCCCGATGGTCGGCGAGCTGATGGTGAAGTCGCCATACTCGATCTTGCCGTAGGTCAGGCCGTGGCCGAACGGATAGAGCGCGGTGTTGGTGATGCCCCGGAAGCGGGCCTTGTAGTCCTCGAGCTTCGGGTCCGGGTTTGGACGGCCGGTCGGCTTGTGCGCGTAATAATAGGGCTCCTGGCCCGAACGGCGCGGGAAGCTCGCGGGCAGACGGCCCGAGGGGCCGTAGGCGCCGAACAGGACGTCGGCGATCGAATTGCCGGTCTCGGTCCCGAGGAACCAGGTCGCGAGGATCGCCTGAGCATTCGCGACCGCCCCCTCGAGCGCCAGGGCACGGCCATGCTTCAAGACGACGACCGTCGGCTTGCCGAGCTTGGCGAGGGCTTCGGCCAAGTCCTGCTGCGGCTTGGGCATCACGATCTCGGAGCGCGACTGGGCTTCGCCCGACATGTTCTGGGCTTCGCCGATCGCAAGAACGATGATGTCGGCGTCCCGGGCCGCGGCGAGAGCCTGGTCGATGCCGCCGTCGATCGGCTGCTCGACCTTGGATCCCTCGGCAATGACGAGCGAATTCTTGTCGGCGAGCGCTCCCCGAACTCCGGTCGCGAGGTCCACGGCCTTGTCGTCCGAACCATAGACCACCCACGGACCGACGAGGTCGTGCTGGCCGCTTGCAAAGGGACCGATGAGCGCAATTTTCTTGCCCGAGCGCGGAAGCGGAAGGAGGTCGCCCTCGTTCTTGAGCATGACGATCGACTTGCGGCCGGATTCGCGCGCGAGCGCCCGGTTTCGAGGCAACAACGAGCGGGCGGCCTCGCGCTTTTCGTCGATCCGTCCGAACGGATTCTGGAAGAGCCCGAGCATGTGCTTCATCGCGAGTACCCGGCGAACCGAGGTGTTGAGAGCCGCTTCCGGGACGTCGCCGCTGCGGACGAGATCGGGCAGGTGCTGGCGGTAGAGGCCGCTCTGCATGCTCATGTCGACGCCGGCGAGGAAGGCGAGCCTGGCGGCGTCGCGCCCGTCCCTTGCGTAGCCGTGTTTGATCATCTCCTCGTCGCCCGTGTAGTCGGAGACGACGAAGCCCTCGAAGCCCCATTCGCCGCGAAGGACGTCGGTCTGGAGCCAGCGGTTGCCGGTTGCCGGAATTCCCGAGATCTCGTTGAACGAGGCCATCGCCGACAGCGCACCGGCGTCGAACGCGGCTTTGTAGGTCTTCAGGTAGACCTCGCGCAGGGTTCGCTCCGACATGTCGACCGTGTTGTAATCGAGGCCCGATTCCGCGGCGCCATAGGCCGCGAAATGCTTGACGCAGGCGAGGAAGTGCTCGTTGGACTTGAGGTTGGTGCCCTGGAAGCCCTGCACCCTTGCAGCGGCGAACAGACTGCCGAGGTAGGGATCCTCGCCGCCGCCTTCGACCCCGCGGCCCCAGCGTTGATCGCGGGCGACGTCGACCATCGGCGAGAAGTTCCAGTCGATACCCGCGCCCGTTGCTTCGAACGCCGCGACTTCCGCGGTCCGGCGAGCGAGGTCCGGCTCGAAGCTTGCAACTTCGGCAAGTGGAACCGGGAAGATGGTGCGGTGTCCGTGGATGATGTCGGCGGCGAAGATCAGCGGGATCTTCAGCCGCGATTCCTTGACCGCAGCATCCTGCATGATCCGCGCCATGCGCGCGCCATTGCCGTTGAAGACGCCGGTCAGCTGGCCCTTGCGGGCCTCTTCGACCTGCTGCGGGAAATTGCTGTTGCTGGGCGGATTGAGAGCGGCGGCGACACCGCCGCCCCAGGCCGACGCCATCAGGCTCAATTGGCCCGCCTTTTCCTCCAAGGTCATCTTGCCGACCAGGTCGTCGACGAAGCCCGGAACCTCGATCCTTCCGGCCGCCTGCAGAAGCGCCCGCGCGGGGCTTGCAAGCCAAGCGGCGGCGGCGCCCGCACCCATGAGCGCGGCCCTGCGCGAAATGCGCGTATCGAGCATGATCTCTCCCTCTCTCCCCGCCCTGGCCGACGCTTCCGAGCCTATCGCCCGATCAGAGCACTTGACGCTTTGTGTAACCGGTTACATGACCCAGGAGGAAGGCAATTGCAATCGGCCAACCGGTGACATTTGCCGCAACGGCCGTTCATAAGGAAGCCATGACAGACGCGACGATCCGCGATGTGGCCCGCCGCGCCCAGGTTTCGGTCGCTTCCGTTTCGCGCGTCCTCAACCGGCTCGAGAATGTGAGCGCCGAAACGAAGGCGCGAGTGACGGACGCGATCCGCGACCTGGGCTATGTTCCGCATGCCGGTGCGCGGAGCCTGAGCCTAGCCCGCACCAACGCGATCGGAGTCGTCCTTCCCGATTTTCACGGCGAATTCTTCTCCGAGTTCGTTCGCGGAATGGACCGCGAGGCGAGCAGGCGCGGCTACATGCTCCTCTTGTCGAACGTCCACGCTGGAAGCGAGCAGTCGACGAGCGCGATGCGAGCCCTTCGCGGGCGCGTCGACGGGCTGGTGATCCTTGCTCCGCACCTGTCCGAGGGCGAGCTCGCGGACGCGGTGCCGGCGAGAACTCCGTCGGTCCTCATCAATACCCGCGGCGATGCCGGCGGGCATCCCGGGGTGAGGCTCGACAATGAAGCGGGCGCAAGGGCCGTCGCAGACCATCTCGTGTCGCTCGGGCGCAAGCGGATCATCCATATCGCCGGAGCGCCGGGGAACATCGACGCGATCGAACGCGCCGAGGCATTCGTCGCGGCGCTTCGTGAACACGGTGTTTCAGTGGAGACGGTCCAGGGCGATTTCGCCGAGCAATCGGGCGAGGACGCGATCGACGCGCTTTTAGAGGCGGGCCAGAAGTTCGACGCGGTTTTCGCAGCGAACGACATGATGGCCAGCGGCGCCCTCCAGGCCTTGAAGCGCGCCGGCATCCGGGTGCCGGAAGAGGTCGCATTGGTTGGCTTCGACGACATTCCGCTCGCCCGCCACATCGGGCTCACAACGGTCCAGGTGCACATCGCCGAGCTTGGCGAGCGAGCGCTCGACCGGCTGATCTCGATCCTCGAAGGAGCCGAGGATTCGGGCGGGCAGGAGCTGCACAAGCCCGAGCTCGTCATTCGCTCAACAACCGATCCAAAGGCCAACAGACGTTGATTTCACTAGACCGCCGCTCGCTTCTCAAGGGTTCGTCATTGCTGGCCGCTGGAGCAGCCCTCCCCGGCTGCACCTCGATCGTCTATCCGTCCGCGCCCGAACGGACGCTGCCGGCTTTCTACGAGGACATCGAGAAGCGCACGTTCCGCTTCTTCTTCGAAACGGTGAACCGGAAGAACGGACTCGTCCCCGACCGCTGGCCGACCCCGGCCTTCTGCAGCATCGCAGCCGTCGGCTTCGCGCTTCCGGCCTATGCGATCGGCGCGACACGCGGCTGGTGCACCCGGGCGGAAGCGCGCGACCTGACGTTGACGACCCTTCGCTTCTTCTGGAACGCGCCGCAGGGACCCGAGCGAACCGGAACCACCGGCTACAAGGGCTTCTTCTACCATTTCATCGACATGGAGACGGGCCTTCGGCACCGTGACGTCGAGCTGTCGAGCGTCGACACGACGATCCTCCTGATGGGGATCCTGTTCGCCGGCCAGTATTTCAATGGCGACGATGCACGTGAGCGCGAGATCCGCGACCTTGCCCAGAAGATCTACGCGCGGGCCGACTGGAACCATTTCCGGATGGACGGCCGCGCCGCCATCTCGATGGGATGGCACCCGGAGCGCGGCCTCATCGAGCACAATTGGGACGGCTACAACGAAGGCATGTTCGTCTACGTGCTCGCATTGGGAGCGCCGGTGCACGCCGTGCCTGCGAACAGCTGGGAACAGTGGACCGCCCCCTACGGGCGGTTCTGGCGCGGCGAAGGACCCACCCGGCGGATCGCCTTCGCGCCCCTGTTCGGCCACCAGTACAGCCACATCTTCATCGACTTCAGGGGCATCTACGACGCGCCGATGCGTGCCGCCGGGTTCGACTATTTCGAGAACAGCCGGCGGGCGACCTACGCCAACCGCGCCTATTGCACGGCGAACCCGATGCGCTGGGACGGCTATTCGAAAAACATCTGGGGCCTCACCGCCTGCGACGGGCCAGGCAATTTCTCACTTCCGTTCAAGGGCGAGCAGCGAACCTTCTACGGCTATTCGGCGCGGGGACCGCTTGGCGAGCCCGACGAGCGCGACGATGGAACGCTCGCTCCGACGGCGGCGCTCGGCTCCCTCCCCTTCGCTCCTGAGATCGTGATCCCGGCAGCCGAAGCAATGCTTCAATATCCGCGCCTGTACGATTCCTACGGGTTCAGGGACTCGTTCAACCCGAGCTTCAAATATGCGCAAATGAAGCTCGAGACCGGCTCGGTCGACCCGAACAGCGGATGGGTGGCGACCGATTATCTCGGCATCGACCAGGGACCGATCCTCTTGCAGGCCGCAAACTTCCGCGACGACTTCGTCTGGCGCTTCATGCGGCAGGTCCCGGCGATCCGGCTCGGCCTCAAGCGAGCCGGGTTCACCGGGGGCTGGCTCGGCTGATCAGCGAAGCTTGACGGTGCGGCTCAATTTCGAGACGCCCGTCTCGTTGAATGCCTCGATCGCGACCCAGTAGGGCGCGCCGACGTTCAAGGAGCGCAAGTCCTTCTGAAGCGTCGCCCCTTGTCCGAGCTCGTCCGCCCACAGCTGGTAGGTCTGGGTCAGGCGATCGGCGCGCGTGCCGAAGCGAATGTTGTAGCCGACGGCTCCAGGCACCTTTGCCCAGCGGATGGTCGCGTCGCGAAGGTCCTGGTGGCGTTGCCCGACCACCCCTACGGGCTGGGCGGGAGCACGGCCCCCGGCATTGCCGAACACGCGAAGGTCGCTGATCGCGAGGTTCGCCGCGCCGACGTGGCCATGGACGTAGCGGACGAACCGGGTGCGTACCGGCTGAGGCAGCTCGATATAGGCATTGGTCCGGTCGCGCCGGGGCCCGTCGGGCCTTGCGAGCGGCTGCCAGTTCTGGCCGTCGAGCGAATGCTGGAGCTCGAAATCGGTGTAGATGTCCGGAGCATCGGCGAAGCGGCCCGACTTGTAGTCGGCATAGTTCACCTGGACCGCTCGAACCGTGTCCACCGCTCCGAGGTCGACGGTCAGGGTCTCGCCCGGCTTGTTGGCGGACGCGACCCAGAAGGTGCGCGGATTTTCATCCGTTGCCCTGTCGGCGGCGAACTCGCCAAGAGTGGAGGATGCTAAGGCGGGCTTTCGGTACGACAGAAGCATCCAGCCGGTGAACAGGCTGTCGAGGTCGTCGATCTTCTTCGTCGGAACATATTGCGGGAAGTCCTGGAAGCGTGACGAGGAATGGAACTGCCCGTCGGCCTCGAACTTCGCGGGGAACATGTTGATCCGCCGTTCGAACGTCCAGTTGTAGCCGATCCACGGAGTGCCCGTGTTCCACCAGTTCCCGTAATTGTCCTCGAACGTCGAGCCGTGGCCCGCGCCATGAACGAAGCCGCCGGGCTTGTAGGCGATCGGGTTGTACTCGGCATATTCGAACGGCCCTAACGGGCTGTCCGAGACGTAGGTGCCGTTGGCGTAGGCGTTGAACTCGGTGCCCGGCGCTCCGTACTGGAGGTAATATTTGCCGTCGTGCTTGGTCATCCAGGCACCCTCGACATAGGGACTGGTCGGATTGCCGTTGGCGAGCAGCCCGTTGTGGTCCTGGCCAAACCGCTCCCAGCCGTGCTTCTCGGGCTGGAGGTTGAAGAGCTTGGTCGCCTCGCCCTTGTAGATGAGCTTGCCGTCTTCGAATGCGATCTCGATCCCGTAGATCGGATAGACGTTGGAACTTCCCCAATAGAGGTACCAGCGCCCGTCATCGTCCTTCAGGAGGCCCGGGTCCCATGGGCCCGGGGGGATGGCACCCGGCGTCATCTTCTCCGGATATCGGTCGTCCTCGGAGTGAGGCAGGGCCGGCATCGAGCGGACGAGGAAATCGAGCTTGCCCGTTTCGGGCGCCGTCGTGACCAGGATCGAACCCGGGCGCGTAAAGGACATCGAGGGCCAGATGATGAGCCGGTCCCCGTCCGAGATGACGGCAGGCGCGACGATTCCGCCGAACGGCCAGCGCGACGGCGTGATGAACGTCCAGTCGATGAGGTTGGTCGAGCGCCAGTAGCCGTCGGCCAGGGTCTGGAAGAGATAATAGGCACCCTTGTGGCGGACGATCGCCGGGTCGGCGCCGGTGCGGTAGCTGACGCCGTTGTTCGTCTGCTCCCAATTGTACCGGTAATCGACGTCGATCGGGTTGATGTAGGTCTTCTTCTGGGCCGACACGGCGGACGCCGTGAAAGCGACGGCGCTGCCCAAAAGAAGCAATCCAAGCGCACGCATACGAATTTTCATCACAATCCTTGAACGAAGATGTTGGCGGTGAGCCGGCCCTCGCGCGGGTCGGCGCTGAAGGACATGTCCTTCGGGATGATTCCCGAATGGAGCAGGCTTCCCTGGTAGATGACGAGGCGGTCGGCGATGCCTTCCACCGCCCCGATCTGCTCGAAGAATTGGTTCGACCCGCGGATGTATCCGGAATCGGCCGGAACGCGCCTGATCTCCGCCTGGGCCGTGCGCACGAACGCCTCCCGATTGGCCTCGGTGACCCGCTCGATGCCCGTTGTGCGCTGGCGATAGAAGGCCGTGCCGCTGTCCTTGGGCACTCGGATGTAGTGCAGGAGCGCGAGATATTTCTGATCGGGGGAATCGAAGTGCGGGATGCGCTGCGGCTCGATCAGTTCGCTAGGGTCCTTCGTCACCATCGAGAAGCTGCCGGACAGGAGATTGAACCGGTCGAAACCGAAGGCGCCGGCGATGAATTGCGCCGATCGCTTGCAGAGGTTTTCCATGTAGGCGTTGGCATCGACGTCGGATCGGGTGATCGTTCGCCGAACTCCGGGATAATAGTTCGTCTTGTTGAGCGGGAATGGCGCGAGCGCCTCGGCCAGCGAAGCAATGGCTTCGCTGTCGCCGGCGAATTCATCGATGACAACGACGGGACTCTGCAATGAGCCCACGCGGAGCAATTGGGGTCTCAACGAAACCTCTCCAGCCCCCGCGTTGATGAAATAGGCGGGGCTTGAAGCCCCGCCTAAACCCTTTGGATCAGAACTTGTACCTCAGACCGGCCTGGAAGGCGCGAGAGTCGGCACCGACCTGGCTGTCCTCGGTCCGCGGTGCCGGATCGCCGCCACCTGCGCCCCACGAGGAGTAGCTGCGGTTCAGCGTGTTGAAGACGTTGAACACCTCGAAGTCGGCCGTGAACTCGTGGCCCCAAGGCAGCTTGAACGTCTTCGCCACGCGGACATCGAGCCGCTTGTAGGCAATATTCTTCTTCGGGAAGAACACGCCGCCGAGGTTGCCGTAGCAGCACGCACCGGCCGGCACCGGCGTCGTCAGTCCGTTCCACGGAGCGACGATGTTGCCGAAGGCCGGACCCGAGTTCATCGTCAGGATACCCGACAGGACGATGTCCCAGGGCGCGCGGTAGCTGGCCGAAGAGACCCAGTTCCACTTGGTGGTGCCGTTGACCCGGTTCCAGCCGTACACGTCCATGTTCGGACCGTTGTAGAATTCGTCGCTGTTGAGTTCCTGGGCGACGTTGCTGCGCGCCTTGCCGAGCGTCAGCGCGGTGGTGAAGCCCCAGGTGGTCAGGTCGGTGAACGGCTTTTCGGCGTAGATGTAGATGGCGTTGTACCGCGCCTTGCCGTTGCTTTGACCACGATTGAGCTTGCCCGCGAAGCCGGTGAGCTGCCCGTTCGTCGCTCCCGGGCAATTCGCGAATGGAGCATCCGGCGTGAAGTCGATGATCCACTGCTCGCCGCCGTTGCTGCAGTCCGGCAGTACGGTGTAAAAACCGTTCGCGTAGAAGTTCGCGCGGGTGAACATCTGGATGTGGTGCGACCGGATGTGCGAGAACGTCAGCGACGTCTGGATGTCGCCGAACCGCTTGCGGATGCCGAGGTCGAACTGGTCCGAGAACGGCATCTTGGTCTTGTTGTTGAGGACCCAGACGTCTCCGCCGCCGCCTGCCGCCGCCGCCGCCGAGAGCGCGCGAAGCGTGTCCGGGTCGCGGAAGGACTCGTTCCACTGCATGCAGTTGTTTGCAGAACTGCCGTCTCCAGTGCCCAGTGCAGGGGCACCGTTCGGACAGAAGAAGAGCGGGATGATCTTGTTCGAATTGGTGAGCGTCTCGATCACGCCCTGGATGAACAGCTGGCGGTCGTAGTAGCGGCCTGCACCACCGAAGAAGACGATGTCGCGGTCGCCCTTGAGATCGTACGAAACGCCGAGCCTCGGCTGGAAGGCGCCCCAGAACTCGCCCCGGTTCTTGCCGTCAGAAATGTAATCCTCGGGATCGATGCCGCGCGCTGCCCAGCCCGGATAGGCGCGAAGTGCGTCGGCGACCGCCTGCGGAGTGATGTACTTGTTGTTGTTCGCGTTCGACTCATAGTCCCAGCGAAGGCCCGCGTTCACCGTCCAGTGGTTGTCGGGCTTCCATTCGTCCTGGATGTACAGGCCGACCTGCAGATCGTCGGCCTTGAGGGTCGGCGATGGGCTGATGTTGATCCGGGTCTGGACCGGCTGCGCGGTTGCGAAATCGAAGTTCTGGACCGGTCCCGGGTTCGCGAAATAATAGCGGCCGTTGAAGGCGTTGACGACCGTGCGGCTGAGGTCGAGCTGGACCAGCTGCGCACCGAACTTGAGCGTGTGAATGCCCATCCGGTAGGTGCTGTCGTTCTTGACCGTCCACGACTTCTGGTTGTCGCCCTGCTCGAAGAAATGTCCTCCCGAGAGGATGCCTTCGGAGAAGTCGGGATTCGCGGAATTGAGGAGCACCAGCTCCGGCCCGGGATTGACGCTCGGAGTGTCCTGCGTCGCCTTGTCGTAGGCAATGTTCAGCTGGTTGAGGAAATCGCCCGCATTGTGGCGCCACTGCAGCTGGTAGCGGTCCTGGTCGGTCCTGATCCGGCGACCGTGGGAGTCCGTCGCGTTTCCGGCGATGTCGCCGAGATTGTCCTCGCGGCGAAGGTAGCCGATGAGGTTAACCGTATCCTCGTCGGTGATGTAGCCGGTCAGCTTCCCGAAATAGAGGCCCTGCTTGAAGTCCATGTTGTGCGAGATGTTGGTCTGCGCAACGAGGTTGGCCGGGAACAGCAGCGGATTGACGTTGCCGGTCGAGCTTGGACGAAGCTGGTTGGTCCGTTCCGCGGCAACGTAGAAGTGAAGCTTGCCCGGAATGATCGGTCCGCCGATCTCGCCGCCATATTGCTTGCGGTTGTAGTCCGGCTTCGGAACGTCTCGCTCTTTGTCGAAGTGCGGCTGGGTGACCCAGGCCTTCGGCTGGAACTCGATGAAGGCCGACCCGTGGAATTCGTTGCCGCCGGTCTTGGTGATCGCGGTGATCAGGGCCGATCCGGCCTGGCCGCTCTCGGCGCCGAAGTTCTGGGTCTCGACCGAATATTCCTGGATCGCGACCTGCGGGAACGGGTTTCCGAGCCCGAAATTCTGCCCGAACACGCCGCCGTGGTTGATCGGGTTCTTGAAGCTCATTCCGTCGATGAAGACGTTGGTGAACTGCGACGCGATTGCGCCCGCCTGGACCTGTGCGTTCTCGCCCGGGGTGACCTGGATGCCCGGTGCAAGGGCGGCGAAGCTCAGGAAGTTGCGCTTGTTCTGGGGGAGATTCTCGATCTGGGCGGGAGTGATGTTGGTCGAGACGGTCTGGGTGCGGACCTCGCGGACCCGGCGGCCGGTGACGACGATCGGTCCGGCACCCGTCGTGCTCGGTGCGGCCTGGATGAAGTCGACAACCGCGGTCTGTCCGACAAGCAAGGTCGTCGTCTGCGCGTCACGTCCCTCTGTCGTGATCGTGTAGGTTCCGGGAACCAGTCCGAGGATCGTGTAATTGCCGGTCGAATCGACCGTTCCGACGACCTTCCGGCCGGTATTGTTGTCGGTGGCGACGACCTGGGTTCCGGCAGCCGCGCCGTCGACGTGACCCTGGAGGGTTGCGCTCTCGCTCTGCGCATACGCCGGAGTGGCGACCAAAAGCGCTGCCGCGACAGCAAATACGGAAATTCCATTCGCAAGCTGGCGCTTGCTGTTGATCGTGCTCACTAGCCCCTCTCCCCAGGTGCCGATTGTGTAACCGGTTACAAAAACGCGTCAGCCATTTGGCCGTTTTGTGATGAAAGACGTTCGCGCGGGCCGAGTCAATTGCGGCTGCGGCTCTCGCGCAACGGAGTGCCGTACATGTGGCATTCAGGTCACGAACCCGGTGGCTCGATGCTACCGATGCACCTCGGCCAGATTGTGCATCAGAGTCGAGGTCGGCTGCGCCTGCTGGGCCGCCGGAGTGCTCGCCGGAAGGCGCGACACGAACTCGCCGTGGTCGGGCATCTCATTGGCGACGTCGGCGACGACCTCCGCGATGTCGCCGAGGAAGCCGACGATCTCCTCGACCGGAACGAACTGGGTGACCGGGTCCGCCTTTGCCTCGAAGCCTTGGCCCAGCAGGACCTGGACCCAGCTTTCCTCCGCGAACAGCTCCGCTGCGCCGCGCTTGAAGAAGCGGCCCGACGAGGCGAACAGCTCGTACCTCTCCTTGAGGCTGTCCGGGACTTCCATGGTCCGGACGTAATCCCAGAACGGCTCCCCCGAGCGCCTCGTCACGTTGTAGTGGGCGATGATGAAGTCGCGGACATCCTCGAACTCGAACCGCGCCTGGCGGTTGTATTCGTTGATGTCGGCCTGGTTGAACCCGCTCGTCGGAAACAAAGCGAGCAGCTTGTGGATGCCGGTCTGGATGAGGTGGATGCTGGTCGATTCCAGGGGTTCCAGGAACCCCGACGAGAGCCCGATCGAAACGACGTTCTTCTCCCACGCCTTCGAGCGCAGCCCGGGAGCGAAGCGAACCGGGCGAGGGTCGGCCTGCGGAGCCCCGTCGAGGTTCGACAGCAACGTCGCTTGAGCCTCGTCGTCGCTGATCAGGTCCGATGAATAGACGTATCCGTTGCCGATGCGATGCTGGAGCGGGATTCGCCACTGCCAGCCGGCCGAGCGGGTGGTGCAGCGAACGTAGGGCGTCACTGGCGACACGCTCTCGCACGGCACCGCCAATGCGCGGTCGCAGAGCAGCCACTTGTTCCAATG
>JBKPKZ010000206.1:0-23213 GCA_046731355.1 Pseudomonadota bacterium | reverse complement strand
GGCCCAGGGCTTTGCCGACATGTATTCGACGAACTTTTTCGGCGGCTGGGAGCAGGTGACATCGACCCGCAAGCCGTGGATCGCCGCAGTCGCGGGCTATGCGCTCGGGGGCGGCTGCGAAGTCGCGATGATGGCCGACTTCATCATCGCCGCCGACACCGCAAAGTTCGGCCAGCCGGAGATCAAGCTTGGAGTGACGCCGGGCATGGGCGGTTCGCAGCGGCTCGCGCTTGCCGTCGGCAAGGCCAAGGCGATGGAAATGTGCCTCACCGGCCGGATGATGGATTCGGAGGAGGCCGAGCGTGCCGGTCTCGTCGCCCGTGTCGTTCCAGCGGCCAACTTCCTCGACGAGGTGATGAAGACCGCCGAGGCGATCGCAGGGATGGCACCGCTCGCGGCGATCGCGAACAAGGAGATGATCAACGCCGCGTTCGAGATGCCGCTCAACCAGGGCATCCGGTTCGAGCGCCGCCTGTTCCACGGCCTGTTCGGGACCGAGGACCAGAAGGAAGGCATGTCCGCCTTCGTCGAGAAGCGGCCGGGCAACTGGAAGGGGCGCTGAGCATGGCGAAGATCGCATTCATTGGCCTCGGCCACATGGGCGGCGGAATGGCGCCGAACCTCGCCAAGGCGGGTCATGAGGTTCGCGCTTTCGATCTCAGCGAGGAAGCGCTTGTCCGGGCAGTTGAACAGGGCTGCAGCCGCGCCGGCTCGACCGAAGAAGCGGTTGGTGACGCCGACGTCGTCGTCACCATGCTTCCGGCCGCCAAGCACGTGCTCGAAGTCTATCGTTCGCAGGTGCTCGGAAAGGCGCCGACGAGCGCACTGCTGATCGATTGCTCGACCATCGACGTCGCCTCCGCGCGATCGATCGAGGAGGAAGCCGCGGCCGAGGGCTACACCATGGTCGATGCGCCGGTGTCGGGCGGCATCGCGGCGGCTGCGTCCGGCAATCTCGCGTTCATGGTTGGCGGATCGGACGACGCGTTCGAACGCGCCAAGCCCTTCATCGAGCCGATGGCCAAGGCCGTCATCCATGCCGGTGGGCCCGGAGCTGGGCAGGCGGCGAAGATCTGCAACAACATGATTCTCGGAGCGACGATGATCGTTACCTGCGAGGCGTTCGTGATGGCGCAGAAGCTCGGGCTTGATCCCGAGGTCTTCTTCGACATTGCCTCGAAGGCTTCCGGCCAGAGCTGGTCGATGACGACCTACACGCCCGTCCCTGGAGTCGGTCCCGACACGCCCGCGGATCATGACTATGAAGGCGGCTTCGCGGCGGCTCTGATGCTCAAGGACCTCAAGCTTGCGATGGACGCGGCACAGCACGCGGGCGCCTACACCCCGCTCGGGTCGGAGGCGGAACAACTGTACCAAAGGTTCGTCAACCTCGGCGGTGGCGGGAAGGACTTCTCCGGCATCATCAAGATGATCGACGACAGCTGGAAAGCTCCCAGGGAAGAATAGGAGAGTGCATGCGCAAGAGCGTTCTGATTGCAGTTGCAACCGTTTCACTGCTGGGAGCGTGCCGTCAGGCCGAACAGACGAATAGCGCGCACGAGAGGGCGACGGCGCAATCGGACGGCAATGGCGCTGTGCCTGCCGCTGCTCCCGTCAGCGCGGAAGAGGCGCAAAAGATCTTTCACGAACGCCACGAGGGCATGGAAGAGATCGGCAAGTCGACGAAAGCCATTTCGCAGGCGCTGAAATCGGACACTCTGGATTTGGAGGTCATTCGTAAGTCCGCGGCGACGATCAACGACCTCGCCGCCAGGTCGGGGAAGTGGTTCCCGGCGGGCACGGGCCAGGACGTCCTTCCAAAAACCCGCGCTCTTCCGCCGATCTGGCAGAAACCGGAAGACTTCGCGGCCAAGGATCGCGACTTCGAGGCTGCCGCCAAGGCGTTCAATGCCGCCGTTGTTTCGGGCGACCTCAATGCGATCAAGTCTAGCTTCGAACCGCTCGGCAAGAGCTGCAAGGCGTGCCACGACACCTATCGTGCCGAACATCACCCGAAATAGTCCGACGCAATCGTGAAGGTTCCGATCTGGGATCTGCCGGTGCGGCTGGTTCACTGGACGCTTGCCGGACTGATCGCTTTCAGCTGGTGGTCGGCCGAATATCACTACGACGACCTGCACATCTGGTCGGGGCTCGCAGTCCTGACTCTGCTGATCTTCCGTCTGCTGTGGGGTATTGTCGGAAGCTCCACCGCCCGTTTCGCAACTTTCGTTCGAGGACCCCGAGCCGTGCTTGCTTATCTTCGCGGCGGCTGGCGCGGGATCGGACATAATCCGCTTGGGGCGCTGAGCGTCCTTGCCTTGCTCGGGTTGGTGGCGGTCCAGACCGGCCTCGGCCTGATCGCGAGTGACGAAGACGGGCTGATGGAGGGGCCGCTCGCGGGGCTTGTGAGCCTCGATGCATCCAGTTCGGCGCGCGACCTTCACGAGGATCTTTTCAACGTCCTCCTCGCCTTCATCGCGCTGCACGTCGCGGCGATCATTTACTACAAGCTTCGTGGCAGGGGCCTGCTGACGCCGATGATCACCGGTCAGGGTGAGGCCGAGCCCGGCGTCCGGCCAATGCGCAAGGGCAAGTCATGGGTCGCAATTCTCTGCCTGGCGGTCGCGCTCGGGGTCACGCGCTGGATCATCGCCGGAGCGCCGCCCTTCGGCACTTGATCATGACGCCAAGCGCGACCACATCGCGGGCATGCTGATCCGCACCGAACAGACCCCGAACCCCACGACTCGCAAGTTCCTACCCGGCCAGAAGGTCATGGAGGGCGGTACTCGCGATTTTCCGGACGCGGAGTCGGCTCTTGCGTCGCCGCTCGCTTCGGCTCTGTTCGCCAGCGGCCAGGTCGAAGGGGTGTTCTTCGGAAGGGACTTCATTTCGGTGACTGCTGCGCCCGGCTTCTCGTGGGGCGACCTCGAGCCGATCGTGCTCGAGACCCTGCTCGACCATTTCGTCAGCGGTGCGCCCTTGTTCGCGCAAGGGACAGCAGCCGATATCCGCATCGACGATACCCCGACGGTCGAGGAGGATCCCGCCGACGCCGAGATCATCGACCAGATCAAGGAATTGATCGAGACGCGGGTCCGTCCGGCGGTCGCGCAGGACGGCGGCGACATCATCTATCGCGGGTACAAGGACGGGCGGCTCTATCTTGGAATGCAGGGCGCCTGCTCCGGCTGCCCATCCTCGACGATCACTCTGAAACGCGGGATCGAGAACCTTATCCGGCACTATGTTCCCGAGGTGGAATCCGTCGAAGCGGTCTGAGTTCAGGATTTACCTACTTGCCGCTTGGCGGTTCCTGTGAACACACTGAGCCAGGCGAGTTGAGAATCGGACGTGATCCTGGCCATCGACACATCGACTGCAGCATGCAGCGCGGCGCTCTTCGACAGCGCAGGAAACTGCGTTGCGGAGCGCGACGAGCTGATCGGGCGCGGGCATAGCGAGCGCCTGGTGCCGATGCTCGACGAGCTTCTCGGTGGGCGGCGCGCGGACCGGATCCTGGTCGGCGTCGGCCCGGGAAGCTTCACCGGGATTCGTGTCGGGATCGCTGCCGCGCAGGGTCTCGCAATCGCCTGGAATTGCGAGCTGAGCGGAATGTCCTCGCTCGCCTTGCTGGCCGCCGAAGCCGATCGTGACTCCGTCGGAGCGGCCGTCGACGGCGGTCACGGAGAGCTGTTCGTCCAGCAGTTCGATGGAGCGTCGCTGAAGGCGACGACCGACTTGTTCAACCTGCCGCCGCGCGAGGCCGCCGAGCAAATCGATGCGGATGCAGTGATCGGCCCGGGGGCCAAGGCGCTGGTCGACGTACGCGGCACCGGGCAGTCCTTGGAGGGGTGGCCGTCCGCAAAAAATGCCCTGCGCTTGCCGCAAGAGCTTCGCTCGCTTCCACCCAAGCCGGTCTATGCCCGAGCGCCGGACGCGAAGGCGCGGGACGCTGCATGAACGCGACGGCGACATCGAGCCCAGATCTCCAGCTCGTCGACGGCAAGTCGGCCGATCTCGATTCCGTCATCGAAATTATGAACTCGGCGTTCGACGAGCGTTTCGGCGAAGCCTGGACGAGATCCCAATGCGCCGGGATCCTTCCGATGCCCGGGGTAAAACTTGTCGTTGCCCGAATCGACGGCCGGGCCGCCGGCTTTTCGCTGCACCGAATAATCAGCGATGAAGCAGAATTGCTACTTTTGGCGGTTTCGCCTGATCTTCGCCGCCACGGAATTGGTCGAATGCTTCTCGATGACTTCCTCGACAATGCTCGGAGTCGGGGAGTCGCACGCGTTCATCTGGAAGTTCGCGAAGGAAATCCGGCTGTTATCATGTATCGGTCGGCCGGTTTCGCCTTGGCCGGGCGCCGCCGCAAATATTACCGGGGAAGATTCGGCGGCGAATTTGACGCACTTACACTTGGCCGCGATCTTTAATTACAGTTAACCCAAAGCAATAGCTTCTGCCTATTGTAGGTCTCCGGTACACAGAGTAGTGCCATCGACTACGTTCTGGAATAAAACCCAGTGCGGACTCTTGCTCGGGGAGACTGCTTAAATGAACGGGAACGAAGGCGCGGAGGACACGCTTCTAACCCTTACCGCCGACATTGTTGCGGCGCACGTCAGCAACAACAGCGTCGCTGTAAACGATCTGCCTAATCTTATTCAGAATGTGCATTCGGCACTACTGAGCATTTCGTCGTCGGGCGCCGCACCTGAAGCGAAGCCGGAACCGAAAGTCTCGATCCGGTCGTCAGTAAAGCCGGACTATATCGTCTGCCTTGAGGACGGAAAGAAGCAGAAGATGCTGAAGAGACATCTGATGACCAATCATGGAATGACTCCGGACGAATACAGGCAGAAGTGGGGACTTGGCGCCGATTATCCGATGGTCGCTCCCAACTATGCCGAACAGCGCCGGACTCTCGCCAAGTCGATTGGCCTTGGCACGAAGCGCCGCCGGACCCGTGGACGCAAGACGAGCTAGAGCGGATCAGGGAGCGGTTCGCCGCTCCCTTTTCTTTGGCGCGCGCTCGCCTTAACTGAACATCATGACCCGGAAGATCGACATCGAGGCCCTGTGCGCCGACAAGGGTTTGAGGATCACCGAGCAACGTCGAGTCATCGCGAAGGTGCTCGGCGACAGCGAGGACCATCCGGACGTCGAAACGCTCCATGAGCGCGCGTCCGCGGTGGATCCGAATATCTCGATTGCGACTGTCTACCGAACGGTCCGACTGTTCGAAGAGGCGGGCATCCTCGAGCGCCACGAATTCGGCGACGGCCGCTCGCGCTATGAAGCAGCGTCAGACGCTCACCACGATCACTTGATCGACGTGGAGACGGGAAACGTCATCGAGTTCGTCGACGAAGAGTCGGAGACGCTTCAGAGGCGGATTGCCGAGAAGCTCGGCTTCCGGCTCGTTGACCATCGAATGGAGCTGTACGGCGTCGCGCTCGACCGCAACCGCTAAGGCTCCGTCCGACAGCTCCCAGCTGCGGGCAGCCGTGCGAAGCCTTTTGCTCCTGCTGTTGTTTGCCACCGTCGGGCCCATCCATGTCCTCACGAAATTGTTGTTCGGACGATCCGACTGGCCGCGGCGTTTCCTCGCTTCGGCGGCGTGGATCGTCGGAGCGCGACCGAAGGTGGCTGGCAGGACGATTAGCCGGCACACACTGCTGATCAGCAATCACGTCAGCTGGCTCGACATATTGATCCTCGGAGGTTCTGTCGGGACTGCTTTCGTCTCGAAGGACAATCTTGGCCATGGAGTGATCCACTGGCTCGCCGACCAGAATTCGACGCTTTACGTCAGCCGCGAGGATCGCAGGGGATCGATGGAGCAGGCGGAGGCGATCGCTCGCGCCGCCGAGCGCGACCAGCCGATAACCCTGTTCCCGGAGGGCACGACTGGCCCCGGCGATCAGATGCTTCCGTTCCGCTCCTCGCTCCTGGAGGCGGCTGCCTATGCATCCGACAAGGTCGAGGTTTGCCCGCTCGCGATCGACTACGGACCGGCGGCGACCGAGGTCGGCTGGCATGGCGAAAGCGGCAGGGAAAATGTCCTTCGAATTCTCGGCCGCAAAGGCACGTTGCCGGTGACCGTGCATTTGCTTCCGCCGCTCGATCGGACTAGCGATCGCAAGGCGTTGGCCCAGGCGGCTCGAGAGGCGATCGCGGAGGTTCTCGCTTCAAGCCGCAACGGCCCATCCCAATAGCCGGACAGTAGATGAATTCCGTTCCAAAAACCTTTCGAGTCAAAAGCTTCGGCTGCCAGATGAACGTCTACGACGGCGAGCGCATGGCCGAGCTGCTGGGCGCCAACGGAATGACGGCGGCGGGCGAGGGCGAGGACGCCGACCTGGTCGTTCTCAACACCTGCCACATCCGCGAGAAGGCGGCGGAAAAGGCGTACTCGGACGTCGGGCGGCTGCGGCGGGAGGACGGGTCGAAGCCGCTGATCGCGCTAGCCGGCTGCGTTGCACAGGCCGAGGGCGCGGAAGCGAAGAAGCGCTCATCGATGATCGACGTGGTGGTCGGTCCGCAGGCCTATCACCGGCTCCCTGAGATGGTGACGGAGGCGATTCGCGGCGGACGCCCCGTCGATACCGACATGCCGGCGATCTCCAAGTTCGACGCCTTTCCGAAGCGCAAGCGGGCGAACCCGAGTTCCTTCCTCACCATCCAGGAGGGGTGCGACAAATTCTGTACCTATTGCGTCGTGCCCTACACGCGCGGAGCGGAGATCTCGCGGCCGTGGAACGACATCGTCGCCGAGGCCCATGAGCTCGTCGACACGGGCGCTCGTGAGATCGTCCTGCTCGGCCAGAATGTGAATGCATGGGCCGAAGGTGATCGCGGCTTCGCGGAGTTGATCCGCGAGCTGGCGAAGATCGATGGCCTGGAGCGCATCCGCTACACAACCAGCCATCCTACCGACATGACCGACGCTCTGATCGCAGCTCACGGGGAAGTTGCGAAGCTGATGCCCTATCTGCACCTTCCGGTGCAGTCGGGGAGCAACCGGATTCTCAAGGCGATGAACCGCAGCCACACGGTGGAATCCTATCTCGCCACGCTGGAAAAGATGCGGGCAGCTCGACCCGACATCGCTTTATCCGGCGACTTCATCGTTGGCTTCCCGGGCGAGACCGAAGAGGACTTCGAGGCGACTCTGAAGCTCGTCGACGAGGTGCGTTACGCCTCGGCCTATTCGTTCAAGTACAGCCCGAGACCGGGCACGCCGGCGGCCACGATGGACGAGCAGATTGAAACCGGGGTGATGGAGGAGCGGCTCCGGCGGCTGCACGACCGAATCAATGCGCACCAGATCGCCTTCAACGAGGCGAGCGTCGGCAGGGACACCGAAGTGCTGATCGAGCGGAAGGGCAGGCATAGCGGCCAGATGATCGGCCGCTCGCCCTGGCTGCAATCGGTGCACGTCGAAACCGACGCTGTTCCGGGCGAAGTGATCGACGTAACGATCCTCTCGGCCGGCCCGAACAGCCTTGCCGGAGCGATCAAGGAAAGGGTCGCAGCCTAGTTCGGCGTCTAAGACGCATCGGCAATCCTGGCTTTGGCGGATGACAGTGTCGAGACCAGCCCGCTTGCACCCTCAGGCGGTCACTCTATCTTGTGGCTGAACGGGGAACAGGAGTCCAAATCCGCCGCATGGCTTGCACCATCAACAATGCATCGATTGGCGTCGCCTGATGGCCCGCCGTGATTCCACTGTGGCGAACGACGCCGGCCGCGCCCGGCTCGAGTTGGAGTTCGACCAGCCATACCTGCTGGGGCCCTTGTTCGGCGATTACGACCGGCATCTGATCACGATCGAGCAGCGACTCGGAGTGCACATAGCGGCACGCGGAAATCGGGTTCAGATCGAGGGCGACCCGGACGCCGCGGCACGCGCCCGCGAAGTCCTGATCGGTCTCTACAACCGGCTCGACCAGGGTCATGACGTCGATTCCGAGGCGGTCGAGGCCGTGCTTGGCATGGCCGTGCAGCCCAATCTCGACGGAATCATCAACGAGGAGGTCGCGTCTCCCCCTCGGGTGATGATCCGAACGCGCAAAAAAACGATCGTCCCGCGTTCGACGACCCAGACGACCTACATGGAGGCGCTAGCCCGCGACGAGATGATCTTCGCGCTTGGGCCCGCCGGCACGGGCAAAACCTACCTCGCCGTCGCCCAGGCGGTCTCTCAGCTGATCACCGGCTCGGTCGATCGCCTGATCCTGTCGCGGCCTGCGGTCGAAGCCGGCGAGCGGCTCGGCTTCCTTCCGGGCGACATGAAGGAGAAGGTCGATCCCTATCTCCGGCCGCTTTACGACGCTCTCTACGACATG
This sequence comes from Pseudomonadota bacterium, assembly GCA_046731355.1. GTDB lineage: Bacteria > Pseudomonadota > Alphaproteobacteria > Sphingomonadales > Sphingomonadaceae > Sphingomicrobium. The sequence continues at coordinate 14,850 of JBKPKZ010000206.1, read as the reverse complement.
CTTCCGACGGAGCAGGTCGAGCGTCGGATCGCGTCGGGCGAGATCGAGATTGCGCCGATCGCCTTCATGCGGGGACGGACCTTGAACGACGCCTTCATCATCCTCGATGAGGCGCAAAACACCACGCCCCAGCAGATGAAGATGTTCCTTACCCGCTTCGGCATGCGCAGCCGGATGGTGATCTGCGGCGACCCCAACCAGACCGACCTTCCGACCGGCGTGAAGTCGGGCCTCAACGACGCGGTCGGCAAGCTCGAGAACATCAAGGGGATCGAGGTCGTGCGCTTCTCCGCCGCCGACGTCGTCCGCCATCCGCTGGTCGGGCGCATCGTTGACGCCTATGAGGGCCCCGGCGCGCAGCAATGATGCTCGAGATCGACATCGAATCCGACGAGGAATGGGACAGTAGCACCGACTGGTCGCTGCTGGTCCGTCGTGCCGCCGAATCCGCGCTCGCCGAAAGCGCCTTTCCGCGGCTCGCCAAGGGCGCCCGTCCGGTCGAGATTTCGGTTCGCCTGACCGGCGACGAGGAGGTCCGGGCGCTCAACTCGGAGTGGCGGGGCAAGGACAGGCCAACGAACGTCCTGTCGTTCCCGATGACCGAGGCAGACGAACTTGCAAATTCGGACGGCGAGGGCCCCGAGCTGATGCTTGGCGACATCGTCCTTGCTCGCGGCGTTTGCGAACGAGAGGCCGCCGAGAAGGCAGTTCCGGTCGAAACCCACGCGACCCATCTGCTGGTCCACGGGACTCTTCATCTCCTCGGCTACGATCACCTCGACGATGAGGAGGCGGCCGACATGGAGAGCCGCGAAGTCCGCGCGCTCGCCCGGCTGGGCATCAGTGATCCTTACGAGGTGAGGGACTGATGGCCACCCGGCAGGACGATGGCGGATCGCGACTCTGGCGGGGAATGCGGTCGCTTCTCTTCGGCGAAGACAGCGAGCAGACGCTCCGCGACGAGATCGAAGACGCGATCGACGAAGCCGAGGAATCCCGACCGGTTGCCGGCGACCTTTCACCGACCGAAAGGCAGATGCTCCGCAACCTGCTTCACTTCGGAGAGCGGAACGCGGGCGACATCTGCGTCACTCGCGGCGACATCGTGTCGGTTCGAGCGACGGTCAGCTTCGAAGACCTGATCGCAGCCTTCGCCGAGGCCGAGCACAGCCGGCTCCCGGTGACCGGAGAAGACCTCGACGAGGTCATTGGCATGATTCACATCAAGGACGTGTTCAAGGCGCTGGTCGATCCGAACCGTGGCCGGACGATCCAGGATCTGCTGAGGACGCCACTGTTCATCCCGGAATCGATGGGCGTGCTCGACCTTCTCGCCCGGATGCGTAACGAGCGCGTCCACCTTGCGATCGTGATCGACGAGTTCGGCGGCACCGAAGGCCTTGTCACCATCGAGGACGTCGTCGAAGAGATCGTCGGCGACATCGAGGACGAGCACGACATCGAGCAGGCGGGAATGCTCACCATGCTCGACGACGGGCTGTGGGAGGCCGATGCCCGGATCGAGCTCGAGGAGCTGGCCCAGGCCGTCGATGCGCGGCTCGTCTGGGAAGAGGACGAGGTCGATACGCTCGGCGGCCTGGTTTTCCTGCTCGCGGGGCATATTCCGGCCAAGGGAGAGTGCGTCGAGCATCCGTCGGGCTGGAGGCTCGAAGCGGTCGATTCCGATCCGCGCAAGATCTTGCGAGTCCGACTCCACGCACCGGACATTGCCGCAGGAAGGGGTTGAAGGAACGGCCGTTTTCCTTCGAAAATTGAACAAATCCGCTGAATATGAGTCGTTGCCCATGTGTTTTGTGAGTGTGCCTCGCGTACGCTGCCCCGAGCTCTAGTCTCAGCCGCGCTCCTCCTTGCCGCGGGATGCGCCGGTCCCGCCCGACTCCCGGTTGAAGCCGGCATCGGACCCAATCCCCAGCTGCCGCCGCCCGAGCAAGCGCTCATCCCGTCGATCAAGGTTGCCAAGGCCACCGGCTGGCCGGCAGGACTCAGTCCGATCCCAGCGCCGGGGCTTCGCGTAACGTCGTTCGCGGAAGGGTTGGACCATCCGCGCTGGCTCTATGTCCTTCCGAACGGAGACGTGCTGGTCGCCGAGACCAACGGCCCCGGTACCGATCCCGGTCCGCCTGGGATCAAGGGGTACTTCTTCAAGAAATTCAAGGAGAAGGCCGGATCGGCAGTCAAGAGCGCCAACCGGATCACGTTGTTGAGAGACGCCAACCGCGACGGGGTGGTCGATTTCCGCGGCGTACTTGTAACGGATCTCCGTTCTCCATTCGGAATGGCGCTGGTCGGAGGCGAGCTGTTCATCGCCAACGCCGATTCGCTCGTCGCCTTTCCCTTCACCGTTGGACAGACGCGGATCACTAGCTCGCCGCGTATCGTCGCCATCCTGCCCTCCGGCCGAAATCATCACTGGACGAAATCGCTCGTGGCCGCTCCAGGCGACGGCGAGCTCTACGTCGGCGTCGGCTCGAACAGCAATGTCGGGGAAAACGGCATGGCGATCGAGGAGGGTCGCGCTGCAGTCTGGCAATTCGATCCACGCACCGGCGCTGGTCACGTCTTCGCAAGTGGCCTGCGCAATCCGGTTGGAATCGCCTTCAACCCGTGGAGCGGGGCGCTTTGGGTCGCAGTGAACGAACGTGACGAGATCGGAAGCGATCTTGTCCCTGACTACATCACGTCGGTCACACCGGGTGCATTTTACGGCTGGCCTTACAGCTATTACGGCCAGCACCTGGACGTCCGGGTGAAGCCGCAGCGCCCCGACCTAGTCGGCCGAGCGATCAAGCCTGACTTCGCGCTCGGACCGCACGTCGCGGCGCTCGGCCTTACCTTCAGCCAAGGCGCACGCCTCGGCCACGCCTTCTCGCGAGGCGCCTTCGTCGGCGAGCATGGCAGCTGGAACCGCGATCCGCCGAGCGGTTGCAAGGTTGTGTTCGTACCCTTCTCCGGCGCTCAGCCGTCCGGAATGCCGGTGGACGTCCTCACCGGCTTTACGGTCAACGGCAAGGCGTATGGAAGGCCGGTCGGAGTGGCGATCGCGCCGGACGGATCGCTATTGGTCGCGGACGACGTCGGCAACCGCGTGTGGCGCGTCTCCGCGCAATAGGGTCAGCTCGTTGCGAACAGCTTGGCGGGGTCCGCCATCGCCTTGAATTCGAGGGCGTTGCCGGCTGGATCGAGCAAGAACATCGTCGCCTGCTCTCCTGCCTCCCCTTCGAAGCGGATCGTCGGCTTGATCACGAAATCGACGTTCGCCCCCTGCAATCGATTCGCCAGCGCGCTCCACTCATCCATCGAAAGCACCAGGCCGAAGTGCGGGACGGGAACCTCGTCGCCATCGACCGGGTTGCTGGCCCGGCGCGGTGCGGCTTCGGGAGCGAGATGAGCGACGATCTGGTGACCGCGCAGGTCGAAGTCGATCCAGTGATCCGCGCTCCGTCCTTCAGGGCAGCCGAGAAGCTCGCCGTAAAAGCGGCGCGCCGCTTCGAGATCGTCCACTGGGAACGCCAGGTGGAATGGAGAAAGGGTCATGACACTCCCGTGCTCGCGCTCTTGGTCACTGTCCAGACTTTCAGCCGACTGCAGTAGCGGCTAGCGAGCGTGACGATGCTCTTCCTGGTCGCATTCATTGCCGGCGCGGTTTCCGCCTTCGCCTTCCAGCCAGTCGGAATCTGGCCGCTAATGCCGCTCGCCTTTGCCTTGATGTGCGAGCTGCTTCACCGGACGAAGACGCTCAAGGGGGCGCTGCTCATCGGGTGGCTGTTCGGCCTTGGCCAGTTCGTGATCGGCCTCAACTGGATTGCGACGGCCTTCACTTACCAGGCGGCGATGCCGGCCTGGCTCGGCTGGATCGCGGTGGTTCTGTTGTCGCTCTACCTCGCGGTTTATCCAATGCTCGCTTCAGCGATCGCCTGGACGTTCGGGCGGACGATGAGGCTCGCGCTCGTCCTCGGATTGGCCGGGGCCTGGACGATCACCGAATGGCTTCGCGCCGGCATGCTCACGGGCTTCGCGTGGAATCCCGTGGGCGTGACATTCGACGATACCCACCTGCTGAATGCGGTGGCGTCGATCGGCACCTATGGCTTGTCCGCCTTGGTCGTTCTTGCCGGCGGGCTGATCTTTCTGCTGGTGCATCGTCAGTGGCGTTGCGCGGGTTCGGTCGCGGTGCTGCTGATTGCAGCTCACTTGCTTCCGCGCCCCGTCGTCGCGACGCCTGTCGCCGATCGCCCGATCCGCGTCGTTCAGCCGAACATCGGGCAGCAGGACAAGTGGCGGCCGGGCTATTCCGAAATAGCGTCGAGGCGGCTTGCGCAACTCTCGATGATGGGACGGGAGGAGGGTCCGCGACTACTTTTCTGGCCTGAGGCGGCGGTCACAAACCCGATGCAGGACCAAAGGGGCGAGCCTTACGGAGCCTTCGCGGATTTCGAGCGAGCACGCGCAGCGTCGATCGTCGGTCCGGGCGAGTATCTCCTGACGGGCGGAATCGCCTTGTTCTCGAAGGATCAGGTGAAGGTCAACGGCGCGGCGAACAGTGTCTTCGTCTTTGGCCAGGGCGGACAACTCGTCGGCCGCTACGACAAGGCCCACCTCGTTCCATACGGCGAATATCTGCCGATGCGGCCTCTGCTTTCGTCCATCGGACTTTCGCGCCTCGCTCCTGGCGAGGTCGATTTTGTTCCCGGCCCCGGTCCGCGTACGGTCGAGCTTCCCAACTGGGGCAGGGTCGGCTTCCAGCTCTGCTACGAAATCATCTTCTCCGGCGAGGTGGTCGATCGCCGCAACCGGCCAGACTTCATCTTCAACCCGTCGAACGATGCCTGGTTCGGAAGCTGGGGTCCGCCGCAGCACCTGGCCCAGGCACGACTTCGCGCCGCGGAAGAAGGGATTCCCGTCATCCGCTCCACCCCAACCGGAATCAGCGCAATCGTCGATGCTCATGGCCAGGTTCTGCAGTCGCTGCCGTGGCGAAAGCCCGGTTATTTCGACGCCAGCCTTCCGGCGCCCGCCGCAAGGCCCACGCTGTTCGCCCGTTTCGGCAACGTGATCCCCTTGCTGCTGGGCTTCGCGCTCGTCATCGCAGCCATTGCCCTCGGGCGGCGAGGGCGCTATCGGCAGCACACATAAAGCATTCTTTATATGACGTTCCGAACCAGACGGGACTGACTCGCAAGGATCTCAGCTCAACCATGCGCAATTCGTATCTCTTCACGTCCGAATCCGTTTCCGAAGGCCACCCCGACAAGGTTGCGGACCAGATCAGCGACGCGATCGTCGATCTTTTCCTCTCGAAGGATCCGGAAGCGCGCGTTGCCTGTGAGACGATGACGACAACCAACCGCGTCGTCCTGGCCGGCGAAATTCGTGGCCGCGGAATCATGGACGAGGCCGGAAACTGGGCCGAAGGCATCCGCGAGGAGATCGAGTCCACCGTCCGCGGCGTCGTGAAGCAGATCGGCTACGAGCAGGAAGGCTTCCACTGGGACCGCCTCGACTTCGCCAATCACCTTCACCCGCAATCGGCACACATCGCGCAGGGCGTCGATGCCGGCGAGAACAAGGACGAGGGCGCTGGCGACCAGGGCATCATGTTCGGTTTTGCGTGCGACGAGACCCCGGACCTGATGCCGGCGACCCTCCACTACAGCCACAAGATCCTCGCCGAGATGGCCGCCGACCGCCATTCCGGACGCGCCCCATTCCTCGAGCCCGACGCCAAGAGCCAGGTCACGCTTCGCTTCGAAGGCGGCAAGCCGTCGAAGGCGACCGCAATCGTGGTCTCGACGCAGCATGCTCCGGGCTACGACAAGGGCGAGAAGCAGGCCGAACTCCACGCGTACGTGAAGGGCGTGGTCGCCAAGGTCATGCCGCCGGAGCTGCTCGGCAACGAGACCGTCTATCACATCAACCCGACCGGGAGCTTCGAGATCGGCGGCCCCGACGGTGACGCCGGAATCACCGGCCGCAAGATCATCGTCGACACCTACGGCGGTGCTGCGCCGCACGGCGGCGGCGCCTTCTCGGGCAAGGACCCGACCAAGGTCGACCGTTCGGCCGCCTATGCTGCACGCTACCTTGCGAAAAACATCGTCGCGGCGGGCTTCGCTCGCCGCTGCACCATCCAGCTGGCTTACGCCATCGGCGTGTCGAAGCCGCTGTCGCTCTACGTCGACACGCACGGAACCGGCACGGTCGACGATTCGCAGCTCGAGGAAGCGATTGGCAGGATCGACAAGCTCGGCGGTCTCACTCCGCGCGGAATCCGTACGCATCTGGCGCTGAACAAGCCGATCTATCGGCCGACGGCCGCCTATGGTCACTTCGGCCGCGAGCCGCAGGGCGATCTTTTCCCGTGGGAAAAGACGGACCTGGTCGACGACCTCAAGGCGGCCGTCGCCGCCTAAGGCCGATGACCGCCCACAAGGCCGGTGATCCCATCACGCTCAACCGCCTCTATGGACGGGCGAGCGGGCACAAATTGCGAAAAGGCCAGCAGGAGCTCGTCGACAGGCTCTTGCCGCAGATCGAGGTGCCCTTTGAAGGGGAGGTCACTTCGCTCGCGCTCTTTGGCGAAGATCGGACGCTTCATCTCGAGATCGGGATCGGAGCGGGCGAACACCTTGCCTACCGGGCTGACCTGCTGCCGGACCATGGCTTCATCGGATGCGAGCCATTCCTCAATGGCATCGCGACGGCGCTTGGGCATGTCCGCGACAAGCATCTTGCAAACGTCCGAATGTGGAAGGGCGACGCTCTGGAAGTGCTTCGGCGGGTGCCGGACGGAGCACTGAGCTTCATCTATCTGCTCCACCCCGATCCCTGGCCGAAGGCCCGGCACGCCAAGCGGCGGATGGTCAATGATGGCCCGGTCGACCTGTTCGCGTCCAAGCTGAAGCCGGGGGGCGAGTTCCGCCTCGCGACCGACGATCCGACCTACCTCAACTGGGCGCTGATGGTGATGCGGCGTCATCAGGGCCAATTCGAATGGCTGGCGAAGTCTCCAAAGGACTTCCTCGAGCCGTCGGGCGGCTGGATCGAGACACGCTACGGCGCAAAGTCGCGGCGTGAGGGACGAAGGCCCTATTATCTGCGGTACAGGAGAAGCTGACGAGGCACGCGTTCCCGGCTTTCGCCGCCTCGGTCGCGCTGCCATCGGCCGCAGTCGCCTGTTCCTGCGGTCAAATCGGTTTCGGCGGGCGCGGGTAGCGGCTACCCAAGCATCGCTGTACAGCGCGGCCCATGGACATCCGCGACACCGTCCTCGCAGCGATCGGCAATACTCCGCTGATCAAGCTTCGCCGCGCCTCCGAAGAGACTGGTTGCACCATTCTCGGGAAGGCGGAGTTCATGAACCCCGGCCATTCGGTAAAGGACCGGGCAGCGCTCGGGATCGTCACCGATGCAATCGACAAGGGACAGCTTCGGCCTGGAGGGATCATTGTCGAGGGGACGGCCGGAAACACGGGCATCGGCCTGACGGTCGTTGGCAATGCGCTCGGGATGAAGACGGTTATCGTGATTCCGGAGACCCAGAGCCAGGAGAAGAAAGACACGCTCCGCTCCCTCGGGGCGACTCTCGTCGAGGTTCCGGCGGCGCCGTATCGGAGCGACAATAATTACGTGAAAGTCGCTGCGCGAATGGCGGAACGCATTGCTCGCGAGCATCCCGAAGGCGCAATCTTCGCAAACCAGTTCGACAATGTCGCCAACCGGGACGTTCATGTGCGTACGACTGGCCCGGAGATCTGGGCCCAGACCGACGGGAAGGTCGACGGATTCGTGAGCGCGGTCGGGACCGGCGGAACGCTCGCTGGGACCGCGATCGCGTTGCGGAAACGCAAGCCGGGCGTGGCAATTGCCATCGCCGACGTGCCTGGGGCCGCTCTCTACAGCTATTACACCACCGGGGAACTGAAGGCCGAGGGGAGCTCGATCACGGAAGGGATCGGGCAGGGGCGTGTAACCGCCAATCTCGAAGGGCTTGGTGTCGACGAAGCCTTCTTCATCGAGGACCAGGAGAGCCTCAGCGCGACGTTGGCGCTGGTTCACGAGGAAGGCCTCAACGTCGGGCTTTCAACCGGGGTCAATGTCGCGGGAGCGATCCGCCTTGCCAGGAAACTTGGACCGGGCAAGATGATCGTGACAATGCTCTGCGACCCGGCGACCCGCTACCAGTCGCGGCTGTTCAATCCGGAGTTCCTGCGCTCGAAGGGCCTCTTGGCTCCCAAATGGCTCGAACAGCCGCAGAGTCTCGAACCCGCCTTGGTGTGAGACTATAGGGGTTCCTTCGCGACTCAGCGGGAGGCAGAAATGACCCTATCCATTGGCAGCACTGCGCCGGATTTCACGGCCGAAACCACGCAGGGCCCACTCAATTTCCACGACTACATCGACGGCGGGTACGGGATCCTGTTCTCCCACCCGAAGGACTACACGCCGGTCTGCACGACCGAGCTCGGCTACATGGCGGGTCTCGCCGACGAGTTCGCCAAGCGGAACACGAAAGTCATCGGCCTCTCCGTCGATCCGGTCGGCGCCCACGAGGGCTGGGCGCAGGACATCAAGGACGTCACTGGGAACGAGGTGAACTTCCCGATGATCGGCGACCATGATCTCGCGGTCGCGAAGCTCTACAACATGCTCCCGGCCGACGCCGGCGAGACGTCGGACGGGAGGACCGCCGCCAACAATGCGACGGTTCGAACCGTCTACATCGTCGGGCCGGACAAGCAGATCAAAGCGATGCTCATCTATCCGATGAGCTCGGGCAGGAACTTCGACGAGGTCTTGCGCCTGCTCGATTCAATCCAGCTCACGGCCAAGCATTCGGTGGCAACGCCGGTCAACTGGAAGCAGGGCGAGGACTGCATCATCGTTCCCTCGCTGTCGGACGAGGCCGCTCGCGAGAAATTCCCGAACGGCTGGAAGACGGTCAAGCCATACCTGCGCACCGTTCCCCAGCCGGGCCAGGAAGAGACTTCCGAGCAGAGGCTCGAGGTTCCCCTCGCGCAGTAAGCCGGATTACCGGGCGGGCGTCAGCTTCAGCAGGCGTCCGCCCGGCCCATCCTCCAGAAGATAGACCTCGCCCTTGGGCCCCTGGTCCACGGCGCGGATCCGTGCACTCATGTCCCACTGGTCGGCCTTGCGCGCTTGATCTCCTTTGATGTCGACGTGGATGAATGCCTCGCCCGACAAAGCGGGAATGAGCGCATCGCCTTTCCACTGCGGGAACAAGTCGCCGGTGTAGATCAGCAGCCCTCCGGGCGAGATGGACGGGTCCCACCAGACCTTCGGCTCCTCGAAGCCCCGTCCCCTGTGGTCGTCGGGAATGTCGCGGCCGTCGTAATGCGTGCCGTAGGAGGCCTGCGGCCAGCCGTAATTCCTGCCCTCCACGATGAGATTGACCTCGTCGCCGCCGCGCGGGCCCATTTCGGTTTCCCACAGGCGGCCATCCGGCGCGAAGGACAGCCCGAGCACGTTGCGGTGGCCCGTGGTGTAATGAAGTCCGCCGATCCGCTGGCCCTCGTCGGTCATGTGAATGATTTTCCCCAGGTCGACGTTCGGATCCTGCGCCGGATCGAATTTCTGGCGCTCGCCCGACGAGACGAACATCGTTCCGTCAGGGGCGAAGGCGATCCGCTCGGAATAGTGACCGCCTCCGGTCACCTTCGGCTGCTGCCTCCAGATGATCCTGAAGCCGTCGAGGCGAGGCTGGCCCGAGCCGAGGATCAGTCGGCCGTATCCAACGACGGCGCCGCTGGTTCCGTTCGGGCCGGCCTCCGGAAAGCTGAGATAGATGCGCTGGTTGCCAGCGAAGCCCGGATGGGCGACGACGTCCGCGAGTCCGCCCTGGCCCTCGACATGAACTGCGGGAACGCCGGCCACCTGCTGCTTCTGCCCATTGGTCACGTCGACCAGCCAGAGCTTGCCGGCCTTTTCGGTGACGAGAGCCATGTTCGTCTTGGGAACGCCGCTGCCCGGCAGAAAGTCCATGGCCCAGGGAGCCTCGAAACGCGTTACCTCGGAGGCAACGAAAGGCTTTCCGGATGAAGACTGCTGGGCGGAAGAGCTCGGAGCAGCGCCGCAGGCGCCAAGGATCAGAAGCGCTGCTCCTTGAATTAAGCGTAGGGTCATCCGAACTGTTCCTAAGACGTAACGGTCGTCCGTTTGGACCGGACTAAACAGGCTCAACATGCAACCTTGTAGCCTACTCTCGCTGGCCACTGCGGTTCCCCCGCACATTATCTCGCAGCATGATGCGAAGGTTCGCGCACGCGAGGCCTTCGGCGGCAACAAGGCGCTGTTCGATCGTCTCTCTGGCGTCTTCGACAATGCCGGGATCGCACAGCGCCACATCGTTGCTCCGCAGGAATGGTACATGTCGAGCCATGGCTGGCATGACCGGAATGCCGTCTATCTGGAAGCCGCGGAGAGCTTGTTCGTCGAGGCAGGGAGCGCCGCCATCGAAAAGGCGGGTCTGAAGCCAAACCAGGTCGATGGAGTGGTGACGGTTTCGACGACCGGTATCGCGACACCGAGCCTGGAGGCGCGGGCCGGGCCAAGGATGGGCCTTCGCGACGATGTTCGGCGGGTTCCGGTATTCGGCCTCGGTTGCGCCGGCGGCGTGAACGGGCTGGCGACGGCCTCCCGGCTGGCAGCTTCGGAGCCGGGGTCGAACTGGCTGTTCGTCACGGTCGAGACCTGCTCGATCTCCATCCGCCTCGACAGCGCGGACCCGGCGGCAATCGTCGCCACCGCCTTGTTCGGAGACGGAGCGGCCGCGGCGGTCGTCACCAGCGGCGAGCACAGCCTCGCGCGGATCACGGGGTCGGCCGAGAGACTATTCCCCGCGACGCTTCGAATCATGGGCTGGGACGTTGAAGATCCTGGCCTCGCGGTGGTGTTCGACCGGGCGATTCCTCCCTTCATCGAGGAAAATCTGGCCGCGACGATCGATCAGATGTGCACGGGCCTCGGCGTGGAATTCGGGGACATCGATCGGCTCTGCTGCCATCCAGGCGGAGTGAAGGTCATCGATGCAATCGAGACCGCGCTTGAGCTCAACCAGGGCGAACTCAACATCGAGCGCGAAGTGCTTCGCGACTTCGGCAATATGAGCGCTCCGACGGTGATGTTCGTCCTCGAACGCTTGCTGGAACGGGGTCTTCCCGACCGGGTCCTGATGACTGCCTTTGGTCCGGGCTTCACTTGCGCCGGATTGATGCTGGAGGCGGCGTGAGCGGGGGCGCCTGGGCGGCCGTCGCGATCCTCGGTTTCGTCACGCTTCAGAGACTTGTCGAGCTGCGCCTTGCGGACAGCAACAGCCGGCGGCTGATCGCGAACGGAGCAGTCGAGTATGGGCGGGGCCATTATCCCTTCATCGTCGCGCTGCACATGATCTGGCTCGCAGCCTTGTGGTGGTGGGCTCCGGGACGGCCGATCAGCATAGCATTTCTCGCTTTGTTCGTTCTGCTTCAGCTTGGTCGCGTCTGGGTCATCCGCACTCTCGGCGAGCGGTGGACGACCCGCATCATCGTCAAGCCGGATGCTCCACTCGTCCGGGCCGGGCCTTACCGGCTGCTCAATCATCCGAACTACCTGGTGGTCGCGTTGGAGATCGCGGTTCTGCCACTGGTGTTCGGTTTGTGGCAGATTGCGATCGTCTTCAGCCTTCTCAATGCGGTCATCCTCGCGGTCCGCATCCGGGCCGAGAACGGCGCCCTGCGCAGCTTGCGCGCCTAACTGTTCACGCCTATATCGAACTCCTCTCCTCGACATCGTCAGATGCCTGAGGCTGGGGCCCCACGGCTCCGGTCCAAGAGACGTTTGAGCATTGAAAGACTGCATGACCGATACTGCCGCGCTGAGTGCATTGCTGGAACCCGAGGTGGAAGGCCTCGGCTATCGGCTCGTGCGCGTGGCGATCGTCGGTGGCCGTTCGGACCCGACGCTGCAGGTGATGGCCGAGAACCCGGCCACGCGTCAGCTCGACCTCGGCGACTGCGAGAAAATCTCGCGGAAGCTGTCCGACATGCTGGACGAGCTTGAAGCCGAGGGCCGCGATCCGATCGAGGGCGGATACCGCCTCGAGGTCAGCTCGCCCGGAATCGACCGTCCGCTCACGCGGCTGGCAGACTTCGACGACTGGAAGGGTCACGAGGCGCGGGTCACGCTCGCCGACGAGATCAACGGTCGCAAGCAATTCTCGGGGACGCTGGCCGGAACTGGCGACGGTGCTGCCGTCCACGTCACTGGCAAGGACGGGAACGACTATGTCATCCCCTTCTCGTCGATTCACTCGGCCAAGCTTATCTTGACCGACAAGCTCATCAACGCAACCGCGCCGCTCAGCACCGAGGGCGCCGACACAATTCAGACTGTAGAGGACTAAACATATGGCCACTGCCGCCCCGCCCATCGCTTCCGCGAACAAGGCCGAGCTGCTCGCAATTGCAGACGCGGTCGCTCGCGAGAAGCTGATCGACCGCGGCATCGTCATCGAGGCGATGGAGGACGCGATCCAGCGCGCGGCCCGTGCCCGCTACGGCGCCGAGAACGACATCCGCGCCAAGCTCGATCCGAACACCGGCGATCTCCGCCTGTGGCGAGTCCTCGAAGTGACCGAAGAGGTCGAGGACCATTTCAAGCAAATCGACCCGAAGGGCGCCCAGAAGCTCCAGAAGGGAGCGAGCGTTGGGGACTTCATCGTCGATCCGCTTCCGCCGATCGAGTTCGGCCGAATCGCCGCCCAGGCCGCGAAGCAGGTGATCTTCCAGAAGGTCCGCGATGCGGAGCGCGAACGGCAGTATGAGGAGTTCAAGGACCGCTCGGGCGAAGTCATCACCGGCGTCGTCAAGCGCGTCGAGTTCGGCCACGTCGTCGTCGACCTCGGCCGCGCCGAAGGCGTCGTCCGCCGTGACCAACAGATTCCGCGCGAAATGGTCCGGGTCGGCGATCGCATCCGCTCCTTGATCCTCCGCGTCAGCCGCGAAGCCCGCGGTCCGCAGATCTTTCTGTCGCGCGCGCACCCGGACTTCATGAAGAAGCTCTTCGCGCAGGAAGTGCCCGAGATTTATGACGGCATTATCGAGATCAAGGCGGCCGCCCGCGATCCGGGAAGCCGCGCCAAGATCGGAGTGATCAGCCACGACAGCTCGATTGATCCGGTCGGCGCCTGCGTGGGCATGAAGGGCAGCCGAGTCCAGGCGGTCGTCCAGGAACTTCAGGGCGAAAAGATCGACATCATTCCGTGGTCGGATGACACTGCGACCTTCGTCGTCAACGCGCTCCAGCCGGCAACGGTCAGCCGGGTCGTCATCGACGAGGAAGAGAGCCGGATCGAAGTCGTTGTTCCCGACGACCAGCTCAGCCTCGCGATTGGGCGCCGCGGTCAGAACGTCCGCCTCGCGAGCCAGTTGACGACCTCGCAAATCGACATCCTCACCGAGGCCGACGCGAGCGAGAAGCGCCAGCGCGAGTTCGTCGAGCGGTCCGAGATGTTCCAGACCGAGCTCGATGTGGACGAGACGCTTGCCCAGCTGCTGGTTGCCGAAGGATTCACCAGCCTCGAGGAAGTTGCCTACGTCCAAGTCGACGAAATCGCCTCGATCGAAGGTCTCGACGACGAGATCGCGGGCGAGCTTCAGAGCCGCGCCGGCGAGGCGCTCGAGCGCCGCGAAGCCGCTGCCCGCGAAGAGCGTCGCGGCCTCGGGGTCGAGGATGCTCTCGCCGAGCTTCCGCACCTCACCGAGCAGATGCTGGTGACCCTTGGCAAGGCGAACATCCGCACTCTGGACGATCTCGCCGATCTCGCGACCGACGAGCTGATCCAGAAGAAGCGTCAGGAGCCGCGCCGCCGCGCCGAGAACGCTCCGAAGCGCGCCGAGGACAAGGGGGGCCTCCTCTCCGAGTACGGCCTGACCGAAGAGCAGGGCAACGAGATCATCATGGCGGCCCGCGCCCACTGGTTCGAGGATGAGGACGCCGTGCCGTCTGCAGCGCAGGAGGACGCGGTTGCGGGCGAGGAGCAATGATCCGCTAGACGCTCACGTATCGGAGCGCACCTGCATCCTCTCGCGGCGGACTGCGCCGCGGGAGGAGCTGATCCGGCTTGCCCTCGGTCCTGACGGCGAAGTCGCTCCCGACGTCCGTGCCCGGGCACCGGGCAGGGGCGCATGGATCGGCGTTTCGCGCGCCGAGCTCGAGGAAGCCGCCACCAAGGGCAAGCTCAAGGGCGCACTCCAGCGAGCTTTCAAGACCAACGAGGTGAAGGTCCCGAGCGATCTTGGCGAGCGGATCGAAAAGGCCTTGCGCCAAGCGACGCTCGACCGGCTCGGGATGGAGGCGCGCTCGGGCAACCTCATCAACGGCTCGGACCGCGTGGAGACCGCGGCCCGCCAGGGCGGAATCCATTTGCTGATCCACGCGTCCGATGCGGGAGAGGATGGACGAAAGAAGCTGGACCAGGCTTGGCGCGTGGGAGGACCGGACGAAATCGTCGCCAACAACGGTGGCCAAGGTCTTCTATTTCCCGAGGAACGCACCATCTTGTCATTAGCCTTGGGGCGCGAGAATGTGGTACATATCGCGCTGACCGATCGTGCCGCCGCAGCGCGTGTTCTCCACGCGCTTTCCCGGTGGCGCGCTTTCATTGACCCCCGTGCCGGTCTACAGGGCGGCGACCCCGCCTCTGGCCTTGGCTCGGCTGAAGAAATTTTGACGAAGGAATAGAATGTCAGACCAGACCGAAAAACCGAAGCTTGGAACCCGGCCGCCGCTGGGCCTCAAGCGCACGGTCGAGACCGGCAAGGTCAAGCAGAGCTT
>JBKPKZ010000205.1:0-10810 GCA_046731355.1 Pseudomonadota bacterium | reverse complement strand
GACCTCGTTGGTGACGGTCTTCACCACGTCCGGGCCGGTGACGAACATGTAGCTCGAATCCTTCACCATGAAGATGAAGTCGGTCATCGCCGGCGAATAGACCGCGCCGCCGGCGCATGGGCCCATGATCAGGCTGATCTGCGGGACAACCCCCGAGGCAAGAACGTTGCGCTGGAAGACCTCGGCATAGCCGGCGAGGGAGGCGACGCCTTCCTGGATCCGGGCGCCACCGCTGTCGTTGAGGCCGATCACCGGGGCGCCGACCTTCATTGCCATGTCCATGATCTTGCAAATCTTCTGGGCGTGGCGCTCGGACAGCGAGCCTCCGAAGACCGTGAAGTCCTGCGCGAAGACGTAGACCAGGCGACCGTTGATCGTGCCGGAGCCCGTGACTACGCCGTCTCCCGGAATTGTCTGCGTCTCCATTCCGAAGTCGACGCAATTGTGCTCGACGTACATGTCATATTCTTCGAAGCTGCCCTCATCGAGAAGGACGCTAAGCCGCTCGCGGGCGGTCAGTCGACCCTTGGCATGCTGGGCTGCAATACGCTTCTCGCCGCCGCCCATTTGAGCCGCCGAGCGGCGCTTTTCGAGTTCTTCGATGGTCGTGGCCAAGGCCGTTTCTCCTTGGCGCTGCTCCCTTCCACGGTGGCCGTGCAGGGTCAATGGACCGAGGGTAGTTCCGGATGTGTATCGTTCCCTTCCTGCGGTTCGGCGCCAGCGACTCGCGGCTTGGCGCATGCTGCACTGCAACATCGACCATTTTCGACTAACTTCCATCAGAGTTCCGGAACCGTAACCGCCGCACCGCCGTTGGACAGACAAGTATCCAACAAACAGGAGGTTACACTCGAAATGCTGACCAGCTCCGGGATCCCCGTAGCGTCTGAAGCCGACCCTTCGGCAGCGGATCCTGCACGTCCAACATTGTTTTGCTTCTCGCACCTGCGATGGGACTTCGTGTTCCAGCGTCCACAGCATCTCATGAGCCGTTTCGCGCGCGAGATGACGGTCGTTTTCTGGGAAGAGCCCAAGGACATCGAGCCTCGCGAAACCGCATTTTTGAAGGTCCGGCAGGCCGAGAATTTCCCCAACGTTCGAGTGGTGACTCCCCACCTTCCCAAGGGGCTGGATGAAGTGACGCGCGATGAAGCGCTGCGACGCCTTCTGGATGCGCACGTCGCCGTCTACGCGCGGCCACTGATCAGTTGGTATTACACGCCGATGATGCTGCCCTTTTCGCGGCATCTCGACGCAAGCGTCGTCGTCTACGACTGCATGGACGAGCTTTCCAAGTTTCGGTTCGCTCCGGAAAAGCTGCTCGACCTTGAACAGGAATTGATCGACCGGGCCGACCTAGTCTTCACCGGCGGCTCAAGCCTCTACGAGGCCAAGAAGAGCAGGCACAACAGCGTCCATTGCTTCCCGTCGTCGGTCGATCGCGCCCACTTTACCAAGGCTCGCCGGGAGCTCGAGCAGCCTTCTGACCAGGCCGAGCTGAAACATCCGCGCCTCGGCTTCTACGGGGTGATTGATGAACGCTTCGACATCGACCTGCTGCGCGAGGCTGCAGACATGCGGCCGGACTGGTCGTTCGTGATGGTCGGGCCGGTCGTGAAGATCGGCGAGGACGAACTGCCGCGCGCGGCGAACATCCATTACCTCGGCGGCAAGACTTACGAGCAGCTTCCGGCCTATTTGTCGGGCTGGGACGTGGCGCTGATGCCGTTCGCAATGAACGAATCGACGCAGTTCATCTCACCGACCAAGACTCCGGAATATCTCGCCGGCGGCAAGCCGGTGGTTTCGACCCCGGTTCGCGACGTCGTCCGAAGCTATGGCCATCTGCAGGGCGTCCACATTGCGCACGACGCTGAGGGCTTTGTCCGCTGCTGCGAGAAAGCGCTCGAACAGTCTCGCGATGGAGGCGATTGGCTGGCACAAGCGGATCTGCTGCTTTCGGCGACGAGCTGGGATACGACCCAGGCACGAATGTCGGGCCTGATCGCCGAGGTCCTCGGCGAGCGGACGGGTGAGGAGGCGCCGGCTCTGCTGGTGGCGGCGGAATGAACGCCTTCTCCTTCACTCCGCCCGGCCAGTCCGGAAAATACGATTATCTGATCGTCGGAGCCGGTTTTGCCGGCTCCGTTCTCGCTGAGCGTCTGGCAAGCCAGCATGGCGCTCGGGTCCTGCTCATCGATCGCCGTCCGCATATCGGGGGCAATGCCTATGACGAGAAGGACAATGCCGGAATTCTTTATCACAAGTATGGACCGCATATCTTTCACACCAATAGTGAGCAGGTGTGGAGCTATCTCTCGCAGTTCACCGAGTGGCGGCCGTATGAGCACCGAGTCCGAGCTCATGTTCGCGGCAAACTTGTTCCCATTCCGATCAATCGGACGACGCTCAACGAGCTGTTCGACCTGGACCTGAAGACGGACGAAGAGGCTGCCGAGTATCTCGCAAGCCGGGCCGAACCGGTCGAAGAGATCGCGACGTCCGAAGACGTGGTCGTCAATGCGGTTGGGCAGGAGCTCTACGAATTGTTCTTCCGCGGCTACACGCGCAAGCAGTGGGGCCTCGATCCGTCCGAACTCGACAAGCAAGTCACGTCCCGAATCCCGACGCGCACGAATACGGACGACCGCTATTTCAGCGATACGTACCAGGCCATTCCCCTCGAGGGTTACACGAAGATGTTCGAGCGGATGCTCGACCATCCGTTGATCGAGCGGAGGCTCGGAACCGACTTCCGCGAGTTCAAGGACCGCGCTTTCGAAATCGCGGACCACGTCATCTTCACTGGACCGGTCGACGAGTATTTCGACTTTCGTTTCGGCAAGCTGCCGTATCGGAGCCTGAAGTTCGACCACCAGACGCTCGATCAGGAATGGTTCCAGCCGGTGGCCGTCGTGAACTATCCGAATGAGGACGTGCCATTCACCCGCATCAGCGAATACAAGCACCTTACGGGACAGGAAGCGCCGGTGACGACGATCACCTACGAATATCCGTCAGCGGAAGGCGATCCCTATTATCCGATCCCGCGGCCCGAGAACCAGGAGCTGTACAAGAAGTATGAGGCGCTCGCGGACGAAACTCCGAACGTGACTTTCGTCGGACGCCTGGCGACCTATCGATATTACAACATGGACCAGATCGTTGGTCAGGCTCTGGCCACGTTCCGACGAATGGACGAGAAGAGCGAAAGGGAGCGGCCGCACGGGGAAACGGTCGAAGCTGCTTAGTGAACAAACGCCCGCCGCTTGAATTATGGGGCGGTGTCGAATGCAGTCTCGTCAGGATCGGCGACGATTTCCGGAACCAGGTCATCGAAACCGGCCATTTTGCGAGACTGCAGGACATCGATGCCATCGCCGAGCTCGGCGTGAAGGCAGTCCGCTATCCGATCCTTTGGGAGACGGTTGCGCCGGAAAGTCCGCACGAGCTCGACTTCTCGTGGCATGACGAGCGGTTGCAGCGGCTGCGCGAGCGGCGGATCAAGGTCATCGCCGGGCTCGTGCACCATGGATCGGGGCCGCGTTACACCAAGCTTCTTGATCCAAACTGGCCGGATCTACTTGCGGATTACGCGAGGCGGGTCGCAGAGCGATATCCGTGGATCGACACTTGGACACCGGTCAACGAGCCTTTCACGACAGCTCGATTTTCCTGCCTCTACGGTCACTGGCATCCGCATCTCCAGGATATCAACGCGGCCTTTCGGGCCACGGTGAACCAGTGCCTGGCGACGCTTCGCGCGATGCGGGCGATCCGCCAAGTCAGTCCTTCGTCTCGGCTCCTTGCAACCGAGGACGTGGGCAAGACCTTCTCCACCGATCCGCTGGCGTACCAGGCGGAGCACAACAACCAGCGCCGTTGGCTGACCTTCGACCTGTTGTTTGGCCGAATGGTCGACGGGCATCCGCTCTACCAATGGCTGCGCGAGGAGGTTGCCCTCGAGGCTCTCGACGAGCTCGCGTCGGGGGAGGGACGCCCGGACATCATCGGCTTCGACTATTACCTGACCAGCGATCGCTTCCTGGACCATCGTGTGGAGCGCTATCCGGGGGTCGAAGTCGGTTCGAACGGTCGCGACCGGTTCGTCGATCTCGAGGCTGTCCGGGTCGACAGGATGCGATCGGTCGCGACGCCCTCGGACAGGATCCGCGAAACCTGGGAGCGCTATCAAACCCCGATTGCGATCACCGAGGTTCACCACGGTTGCACACGGGAGGAGCAGGTTCGCTGGCTGCACGAGATGTGGACGACCGCCGAGCGGTTGCGGGGTCGCGGAGTCGACATACGCGCAGTCACTCTCTGGGCCTTGTTCGGTCTCGTTGACTGGCGTTCACTGCTCACTCGACGCGAAGGTATCTACGACGTCGGCGCCTTCGACACGCGATCGGAAACGCCTCGTCCGACCTTGTTCGCGAAGGCGGCCGCAAAGCTCGGCCGCGGCGAACGTCTGCAGTACCCGCTGCTCGACCTTCCGGGCTGGTGGAGGCGGCCGGGACGGACACATTCGCGTCACCGGTTCGAGACACTTCCGAAGAGCGCTGCCAACGCCCGGCCGATCCTGATCACCGGCGCCACCGGAACCTTGGGGCAGGCCTTTGGACGGCTCTGCGCGCATCGCGGCCTTTCCTACGTGCTGACCGACCGCCGGGACCTCGACATTTGCGACGAAGCCTCGATCGCCGCCGCGTTCGACCGCCACAAGCCATGGGCGGTCATCAACACGGCGGGCTTTGTAAGAAGCTGGGAGGGTGCAGAGAAAATCGACGAATGCTTCGCGGCGAACGTCACCGGCCCGGAGCTGCTGGCGAGGGCATGCAAGCTGCATGGCGTTCCACTCGTCACCTTCTCGTCGGATCTGGTTTTCGACGGCAAGCTCGGCCGGTCCTACATCGAACCGGATTTGCCGGCTCCGGCCTGCGATTACGGCCGAAGCAAGGCCGAAGCAGAAGCACGACTGATGGCGATCGATGCCGACGCCCTCATCGTCCGGACCAGCGCTTTCTTCGGTCCGTGGGACCGCCACAACTTCCTGTTCAACACGATCGAGCAGCTGAGGCGCGGCATGGACGTCTTCGCGAGTGCCCGGACGATCGTCACGCCGACCTATGTCCCCGACCTGGTGCATGCGACGCTCGACCTGCTCCTCGATGAGGAGAAGGGCTTCTGGCACCTAACCAACCAGGGATCCTTGAGCTGGCACGAGCTTGCGACGGCCGTTGCGGACCATGCCCGGCTCGATATCGGGAAAATCATCGTTCCCGAACTGGACGAGGTTACGGATACGAGCCTGACAAGCAGTCGCGGCTTGCTCTTGCGCCCGATCGATCACGCGATCGCGGATTTCATGGAATTTTCTGAGCCGCTGAAGCAGCTCGACGAAGCGGCTTAGCCTATTCGTCCCACTTATGGTGTTCGGCCCAGACTCGGCGAACCGTGCCCGAGCTTGCGCGCATCACGATGCTCTCGGTCGTCAGGCAATTGCGGCCGCGATGGACGCCCTTGAGGAGCGAGCCGTCCGTGACCCCGGTGGCGGCGAAGATGCAGTCGCTCTTCGCCATTTCCTCCAGGCTATAGATCCGGTCGAGATCCTGGATGCCCCAGCGACGGGCGCGTGCGATTTCGTCGTCATTGCGGAAGACCAGGCGCCCCTGCATCTGCCCACCGACGCAGCGAAGTGCGGAAGCTGCGAGCACGCCTTCAGGAGCGCCGCCGCTGCCGAGATAGACGTCGATGCTCGTGTCGGGATCGGTGACCGCAATCACGCCGGCAACGTCGCCATCCGAAATCAGCTTCACTCCGCAGCCAAGCGAACGCAGTTCATCGATGATCTCGTCGTGACGCGGGCGATCGAGAACGCAGGCGATGATTTCATCGGCCGGGACACCCTTGGCATCCGCTAGCGCGCGGATGTTCTCGGTGACGCTTCGCGACAGGTCGATCGTTCCTTCCGGGTAGCCGGGCCCAATCGCCAGCTTTTCCATGTAGGTGTCGGGAGCGTTGAGGAGGCCTCCCTCTTCGGAAATGGTAAGGACGCACAAGGCGTTCGGCCCCGCCTTTGCGGTCAGTGTCGTGCCTTCCAGCGGGTCCAGGGCGATGTTGATCTTTGGGCCGGTGCCCTGTGCCGAACCGACCTTCTCGCCGATGTAGAGCATGGGCGCTTCGTCGCGCTCGCCTTCGCCGATGACCACGGTCCCGTCGAACGGAAGCTCGTTGAGCGCCTCGCGCATGGCTTCGACCGCGGCTGCGTCGGCCGAGTCATTGTCGCCGCGCCCGATCCACTTCGATGCCGCGACCGCGGCCGCCTCGGTGACGCGTACCATCTCGAGGACGAGGACTCGGTCGAGGACGTGGGACGGAGGTACGCGCGGGCTTCGAAGCATGATCGATCGGTCTCCTATTGGGGAGCGGATAGGAGGGGTTCGTTACCTTGTCGAGGCGGGCGGCTTACTCGTCCGGGTCCGCTTCATGGGTGAGCAGCTCGGCGCGAATCCGCACCGCGCGCGATCCGACACGAGTCTCGATGAGAAAGACCGCAAAGCCCGTTCCGACCGAAATCATCGAGACGATGAAAAGCAAGGCGATCGCCGTTCCGAAGTGCGCTCCGGTCAGGCTGGCAGCGAACAGCAGGATGACGACCGAGCAGGTAAGCACGGCCGCGAGCACCGACAGGAAGATCGCCCGGCTGACCAGGACCATCCGGCGATCCAGAATGCGCAGCTCGTTGAGCCAGCGATCATGCTCGGTGCCCCGGCTCGAAAGGAGCAATGGCTCGATTTCGCGAGCCCGGTCGACAATCCGCGAAAGCCGGCCGGTACAGACGTTCAGGAAGGCGCCGATGCCGGCGAATAGGAAGACCGGCGCGACCGCAAGCTGGATGATCTGCGCAACCGTGGCAGCGGAAGTGGACGAGTTCGGAAACATTCGACTCCTCTGCGCGCCCGTGTGGCCAAGTCAAAGTGTCCCGGGGCGAGAATCGCTAAGTGCCTGAAGTCGTTGTCGACGCAAGCTTACCGTTGTATGAAAAATAAACGAGCGGGGGCTTGTTTATGACTCGATTCGCCATCGGGTTGGCACTGCTGACCATTGCAACGGCCGCTTCGGCGCAGACGGACTTCGGGATTCGAACGGTCTCGGGCGAGCGTACAACCGTGCGCGTCGGAGTCGCGGTAAAGGCGGCGCAGCGGGATTCGAATACGGTTCAGGCAGTCGTCGGATCGGAACCGTCTCCAGGCTCGTCGGCCCGTGAGCAGCAGGCAAGCTGGACTCCACTCGCTCGCGGGTCGGGCAGCCTCAATTCAGCGGCGAGCATCGGATCGAACTGGGGACGGGTGACGAGCACCTACCGCAGTCCCGCGCATAACCGCGCCGTCGGTGGAGTGCGGAACAGCTACCACCTTCGCGGACGAGCCATCGACATCGCCCGCCGCCCAGGGGTCACCCATTCGATGATCGCAGCGGCGTTCCGGAACGCCGGCTACCGGCTGGTCGAGTCGCTGGATGAAGGCGACCACAGCCATTTCGCGTTCGCTTTCAATGGAGATTCGACGCGGATCGCGTCGGTGCCCACCAAGAGCGAGTTGACGAAGTGGGGAGTCGTCACGGTTTCCAGCGCGCTCCTGCGCTGACCTAGGCTCCGGCCAGCATCTTCTTCACGCCGCGGGCCGCCTGCCTCAGCCTCTGCTCGTTCTCGACGAGCGCGATCCGGACATGACCTTCGCCTTCCTCGCCGAAGCCTACTCCAGGAGCGACCGCGACATGGCCTTCGGTCAGCAGGCGCTTCGAGAATTCCATCGCACCGAGATTGTGGAAGCGCTCTGGTATCGGAGCCCAGGCGAACATGCTCGCCTGCGGAACGGGGATGGTCCAACCGGCGCGGCCGAAGCATTCGACGAGCACGTCGCGGCGCTTGCGGTAGAGGTTGCGGTTGTATTCGACGATGTCCTGCGGGCCGTTGAGGGCGGCGACCGCGGCCGCCTGAATCGGTGTGAAAGCTCCGTAGTCGAGGTAGGATTTCACGCGAGCGAGGGCGGCGATGAGGCGCTCGTTGCCAACCGCAAAACCCATGCGCCAGCCGGCCATCGAGTAGGTCTTGCTCATCGAGGTGAACTCGACCGCCACGTCCTTCGCACCCTCGACCTGGAGGATCGACGGCGTCGGCGTTTCGCCGAAATAGATCTCGGCATAGGCGAGGTCGGAGATGACGATCAGCTCGTGCTCGCGGGCGAAGGCGACCAGCCGTTCGTAGAAGGGAAGATCGGCGACATAAGCGGTCGGATTGGACGGATAGCCGACGACCAGAACCTTGGGCCTTGGAACCGTGTAGCGCATCGCGTTGGTGAGGCGGTCGAAGAAGTCCTCGCCGGGGGCAGCCGGTATCGAACGGATCGCAGCTCCCGCTATGATGAAGCCGAACGTGTGGATCGGATAGCTGGGGTTGGGAGCAAGGACGACGTCGCCGGGCGCGGTTATCGCCTGGGCGAGGTTTGCGAGGCCCTCCTTCGACCCCAACGTAACGATGACTTCCTTGTCCGGGTCGACCGTCACTCCGAACCGCCGCTGGTAATAGGACGCCTGGGCCTTCCGGAGGCCGGGGATGCCCTTGCTGGCCGAGTAGCGGTGCGCATTCGGCTTGCTGGCGACTTCCGCCAGCTTTTCGATCACGTGCCTCGGCGGTGCCCCGTCCGGATTGCCCATGCCGAGATCGACGATGTCCTCGCCGCGCGCCCGGGCCGCGGCCTTCATCGCGTTGACTTCGGCGAAGACGTAGGGCGGCAGGCGCTGGATGCGGTAGAATTCGTCGGTCACGAAACCAGCATGGCGACCATGTTGCAGTGCGGCAAGCCTAGCCGCGATACGCTGGCAGCGACCAGCCACGGGCGATCGCAAGTCCGCGCAGGACGAAACCGGCGATACCGGCGATCAGGGCCGCCGGGAAGTTGTGCAGGCCGGCAATGGTCAGTGCGACGAACAGGCCCGAGGCAAGAGCAGCCGCGGTGATGTAGATCTCGTGGCGCATTAGGATCGAGGGCTGTCCCGCCAGCACGTCGCGGAGGATTCCTCCGGCGCACGCGGTGAGCACCCCCATCACGAAGGCCGGAACCGGCGCGACACCGAAGATCAGCGCCTTAGCGGCACCGTAGGCGGAATAGGCTGCAAGCCCGGCCGCATCGAACCATAAAAGTGCCCGGCCAGTGACCTTCTTCGAGGTGAGCCAGGTCGCGAATGCGGCCCCGAAGCAAATGAGAAGCGTCGCGTTGGTGTGCACCCAAAAGACCGGAGCATCGATCAGCAGATCCCGAAGCGTTCCGCCGCCGACGCCGGTTACGATCGAAAAGAAGACGAAGGTGACGAAGTCCCGGCGCAGTTCGGCCGCGACCAGGGCTCCCGAAATGGCGAATACCGCGATCCCGAAGAAATCGAGAAAAACGAGTGCCTGGGGGATGGCGGTGGCCTGCATTCACCGCTTTTCGCGGGTGACTTGACCTGATGCAAATCCCGGATTCGCAGTCGTCATTCGAACGTCCTACATTGCGGTCATGGCTGATGGAACGGACACGGCGAGCGCGATTCCGACGCTCGAAGACTGGCAGCACTGGACATGGGTCATGGGCCGGGCTCAGCAGATGCTGATGGAGGCCTGGGCCGACGGGCTCAAGGAAGGCGAAACCTGGCCCGCCACTCCGCCCGCTTGGGGTGCATTCCCGCCGGCTTTCGGGCTTGGCACGCCGATGACGACCGATCCATCCGCATTGTTCACCGCCGGTGCAGAAGCCTGGGCCAAGGGCCTCGAGACCTGGGGCAAGATGATGGGGCTCGACACCGAGGCGAAGGAGAATGCGAAAGATCGCCGCTTCGCCGCCCCCGAATGGCACGAGAGCCCGGTTTTCGACACCATTCGCAAGACCTACCTCGCGATCTCCGACAAGATGCTCGGGACGGCCGAGGACGTCGAAGGCCTCGACGACGAAGCGCGACAAAGGCTGGTTTTCGCTGTCCGAAGCTTTGTCGACGCGATGAGCCCGTCGAATTTCGCATTGACCAACCCTCAGGTTCTGAAGCGGACAATGGAGACGCGCGGCGAGAACCTGCTCAAGGGTCTCGCAAACATGCTCAACGACGTTGCGGCCGGTCAGCTTACGCAGACCAAGCAAGGCGTGTTCGAAGTCGGCCGGAACCTCGCGACCACTCCGGGCAAGGTCATCAGGGAAACCGCGCTCTACCAGCTGATCCAGTACACGCCGACGACCGACAAGGTGCTGGAAACGCCGCTGGTGATCTTCCCTCCGTGGATCAACCGCTTCTACATCCTCGACCTCACGCCCGAGAAAAGCTTCGTTAGATGGTGCGTGGAGCAGGGCGTCAGCCTGTTCATGGTCAGCTGGAAGTCGGCCGACGAGAGCCTCGCCGACCTCACGCTCGACGATTACGTGCTCAGCGGGCAGATCGATGCGATCGACACCGTCCGCGACGTGCTCGACGTCGAGAGCGTCCATACGATCGGCTATTGCGTCGCGGGCACCACGCTCGCGGCGACGTTGGGGTACCTCCATGCGAGAGACGAACAGGACAAGGTCAAGTCGGCGACCTTCCTGACGGCACAGGTCGATTTCACTCTGGCGGGCGACCTCAAGCTGTTCACGGGCAACGAGACCTTGTCGTTGCTGGACGAGGTCACTCGCGAAAAAGGCTATCTCGACGGCCGCTACATGGCCGCAACTTTCAACTTGCTTCGAGGCCGCGACCTCATCTGGAACTACGTGGTCAACAATTACCTGTTGGGCGAGGA
>JBKPKZ010000204.1:0-37107 GCA_046731355.1 Pseudomonadota bacterium | reverse complement strand
GGCTGGAGAGAAGTTCACGAGGTGAAGCGCTGGGTCGCTGTGCTGCTCGCCATCATCGGCGGAGCGATGGCGGCCTACACGACCATCCTCCTTCTGGCCGGCGCGCTACTCGGAGTGTTCTGGCTGTGGATTTTCGGTGACGATCCCTGGCCCCGCTGGGCAACGTCCGGGTTCAAAGTCCTGATCCCGGTCGGCGGACTCGTCCTGTGGGCGATCTTTGGCTGGCTGATCTGGGCACGGCTCAAGCGCGAGATCAGCGCGGGCTGACTGCTGAAGCAACCCGAACGGCCTTTACGGCGTTTTTTCGCCGTTATTGGAGGGAAAGTCGATGACCAGCGTCCCCGACACCGCTCAGCAGGGCAGGGTTCTGCGCTATTCGAATGCGGCCGTAACGATCCACTGGATCACCGTCATTCTGGTCCTGTCTCAAGCCTATTTCGGCTTCACCTTCGCTCTGTCGGAGCCCGGCCCCGATCGCGACGCGATATTCATCTGGCACAAGACGACCGGCGTCTTGATCTTGCTCCTGACGCTCGCGAGGCTCGCCTACCGCCTCAAGAATCCGCCACCGCCGTTCCCGCCCGGGCTGCCGGCATGGGAGCGCTTTGCGGCCGTGTGGAATCACAGGCTCTTCTACCTGCTGCTGATCGCGATGCCGATCGTCGGATTCATCGCGGTCTCGGGCTATGCGAACGGGCCGACCACGCCTCTTCTCGGAGGCATCGAGGTCCCGGTGATTCCGGGCATCAGCAAGGAGACCGGAGATCTGGCCGGAGAGGTGCACGAACTGGCGGCCTATCTCCTTGTTCTTCTCATCCTCCTGCACATTGGCGCCGCTTTGAAGCACCAGTTCGTCGATCACTGGCCCGGCTCAGCGCGGATGCCGCCGTTCACTTCGAACGGCGAGCCGGTCGTCATCGGGCAGGGCCACCACGAGGCTGTGGCAGAAGGCTGAGCATCGCCAAGGCAACCGCCGCGGCTCCGGCGCCCATCAGGAAGGTCGCCTGCGAACCGTCGCGATCCCAGACCAGGCCGGCGGCCAGGCTTGCCAGAAGGGCGGCTATGCCGGTCACGAACCAGAAGGCGCCGAAGCTGGTCGCGCGCAGATGGTCGGGTGCGCTGTCGGCGATCATCCTCGCGAAAACGCCCTGCGTGAGCGCCATGTGAGCGCCCCAAAGAAGGACGCCTAGAACGAGCCCGAGGTAGCCGGAACTACCGGCCAGGATGAGGTCGGCGGCAACCAACACGCCCATGCCGGCCATGAGGATGGAGCGCGGACTCATTCGATCGCTGAGCGAGCCTGCGGGATAGGCGAGGGCGGTGTAAGCCAGGTTGAACAGGACGAGGGTCAGCGGCGACAGAGTTTCGGACAGGCCAACCTCGATCCCCTTCAGGATGAGGAAGCTCTCCGAGAAGCGCGCCAGCGTGAAGATGAAGCCGACTGCGAGAAGGCGACGGGTCTGCCGGTCGATGTCCCGGAAGCCTCGAAGCAACGGCGGCTGCTTGGAATCCACGAGCCGCTGTTCTGGCTCCCGAAGCGCGAGCCACGCCAGCAGGAAGGAGAAGAAGGCAGGAATGATCGCGATCCAGTAGACCGCCCGAATATCGTCGGCGAGCAGCCACATCAGTGCGATTGCGGCGATCGGCGCGAGCAATGCGCCGGCCGTGTCCAGCGCCTGGCGAAGACCGAAGGCCTTGCCCCGTATCTCGGGTGGTGTCTCGTCGGCGATCATCGCGTCTCTTGGGCTCCCGCGAATGCCCTTTCCGATGCGATCGGCGAAGCGTGCGCCCATCAGCTCGAACGCGCCCTGGGCGATCGGGAACAGCGGCTTGGAAAGCGCTGCTAACCCGTAACCAGCAATGATCCATGGCTTGCGCCTCATGCTCCGGTCGGACAGCCGGCCGGAGACGAGCTTTCCGAAATTGGCGGTTGCTTCGGCAAGCCCGTCGATCGCTCCGAGCGCAGTTGCCGGAAGCCCGAGGGTAACCGTCACGAAAACGGGCAGGAGCGCGTGGTAGATCTCGGAGCTGAGGTCCATCAGAAGGCTGACGAAGCCCAGGATCCAGACGTTGCGGGGAAGCTTGGGAGACGCCTGCACGCGGGCCTGCTAGCTACAATCTTGCCAAGCAGCAAACATTTGCTACGCTGCAATCCATGCTTTGGGGTTCGTCACCGGCCGCCGTCGCGGCGCGTTATGTCGCCGTTTCTCAGAACTTCCTCGCCGACGGTCCCGCCGAGCGCGCGGACCGCGCCCGCCGGATCCTTCTGACCGCGGTCGGTTCGAACGAACCGGCGACCTTGAACGATGTCGCGAAGGAAGTCGGCCGCGGGGCTCCGGCGGTCAGCCGCGCGGTCGACGCGCTGGTTCGAGCGGGGTTTATCGACCGAGTGGCCGATCCCGATAATCGCCGCCGACTTGCGATGCGGCTTACCGAGGAGGGACGCGAATTTCTTCGGCGTCCGTCGCCGTCGGGAGTCCTTGCAAACAAGCTCGAACGCCTGGCGCCGAGCGAAGTGCGAGCGATCGAGCGCGCCGTCGAAATTCTCGAGCGCGCGGTCTAGCGTTTCAGCCGTGCGCGTGACGGCGGCGGGTCTCCCAGCCCTTGCGCGCGGCCGCCGACCTTTGTTCGAACGAGCCCGACTTGTGGGCTCGGCCTCCACGCGACGAGGACACATGGCTATCCTTCTTGCCGCGCCCCGATCCCGACTTGTTTCCGCCGCCGCTTTCCTTGTTCACCGTCGCCCAGGCTCTCGCCTTGGCAACGCTCTTCGGAGTGCCGCGGTCCTCGTAACCTTCGGCGATATGCTCGGCCTTGCGCTTCTGCTTGTCGGTATATTTGTCCTTGTCTCCACGCGGCATGACTTTTCTCCTATGAGACGGTTTTCCGCATAAACGTTTTCGGCGGCGGGACGTTGCCATGCTGCATTGCAACATTGGCGCATATTCACTATGTGCGCCGCTTACATTTTCTCAGGAAAACCAATGAACCTGCGTAACGTCGCGATCATCGCGCACGTCGACCATGGGAAGACGACCCTTGTCGACCAGCTCTTCCGCCAATCGGGCACCTTCCGAGACAACCAGCGCGTCGACGAGCGGGCGATGGATTCGAACGACCTCGAGAAGGAGCGCGGGATCACCATTCTCGCCAAGTGCACCTCGGTCGAGTGGAACGGCACGCGAATCAACATCGTCGACACGCCTGGCCACGCCGATTTCGGCGCCGAGGTGGAGCGGATCCTTTCGATGGTCGACGGCGTCATTCTGCTGGTCGACGCCGCCGAGGGCCCGATGCCGCAGACCAAGTTCGTCACCGGCAAGGCGCTCGCGCTTGGTCTCAAGCCGATCGTCGTCGTCAACAAGATCGACCGTCCGGACGCGCGTCCCGCCGAAGTGCTCGACGAAGTGTTCGAACTGTTCCTGAACCTCGACGCGAATGACGAGCAACTTGATTTCCCGACGCTCTACGCCAGCGGCCGCGCGGGCTATGCCGGCCTCGCCGACGACGTTCGCGAAGGCGACCTGACGCCCTTGTTCGAGAAGATCGTCGAGCATGTCCCGTCGCCGAATCTCGACAAGGACGGCGAGTTCACGATGCTCGCGACCTTGCTCGACCGCGACCCGTTCCTCGGCCGGATTCTGACCGGCCGTGTCGAAAGCGGCCGACTGGACGTCAACACGCCGATCAAGGCCCTCGACGTCAACGGCAAGCTTGTCGAGGAAGGCAGAGCGACGAAAGTGTTCGCGTTCCGAGGGCTCGAGCGCGTCCCGGTCGATAGCGCGGAAGCTGGCGACATCATCGCCATCGCCGGTTTGATGAATGCGACCGTGTCGAACACGATTGCCGGTCCGGGCGTCGTCGAGCCGCTCCACGCGCGCGAGATCGATCCGCCGACGCTTGCAATGAGCTTTGCGGTCAACGACAGCCCCTACGCGGGCCGCGACGGCGACAAGGTGCAGAGCCGGGTCATCCGTGACCGCCTCGAGCGGGAAGCGGAAGGCAATGTCGCGATCCGAATCACGACCGCCGCCGACAATGACAGCTTCGAGGTCGCCGGCCGCGGCGAGCTTCAACTCGGCGTTCTCATCGAGACGCTCCGCCGCGAAGGCTTCGAGCTGTCGATCAGCCGCCCGCGCGTTCTTTTCCGCGACGGCCCGAACGGCCGCGAAGAGCCATATGAGACGGTAGTCGTCGACGTGGACGACGAATTCTCGGGGACGGTCATCGACAAGATGGCGATGCGCAAGGCCGAGATGACCGACATGCGCCCGTCGGGCGGAGGCAAGACCCGACTGACCTTTTCCGCGCCGTCACGCGGCCTCATCGGCTATCACGGCGAATTCTTGTCGGACACCCGGGGCACTGGGATCATGAACCGCCTGTTCGAAAAGTACGGCCCGCACAAGGGTCCGATCAGCGGCCGCCAGAACGGCGTCCTGATCTCGATGGAGCAGGGCAAGGCCGTGCCTTACGCGCTGAACGCTCTCGAAGAGCGTGGCATCCTGTTCATCTCGCCGGGCGAGGATCTCTACGAGGGAATGGTCATTGGCGAGAATGCCAAGCCGCAGGATCTCGAGGTCAACCCGCTGAAGTCGAAGCAGCTCACCAACTTCCGGGCCAGCGGCAAGGACGAAGGCATCCGGCTGACCCCGCCGCGCCGGATGTCGCTGGAGCAGGCGATCGCCTACATCCAGGACGACGAGCTGGTCGAAGTCACTCCGAAGGTCGTGCGAATCCGCAAGCGGTTCCTCGATCCGCACGAGCGCAAGCGGCAGTCGCGAAAGATGGAAGCGGCCTAAACAGCAAGTTAACCCTTTGTCGTTCAATTGAAATGTAACGACCTTACGGGCATCGTGTGGATATGCGGGTGCTGGACCTTGCGACTCGTCCGGACTTGGAGGTCCGTGACGGGGAGTTCGCGATTCCGAAGAAGATCCACCAGATCTACTTCGGCGACGATCTCTCCGATCGCCTGCGCGCGAACGTTCAGGAACTGAAGGACCTCAACCCGGATTGGGACCATGTCCTTTTCGATGGGCCCGCGGCCGAAGATTATATCAGGACCCATTACGGGGCCGATGTCCTCGAAGCGTACCACCGCCTCGACCCACGCTATTATGCCGCCCGGGCCGACCTGCTCCGCTACCTGATCGTCTACCAGGAGGGCGGCGTCTACCTCGACATCAAGAGCCGCTTCGACGGACCGATCGACCGCTTCATCAAGCGCGATGAAGGCTATGTTCTTGCGCAATGGCGCAACCGCCCCGGCGAGATGCATGAAGGTTTCGGAGTTCACCGCGACCTTGCCTATGTTCCGGGCGGCGAATTTCAGAACTTCCACGTGATCGCAGCCCCGAGGCATCCGTTCCTTGCAGCCGTCATCACGACGGTCCTTCGCAACATCACCGCTTATGCCCCCTGGCACGCTGTCGGCAGGACCGGCGTGGTCCGGGTTACCGGCCCCATCGCCTATACTCAGGCGATCTACCCGCTGCTCGGATCATACCCCTGCAAAAGGGTTCGAAACGAGGGTGAAGTGGGGCTGCAATACAGCATTCCGGGCGCCTACGATCCGAGTCCGGCCAATGGCCGGCACTATTCGATGGTCGAGGCGCCGGTTGTGCGGATGTCGAGGGCCAGCGCGATTGCGAGCCGCTTTTTCGTCAAGCTGCGGAACTTGAAGACCAACGCGCAGCGACCCTGAGCGGTCGTTTGCGTAAACTAATATTTAATGCACAATATGCGTGACCTAGCCGGGCAAGTCGCATGTCACTGGAGTATCGTTTCGTTGTCATGGACGGCGGAGCCGTCGACTATCCGGAGGAATTCCGGATAGCCTGCCGCCGTCTCGGTCTTCCCGCGACGATCGATAATTATCCGCACGTCGAGCCTCGGCAATTCTCGAGGACGAAGCTTGCCGACATCAGGGCGCGCCTGGAGCGGCGGCACTCGAATGAAGTCGTCTGCTTCTGCCCCGGCGCTCTTGAGCATTTCATCGATGGTCCGGACGTAAGCTTCTCCTTCTCCTCTTATGGCAGGTGGCACGATCCGCATCGAAGGAGGGTCATTCCGCAT
Source organism: Pseudomonadota bacterium (assembly GCA_046731355.1). GTDB lineage: Bacteria > Pseudomonadota > Alphaproteobacteria > Sphingomonadales > Sphingomonadaceae > Sphingomicrobium. The sequence goes on along the minus strand of JBKPKZ010000204.1, from coordinate 31,029 downwards.
CCCTGGAGCCCGGTCCGACCGGCGGAGCCGAACGCGCTTCGCTGGGCGGCGAAGCCCCCGCTCAACATCGGCTTCATGGGTTCGGCCTATTCCAATTCCCGTGCGGCAAGGATTGTCGCGCACGGGCCCGAAGCCTTGCGGAGCCGGTTGGAGCACGGGAACCTGGTCCGCGACGTCGACCGCGTCGCCTGGCTCGACGAACATAAGATTCCCCATCGCTATCTACCGACCTTCATTCGCTTCCAGGCGCTGAAGGCGGTGAAGCGCGCGCACAAGCGCGCGGGTGATGGAGTGCTGGAGATCATCGATACGGCGGGCTTCGACGGATCCACGGGGCAGATCCGGGGCTTTGCACAACACCTGCAGCGAATGACCTACGTGCTCTGCCCGCGCGGGTGTGAGAATTACAGCTTCCGGGTCTTCGAGGCCCTGAGCTTCGGCCGAATCCCGGTCATCATCGACAGCGACATGGTCCTGCCCTCGTCGATCGACTGGAAGAGGCTAGCGATCGTCGTCCCGTTCGAGCGCGTCGACGACATCTACGACCGGATCGTTCGGGATCACCGCGAGCGGACGGCGATCGACTTCGCCGAACGGCAGGAGGCGGCACTCGCTCTTGGCGCTTACCTTGCGGGGGACGGTTGGCTCGCGGATGAAGTGCGGCTTGCGCTGGAGCAGCAGGATCTCTTCAACGTAAAATCCTTATGCGTGGCGTAGCAGGGCTAAGGCGCGGAATTCACCGGGGGCGAACGCCAGTTCCTAAGGCGCCTTCTGAAGGGCCTCCAGATCGACTGCGTCTTCGATGTCGGTGCGAACGAGGGTCAGTATGCGAGCGAGCTTCGACTGATCGCCTTCACTTCGTGGAGACTTCACTGGTCAGCGACGGTTGGTTGTCTTCAACGCTCGGCGTTGGCCGCTTTGAGCTCGTGCAGCAGGCTATGATGGTCGGTGCCGAGCACATCGGAAATGCGCCAGCCGAGCGGGGTTAGAATCAGCCGAAGCTGCAGGTCGCGCTCCTGATTCTTTCCGAGATCGACATGGACGTGGGCGGTCGCCGCCTTTGCGCTCGGCTGGACGATGGTCACGACCTTGGCCGAAAGCCGGTCGTAGTCCTGGCAATCACACAGCGGGTCTCCGTCGAGGTATCCGACCTCGCCGCCCGAGCTGTCCTTTTCGATCGCCGCAGTGAGCTCGGGCGAGAAATAGAGCCCGGGCTCGGCGAGCGGGTTGAAACCCTCTTCGCGATAGCTGCGATAGACCTTTTCGATGAATTCGCGTGGAGCTTGCGCCGCCTGCGCGGCGGCCAAGGCCAGCGCTTCAAGGATCATTTTCGGGCCATCTTCAGGACCGTCGACCATTCGTCCTCACGGACTGGAGCGACGGAGAGGCGTGACTGGCGGATCAATTCCATCTTTGCGAGCTTCGGCTCGGCTTTGATCGCCGCGAGCGTGACCGGACCGATCGGCTTGACCGGCTCGACCCGAACCGAGACCCAGTCTGCATCTTTCGGATCGGGCTGGGCTTCGCGCGTGATGCGCATGATGCCGACGACCGCCTTGTCCGTCATGCTCGCGTAGAAGAATGCCTCGTCACCCTTCTTCATCGCTTTGAGGTGGAGCCGGGCGGCATTGTTGCGAACGCCGTCCCATTCGGTCCCGCCGTCGCGGACGAGGTCGTCCCAGCTATAGCTCGAAGGTTCCGATTTCATCAGCCAGTACGCCATGCGAATCCGCCTACATCTGCGGCGAGGCGCAGAAAAGCGTCGTTTTTTACGGCGGCGAGTCGAGCCTCACCATCGGTGAGTCGATAAAATCGAAGAAAGTTCCGCAGGTTAACCCGGGGTTGGCTCGGCTCGCCGATAGGTGACTTGGGTAGGAGGGACCTGTCCCCTACGTCCGTGTCTGCAATTGAAAGCGGGTGGGCCAGCGCGATATTCGGCGCGGCTCCGGGCAAGACGGACGACCAACCCCGTACGCATTTTTCGAGGCGCTTGTGAGCGCTCCGGTGAGGTCGGCCGCCAGGTAAAGAGTTCAGAGTTGAAGAAGTTTTGGGGTGGCCGCGCTTTGTCTGCGGCCGCGAGTCTGTTGTTTTTCGCAGCGTCCAACCAGGCAGTGGCGGCACCACTTCAACCGGCGTCGGCGGGAATGGTCGATGCTGCAGCGAAGCCTTTCGCTATTCTCGCTCCGGCGGCAAAGGCCGTCGTAAGCACGCTCAACACGGTCGCGACCACCGCGGTTTCGACAGTGACCGGCGGCGTCCTACAGACGCGTCCTGCGACCTCTGTTTCGGTCAATCTGACCCAATCGGTCGCGATCGAGGCGGCCTGGCTCCAGAAGAACGGTTGGCCGCTTTACGCGCTGGTCGATCGCTATAGCACCGGCGCGCCGCTGGACGAGGAAGCGAACTGCATTGCGGTCGCCGTCTATCACGAGGCACGCGGTGAAACGCTCGAGGGTCAGCTCGCGGTCGCACGAGTGATCATGAATCGCGCCGCGTCAGGGCAGTATCCGGCCAGCTGGTGCGGTGTCGTGAAGCAGCCGTGGCAGTTCTCGTTCGTCCACAACGGGCGCTTCCCGTCGGTCGATGAAGGCTCGACCTCCTGGCACAACGCGGTTGGAGTCACCCGTCTTGCCATCAATAATGCGGTTCCGAGCCTGTCCAACGACGTCCTTTGGTACCACGCGAACTATGTCGCCCCATCTTGGGGGCGGCGCCTCACGCGGGTCAGCCAGATCGGCGCGCACATCTTCTACCGCGCGTAAATCAGCAAGTTATCAGGGGGGCAGGCCGGGTCGCAGCAATGTGATCCGGCCTTTTCTTTCGTCTGGGCGGGCCGCTGAGTCGGTTCGTCGTAAATCCTGTTCACGGGGGATTCGCACCGCCGACTTTTCGGATGAGCATTGAAACTGGAGATTTCTCCAGGGGATGGGGAGGAATTCGGTGCTTAAGATCCTGATTGTCGAGGACGATTCCCAGCTTGCTACGACGCTGAAATATCTCGTTGAGGACAACCCGCGTTATCGGGTGATCGCGATTGCGGACGATGCCGACAATGCAGTCGCTGCTGCCGAGCACCACAATCCCGACCTTGCTCTCGTCGACCTTCACCTCGCGCGGGGAAGCACCGGCTTCTCGGCGGCGGCGCGACTTGGCGACTACGGTGTTCCCTGTCTCTTCGTCAGCGGGAAAGCCCCGAGTTTCCCGATGCCCGACCTCGCCTTGGGCTGCTTGATGAAGCCCTTTACCGCCGAGGAAGTGCATCGCGCGCTCAACCTTGCCGAGGACAAGCTTCGCGGCCGTGAGACGGTTCGGCCGAGAATCCCGCAGAATCTTCAGATGTACGAGGCGTCCACCGATACCGGCGTTCCGGAATCGGGGTTCATCCCGTCGCGGCCGTCGCTTCGGACCCGCATCGAGCACTGGATCGCGGGCCAGAATCGCGCGGCCTGACGGCTTTCAAACGAACCTTCGGAAGTAATCGATCGTCTTCACGAGCCCATCGGCGAGCTCGACGGTCGGCTCCCAGTTCAGATCGGCCTTTGCCTTGGCAATGTTGGGCTGGCGCTGCCTTGGGTCGTCCTGGGGCAGCGGCTCCTGCACGATTTGCGAGCTCGACCCGGTCAGTTCGATAACCTTCTCGGCAAGCTCGCGCACGGTGAATTCGTTCGGATTGCCGATATTGATTGGACCAGTGACGTCGGGTCCGGTCTCCATCAGCGAGATTAGGCCGCGAACGAGGTCGTCGACGTAGCAGAACGACCGCGTCTGGCTACCGTCGCCATAGATCGTGATCGGCTCGTTCCTTAGCGCCTGCATGATGAAGTTGGACACCACGCGACCGTCTGCCGGATGCATTCGCGGGCCGTAGGTGTTGAAGATGCGCGCGACCTTGATCGGCACCTTGTTCTGGCGGTGGTAGTCGAAGAACAGGGTCTCCGCGCAGCGCTTGCCCTCGTCGTAGCAGGATCGGATTCCGATCGGGTTCACGTGACCCCAATAGTCTTCGCTTTGCGGGTGGACCGCGGGATCGCCGTAGACCTCGCTCGTCGAGGCCTGGAGAATCTTGCAGCCGATTCGCTTGGCGAGACCCAGCATGTTGATCGCGCCGTGTACCGACGTCTTCGTCGTCTGGACGGGATCATGCTGGTAGTGGATCGGCGAGGCGGGGCAGGCGAGATTATAGATTTCGTCGACTTCAACGAAAAGCGGGAAGGTCACGTCGTGCCGCATGAACTCGAAACTGGGGTTCGGGTGAAGATGGGCGATATTGTCCTTGGTGCCGGTGAAGAGGTTGTCGACGCAAAGGACATCATGGCCGGCTTCGAGCAGACGGTCGCAAAGATGGGAGCCGAGGAAGCCGGCGCCGCCGGTCACCATCACCCTTTTGCGCATGTTGTAGTTGCGAGCCATTTACCCCCCTGTTGGCCAGGACACCGGACCGTTTCCTTCGTAGCGGCTTAGCGCAGCGGACTGCAAACGGGGGTGAGTCTTTGCTGCCACTCGTCATGGACGAATCCCGAATTGAAACAACAAGTGTTAATATCGTGTTGAGGAACATTAAGATTTCGTTTAGCTAAGTGATGGGTGCTCTTCCTCAACAGGGGTTGAGTCGTCGCTCACTCAAGAGGTGCAAAATGCGTCGCTCTATTATCAAACTTATCGCGGGTGCCGCGCTTGCGGCCAGCGCTACTACTCCGGCCTGGGCCTCCAAGTCGGTCGTCAGCACGCTTCCGGCGGTTGTCTCGGCATGCGATCTCAGCCTGCCGACTCCGGATGCTCTGGATTGCGCGGGATATTTCTCGGGCAACCTGATCAACGGCGAAGCCGGTGATGTCCAGAACCAGATGGATGCTATCGAGTCTCTCGACGGCGACTTCGTTTGGGATGGCAATTGGGCTGATGTCGAGGACACGAAGCAGCTTACGCTGGGCGGTCCTGATAGCAATCAGATCAACTTTGGTGAGACCTTGTTCGGCATAACGATCATTGGCGCTCACTTCGGCAACGTCTCCGGTCCCGCCGGCAACGTTTCGGTCTTCTGGCTCTTCGACTTCGGAACGGAGGGTGCCGATTTCATCACGCTCGACGACCCGACGGGCTTCTCGAATGCCGTTCTCTACACGACGGGTGACCCGCCGGGAGTTCCCGAGCCGGCCACTTGGGCGATGATGCTGCTCGGATTTGGTGCCGCGGGTACCGCTCTCCGCCGCAGCCGTCGCAAGAACGGAATGATCGCTCAGATCGCCTAATAAGCGAATTGAGGTGAGCACGCGCTGCCGGCCTTCGGGCCGGCAGCTTTTTTTGTGCCTCAGGCAATTGCTCAGCCGACGAGCCGGACCTCGGTACCGCGGAAATTCACAACGCCGGAATCCGAGCAGCCCTTGGCGATCATCACTCGGCCCTGGATGATCAGGCGGCGGCCGATGAAGCGGGCGCACTGGATGTCGGGGGTGTTGTTCGCGTCGATCCGGAGCGTTTCCGAGGGAATGTAGATCAGGCCCTTCAACTCCGAAAAGCTGTTGCCGCCGATGATATTCTCTATCTCGTCGTGAGCTCCTGCCGATCGTCGGTCCTGGAAGATAAGGAGCCCGGCGTTGGGCCCCTGGGTCGGAGCAGCCAACTTCACCTTCGCTGCACTGTCGATCTGCACCTTGCCGATGGACCAGGGGTCGGTGGCCGCCTGCTCACTGGTCAGGAAGATTGTGCAGGCCTTGCACCTGACCTCGGCCGCTGGCCCGATGACGAGGTTGCCGCGGTTCAAGATATACTCGCCGTCGGCGAGCATGACCGGCCCATCGAGAACCATGTTCCCGTAGCAGCCGGCCGGAAGGACGACCGGTCCGCCGTTTGTGGATGCGGCGTCCGAATTGACGGTGACGTTCGGGCAACCGGTATTGGGAATGAGAGGTGGCTCGCGGCTCGCTAGAGGATCCTTCTGCTTGACGCCGTAGGAGCGGACCCGAGAGCCGGTAATTCCTTCCGCATCGATGCCGCCGAAGGCGACGATGATGTCGGCCTTGATCTGGGCCGACCCCTCGGCGCTTATCGCCTTCTTCGCAGAAGCGTTCGTCGCCATTCCGCAGTCCATCTCGACATTTGCGCTTGGCTCGATCCGGAGACCGGTTTCTTCGTCGCTATCGAGCGCGAAGGCGCAATAATCGCCATTCTCGACCACCGTCGCAGTTGCTTCCACGCTGAGCGAGGGCGGGTGCCTCAGGAACAGCGACGTGAAGGTCATTGCCGCGGGGGTTGCGATGCGGACCCGGACGGCGAAGGGGTCCTTGTCGTAAGGCGCCGGCGATTGATCGGCCGAGACGGATCGGCGAGGGTCGAGTTTCTGGTTCGACGCGATGCTCGCGTCGACGGCGGACTCCATGTCGCCCTTCTGGATCAGACCGTAGACGCCAGCGATGGCGGCTGCATCGGCGGTGGCCTGGAGCTCCCGCTTGGCGAAGACCCACTGCACGGTATCGACCGCCAGCGCCGCGCAGCCGAGAATGATCGGAAGTCCAACGGCGGCGAGCGCGAGCACGTTCCCCCCCTCGTCGCCGAGCAATTCCCAAAGTGTCGCTTTTACCCTTCGCAACATCATGCGACTTGGATTAGCTCGACAGGGTTAAAGGACCTTTAGCCCAGACCTATGCGGAAGGGCGGATCGAGCCGCCTTCGTAGGCGATGAGCAGCTCTCCCCCGGCTCCGATTTCGAGCGAAACCGAGCTGTCGGCGATCCAGACGCCCGGCTGTTCGAGAAGCTCTCCGTCGGCCGATACGGGAGATTTCAGCGGAATGAGCCACAGCGGGCCTAGTTCATTGGCAGCGAGCGAGCCGCGACCCGGACTCCAGCGCTCGACGATGAACTTCGGACCCTCAACGACCACGCTCCGAATTCGGTTGATCGGTCGGGCGGTCGATTTCTTGATTTCGAGGCCAGTCTTTGCCGCCTTGATCCCTTCATCGAGGTGCAATTCGCGCGGTCGCCCAAAATCGTAAAGTCGATAGGTGACATCGGCATTCTGCTGAACTTCGAGCAGGGTGAGGCCGGCGCCGATCGAATGGATCGTGCCGGCCGGCGAATAAAATGCGTCCCCTGGCTCGACGGGGCGCCAGTCGATGAGATCCACGACCGAGCCATCCAGCGCCGCCTCGCGAAGCTTTTCAGCATTCACCGGCTGCTTCGTCGCGATCCCGATCTTTGCCGATGGTTCGGCGTCGAGCACGAGCCACGCCTCGTCCTTGCCACGGGGAAGGCCGACCGCCCTGGCGGCCTCGTCGTCGGGATGGACCTGGATCGAGAGACGCTCCGAGGTGAAGAGATATTTGACCAGAAGAGCGTCGGCCTCGCCCGGGCGCTGGAACCATATCTCGCCAAGGGGTTCGCTTTCGCTGTCCAGAGCAAAGGCGTCGGGGACATCGGTCCGACCCCAAGGCTTCGAGACGCGATGTTGGTGAAGTCGAACCAGCATCAGTCGAGCCTAGTGATGGTTGTGCTCCGGCTCGTGTTCATGCGTCGACGTGGATTTGGGAGCGGGGACATCGACCCCGGGGAGCGGCGGGAGCGGCTTGCCCACCGCGTCCTTTTCGCCCTTCATCGCGGGATGACCATGCGCTGCCGAAACCAGGGCGTTCCTCTCGGCGCCCTCGCGCGCAATCTGGTCCTTCTCGGGGTTGGGTGAACTGCACCCACTGAACGAAGCGACGCAGATCGCAATCAGGACAGTGGGTGCGGTTCGAATCATTCAGGGACAGGTACCAGTCTCGGGCTGGCAGTCCAACTGAAGCCGGCGAACATCTTCATCTGCTTGCCGTTGCCGAGATCGCCGCCCGAGCAACTGAGCTTCTTGTTGATGCAATTGTCCATCCACATGCCCATGATGGTGTTGTCCCAGGCTCCGAACCAGTCGGCATGGAACGTCGAGCCGTGTGGAAGATCCGGACGCATCTCGTCGGACGACAATCTCCACTGCGACAGGTCATCGTCCGCTCCGATCGACCACCAGGCCTGGAGCGTGAAGTCGGGAATGACGAACGGATGGGTATCGGGGCACTTGGCGTAGCCCCAGCTGCCGTACTCCTTGTACGTCACGTGATCGCGATGGTTCGGGCTGTCGAGGTTCTTGCCGTCCCAACACGAGGGAGCGTTGACGACCGCTCCGATCTTCGCGCCGGCTGGGCAGGTCGCGATCGCTGCCGGGATCGATTCATAATGACCTTGGGTCGCGCCCGGGCCGTCGCAATTGAAGTAAAGCGAGCCGGTCCGTGCCTTGCCGGTCAGCATGTCGTAGCCGAAGATGAACTTCAGGCCGTTCGGAAGCGGGACGCAATTGCCTTCGGCCCTGGCATCTCCGCTGGTGAGCGAACATTTCGGATCGGTGATCGGACGCCGCTTGTAGTAGATGGCGACGTAATCCGGCCGAATGACACTGCCCTTGCCGTCGAGCATCGCCGGCATCCAGTAGGCCGAGCGGTTCAATGGCGACATGCAGGTCGACGAACCGCTGGTCCGAAGGCTGTCGTACGTCGAGTAAGCGTTCGCGCTCGTGTTTCCATAGAACTGATGGAGGTGGGATTTGCCCGGCTGGCCAGGGTAGACGATCGGATCGTCCTTCAAGAGCTGGCCTGCATTGCAGATGAACCGGAACGCTCCGACCACGTCGGGGCTGGCCGAAGGCGCGATCGCTCCCGAGCCCCACGACGCGACCAGTTCCGAGTTCACGTCGAAGTTGCTCGGGACCATCGACAGCTCCGAATAGAATGAGTTGGTACTCGTCGTCGGAGTTGTAGTGGTCGTTGTCGTAGTAGTAGTCGTCGTCGTCGTAGTCCCGCCTGTGTTCTTGCCCTTGGCGAGGCCCTTCGACATTTTGATCATGTCGAAGCGGCCGCCGGTCACGGTCGGCGCAAGCGCGACCCCGGCGAAGATTATACCAATACCAACTGCCATGGCCTTGAAGGCCGAATAATCACTGCTCACCGTTTTGCCTCCCCAGACAAAATCCAGGGCAAAATCGGCCTCCAACCCTTAAGATCAGGTAAGCTTAGAGCTAAGTTAGAAGTAACCATGTTCGCCGTCGGTACCGACGGTTGAGGCCTTGGCCTGGACCGTTCGGGCGTCAGGAGCGGACGAGCAACCTTTTTGCTGCGTTTTTCGCCTTTCTCGCGATCGACGCGAGCGCCGGGAAGGACCTGTCCAGGGCTCCTGCCGTGATGTCGGACCGCGACGATCGTTGGAACGCAATCTGTGCGAAGCTGGTCTTCAGGTCGCGGTTGGCCCTTCGAAACCACACGATCGCCCCGTCGAAAGGAGGACGAATCGCCGGATCGAAATCGCGCTCGCGGGCCGCCTTCGCGTCGGCCGGAAACGTCGGGTCGTCGAGAAGTGCACGGAGATAGGCGGCTAGCCGCTTCGCGGCCTGCGGGCTGTAGCCCATGCAATGCGCGCCGATGATGTTCGAGTTCTCGAGGTCGGTCGGGTCGTCGGCTTCATATCCGCCGTAGAATATGTCCCAGTCCCTCGGCAGCTCGTAATCCCTCGCCGACGAATTGAAGTCGCAATCGTCCTCTAGGACGAGCACGCGTTCGCCAGCCTTCGCCGCCGCTTCCAGGAGGGCAAGGTGACTGAGGAAGCAGCCGTGGACATTCTTGGTCAGGAACGGACCGGCATCCCTGCCGACCGAGGCTTGGAAGAACGACACTCGCGGATCTTCGGCCAGTCCAAACTTCGTCAATTCCTGAATCATTTCCCGCCGGCGGTCGGCTCGGTGCGGAAGGTTCAGGATTCGGATGGAGTCGAACGCGTCGAAGAAGGTCATGGGCATCCGCTCGACGGGCCCTGGGCGCGAACGTCGTTGGCGGCCATCGGTCGGAGCGGCTTGCTCCCGCCGCTCGCGGCGCAGCCGGCGGCCTCTTCGCGACGTGGCGACTTGATGATTGGAGTCCCACTGTCGATGACCAAGGTTCCCCGCGCCGCGTCGGCCATGAGGTCGGGCTTTGGTTCGTTCTTGGTGATCAACTCGCCCGCGGTGACCTTCAGCGGGCTTTCCTCAACGGTCGCAGCAAGCGGGTTGCCCGCATCCTGCGCGGCCTCGAGCGACACCTCGACGGTCGACGGCGGCGGCGGAAGCGGCTCGACGCCCGCGTAGCGCTGCCGGAAGGTATTGCTGGCGCCGAGGTTGCCCTTGAGCCGGTAGAAGATGTGCCTACCAAGCTGGACCGACTTGTCGAGCGAGTCCGCCCAATAAGGAAGCACGTAATCGGCGTGGTAGTGGGTCGCGTGCCCGACCGGGGCATAGACCTTGCCATTGAGCGCGTCGGAGGCGACCTGCTCGGCCTGCTTCCACAATGACTGGACTGGGACCCGGGCGAGCGAGCCGTCACAAGTGAAGGTGAACTGGCATCCCGTCGGCCGGTCCGAGCCCTGGTAAATAACTCCGCAAACGGAGTGCGGGTAAGCCGGATGGCGCATCCGGTTGAGGATGACCTGCGCGACTGCCCGCTGACCATCCGCGCCTTCGGTCGCCGCCTCGTAATAGACGGCCTGGGTCAGGCATTCGAGCGCTCGGCCCCTGGTGCCGGGATCCGCCTTCAAATTGAAGGCCGCAGCCGGAGTGTCGGGCCGACCGGAGAACGCCCGCTCTGCATTTTCCTTGAGCGCTTCCTCGGGCGTGATCGGCTTTAAGAGGTCGGGAGGGGGCAGGTTCAGGCGAAGGCCCGGCGAAAGGGCGATCGTGGCGCTTGAACCCTTTCCCGTAGCGCTGGCGCGTTTCGCGCTCGCGCGGGCGAAGTAGATTGCTGCACCAATGCCAGCCAGCAGCACGCCGAGGCATATGGCAGCGATAATCAGCTGCCGCCGGCGCCGGCGCTTCTTGAACTGGGGGAGGGACTCGATCTTCATGCTGCGCTCTTTCGCCAGCGGTACGCGAGAAGGAAGATCTCGGGCCCTTCGACCAGGTACCGCCGCCACATCCGCTTCGGGTTGCTGAGCAAGCGGTGCGCCCACTCAAGACCGAAGCGGCGGGCAAGCTTGGGAGCTCGCTTTTCCTTGCCTGTCAGGAAATCGAGGGACGCTCCGACGCAAAGTGCGAGCCCTCGGCCACCAGGGATCGTCGCCGTTTCTGCCGCGATCAGTTCCTGTTGTGGTGATCCCACGCAGATGAAGGCATATCGCGCCTTCTGACTGGCGATAAAATCTGCGGCCTCGCGCCTCGCCGAGGTGTTGCGAAGGAGGCCCATGGGCGGGCGGTGCTGGACGAACTCCACGTTCGGGTAGCGGGCCCGGAGTGCTTGCAGCGTGTCCTCATCTCCGCCGACGATCGCAACCCGGTCACCTGTCACAACGAGGCGATCAAGAAGGATAACGGTGAGGTCGCTTCCGGGAAGCACCGGGAGGTTCACTCCTCGCCATCTCGCCAGAAGCGCAAGGACCCTGCTGTCGCAAATGCAATAGTCGGCTGTGCCATAGACCTCTCCGAGACCCGGCACTTCGCTTCTGCCCCGGTGGAGTCGGACGATATGATCGACGTTCGGCGTGACGAGGAACTGGAAAGGCGTTTCGGCGGTCACCGCTCCGATGCGCGAAATCAGGCGGTCGGTGGGCTCCACGTCGAATTCGACGTCGAGGAAGATTTCCCGCTCAGTACGCATCAGTGTCGAAGAAGACCGCTCGGACCGTCGCGATCATGATGTAGATGTCCAGCCACAGCGACCATCGGTCGATATATTCCTTGTCGAGCTCGACCCGGCGCTTGGCCCGTTCGACGGTCCGGATCTCGCCGCGGAGGCCTTTCACCTGGGCAAGGCCAGTGATTCCAGGGCGGACCCTGTGTCGCCCCGCGTAACCGCGAACGGAGTCCTGATAGTAGCGGTCGCCGACCCGCATCTCGAGTGCGTGCGGGCGAGGGCCGACAAGGGACATGTCGCCCTTCATGACGTTCAATAGCTGCGGAAGCTCGTCGATACTGAGCTTGCGAAGGACCTTGCCAACGCGCGTTACGCGGGGATCGTCCTTGGTCGTCGTTTCGCGCGCGCCAACGTCCGTCTGGTCGGCATACATCGTCCGGAATTTGAGGACGTTGATGACCTCGTTGTTGAAGCCGACGCGGGGCTGGACGAAGAGCACCGGGCCCGGGCTGCTCATTTTGACCAGGAGCGCGGCGATGCCCATCAGCGGCGCGAGGAACACGAATGCAATGCCGCCGAGGAGCAGGTCCTCGCCGCGCTTCACGAACTCGTTGATGTCCCTGAACGGCCGTTGCCAGAGGTTGAGAACCGGGAGCGAACCCAGCAGGTGAACGCGATAGTCCGGAGCAAGCTCGATCGCTTCCGGCGGGATCAGCGATACGTCGACCGAGACTGCGCTGAGGCCGTCGACGATGTCATGGAGCCGCTGCGCAGGCAGGTTCGGAACGCTGATCAGCACTTGGTCCACCTCGCCGCGACGCGCGAGCTCGGTCAGCTCGTCGTAGCCACCGATCAGCTTGAGATCGTCGAGCATCTCGACCTTCGGCCGGTCGTCTGCGACCCCGATGAAGCGCAAGTGCGGGAGGTCGAGGGCGGTGAGAAGCCTTCGGATCATTGCGACCGACTGCGGGTCCGCCCCGTAGAAGGCGATCCTCTGCTCGATTGCTCCGCTCGCCGCCATCCGGTTCAGCGCCACCCGGATGAGCGGGCGCGAGATGGCCAGGCAGAGGAGCAGGGAGATCAGGTACAGAAGACTGATTCCGCGAGAGTAATTGTCGATCATTCCGAACTGCCAGACGAGCGCGGACGCGAGCAGGCTGCTGACGGTCGCATCGACCAGCGCATCGCCTTCCTCGTGCATCAAGTCGACAAGGGTCCGCCGATAGGCGCGCCTCGACGACCGGATCAAAAGGAAGGTCGCAGTGAGGACGGCGAGGGCGAAGATATGGACCGAATAGAGGACGGCCTCGCCGATCAGGACGCGGTAGGCGACGAGCGCCATCGGCACGCTGATGACCAGGCAAGCGATGTCGGTCAGGAGGAAGATCGGGCCGACGATGTTCGACGTGAAGCGGACCGGCCGGCCGCGGTCGTCGGCACGCCGAGCGCCGGCGCCGTCAGGGGCTCCCTGGGCTATGGCTGCATCGTCAGGCGACATCAGATGAACTCTTGGATGAGTTCCGCGTCGAGCTGGTGCCGATATTCGTCGTCGATGCCCGATACGGCGTCGGGACCGTCGGTCTTGGCGACCTGCGCGCGCAACACCTCGTAGATGCGTCGATTGCCGCGGATCTCGTGAAACGCATCCCAAAGTGTCCTGTCCAACTGCCGGCCATCGCCCGCAGCAGCATAAGCCTTTGCGAGCAAAAGGCGATCACGAGCCGACTTGGGCAGGACACTGACCAGCCTTTGGGCGTCGCTGATCGCCGCCTTTGCCATGCCGGATCTTATTTCGAGGTTAATCCGGGCGCGCAGGGCATAGACGTGATCGGGCTCTCTCCGGAGGATGGTGTCGAACAGCCGCTTGGCTTCGCCCGCACGGCCGGTTTGGGCAAGTGAATCCGCGATTATGGCGTTGGTTCCCGAATTGCTGATGGTTACGGGCAGGATTGGCTCCGAGCCGACCAATTCCATGGCATATTCGGGTTTCCCCATCTCGTTGAAGTAGCTGGCATATGCGAGCTTCTGCTGCGGCCCGGCGGAGAGGCTCAGCTGGCGTGCCGCCTCGATCGCCTCGGGGCTATTCCAGCGCTCCGTCCAGAGCGAAAGGACGTCGCCCACTTGGTCGCTGGGAGCGTCGGGGGCGAGCAGGGGCTGTGCCGCTCTCCTTGCCTGTTCGTAGTCCTTGTAGCGAAGCGCGGCATCGACCGCCTTCAGCCGGACGCTCGTGTCCTTCGGCTTGAGCTCGGCGGCACTGGCTGCCGCTGAAGCCACTCCGCGCCAGTCTTCCTTCCGCTCGGACAGGGCCATGAGGCCTTTCAAGGCCATGAAATCGTCGGGCCGAACGCGAAGCTGATCCTTCAAAAGTCCTTCCGCCTCGTCGGACTTTCCGCGGGCGACAAGGATTCGTGCCTTCAGGAGTTTCGCACCGGTCTCGTTCGGCAGGACCTTCAAGAGTGCGTCCGCCTGCACATCCGCTTCATCGAGGTTCTGCCGTTTCACCGCGGAATAGCCGTAGGCGAGTTTTATGACGGGTTGTTCCGGAGAGACGAGCTCGAGCTTGTGGGCATAGTCTTCCGCCATGTCGATATTGCCGCTCATGAGCGCGATCTGGGTGAGGCTCGAAAGGATCTCGCTGTTGTTCCGGTCGAGCTCGTACGCCCTGGTGTAGGCGTAATAGGCGTCGCTGAATGACGCGAGCTGGATCTGAACCTTGCCCAGCTCTTCCCAGTAGAGAGGATTGTCGTCCTTGGCGTCCACGACCTTCAGAAGCGCCTTTCGGGCGGCGATCATGTCACCCACCGCGGCTGCCGCCTGGTACTCGGCGTACCCCTGCTGGGCCTTGGATTCAGCCGAGCTGCAGGCCGAAAGAGAGAGGCAAAGCGCCGTGGCGGCAATACAACAAGCCGCAAAAATCGGGCCTTGGACCTTCATAATTTGTATATACTACTCTGCGAGTTGACGTTTTGTAACCTAGCATGCTGAACGGCGGGTAGGACCCGCATAGTGCGCGCGGACTGGCGGAAGGAGCCTTGGTGAGTGCGTAAATCCTTGGTCGCATTGATTTTTGGAGTGCTCCTCCAGTCCTTTTTTCTCCAGCCGCTTTCCGCCCAAGTGCGGCGGGTGGTCCCTCCGCCGCAGCTTAGCGCCGGGCCGGCCTATCGCATCAATCCGGGCGATGACATCGAGATCATGGTGTGGGGCGATGAGCGTCTCCAGCGAGTGGTCCGTGTCCTTCCGGACGGCACCTTCGCGTTCCCGCTGGTTGGCCAGGTCGTAGCCGCCGGTCAGCTTCCCGCGGACCTCGAGCGCGTGATCACGGCAGCTCTTCAGCCGCAATATCGCGGCCAGGTTCCGCAGGTGACGGTCAGCGTCAAGAACCCGACCGGGTACCAGTTCTCGGTCATTGGCAAAGTGCGTTCGCCCGGAACGTATACGCCGGGCCGATACGTCAACGCGTTGGAGGCCATCAGCATCGCTGGCGGGCCGACCGAGTTCGCGTCAGTTGGTAATGTGCAGATTCTGCGCAAGCAGGGCCAGCAGGTCCAGACCATTCGGGTTCGCCTGAACAATGTCCTCAAGGGCGAGACGAGTGGATTAACGGGGGCAGACATTCCGTTCATCCAGAGCGGGGATACTTTGGTGGTGCCGTGATGAACTCATTTCGCACGCGATGCCTTGCGGCCACGATGGGGGCGGCCGCTACTTTTGCTTCTCCCGCGATGGCGCAAGAGGCAGCGGCGCCTCCGACCGATGAGGCGTCTGCGGCCGCGGCCAATCGCGCCCGGGTCACTTACCTCGACCTGACCGCGAGCCTCGGTTACGCCTCGAACCCGTTTCTCGAGTTCGACAACTCCAACGGCTCATTCTTCGGACGCGCGTCGGCTCGAGGCGTTCACAGCTGGGGCAATGAGCGCGGCCGGACGACGCTGACCGGCTTCGTCGAGGGCACGACCTATTTCGACGACTATGGCCTCAAGAGCATCTTCTCGGTGAACGCCGACACCAACCAGAAGGTCAGCGAGAAGGTTACAGTGTTCGGCTCGCTGGGTTTCAGCGGCGACCTATCGGGCCAGCTCGGCAACCGGTTCCTTTATACTCCGGGGCAGGTCATTGTTCCCGATCCGACCCTTCCGCCGACGCCGGTGCCGGTCCAGGACCCGACGCTCTTCTCCTTCGCCGGCAGGCAGTACCAGGTTTACGGCCAGGCGGGCGCGTCCTTCCGGACCAGCGAGCGCGGGAGCCTCACGGTTTCCGGTGGCGCCCAACACATTTTCTACTCGGATCCGTTCCTGGACGACTACACGACGGTGTTCGGAACCGCCGCGTACAATCATCAGCTTTCCGAGCGCACGACGGTCGGTTTCAGCCTCGGCGCTCATCACACCGAATATGATGGTTCCAGCGACAATTCGACGATCATCAACCCGGCGATCACCGCCCACCTGCTGCTCAGCGAAGACTGGGACGCGAGCGCCTCGGTCGGAGTGTCCTTCGCGAGCTTCGACCGGATCACCGGCGACAGCAATTCGACCGACTTGTCGCTCGACGGCTCGATTTGCCACACCTCGGAAACCGAGCGCCTGTGCGGCCGGGTTGCAAGATATACCGAGAGCCAGTCGCGAAACTCGATCGTCACGACGAGCTCGATCGGAGTGAACTGGTTCAAGCGGCTGGACGAAGATCAGACGATCCAGCTGGCAGCCAGCTACATCCACTATTCATCCGACTTCGAAGTGCTGGAGAACCTGGACAGCAATTATTTCGACCTCGCCGGCAGCTACAGCCGGAGGATCGGAAACCGACTGTCGGCGGGCGCCGACCTTACTGCTCGAAAGCTCGCTCAAGACGGTCCGGACCCGGAGATGGACATCAGCGGCTCGCTCTTCATCCGCTATCGGCTGGGTGACATTTGATGATGGAGCCCGGGGCAAGCGAGCGCATCGAGGCCGGCAGTGGTGGCGGCGCATGGCTGATCAACCATCTGCCGGTAATCCTCTGGCAGCGCCGCTGGTACGTGATCATCCCGTTCGTCCTGATCTTCCTGGTCGGCCTGCTGACGGCTTTCCTGCTGCCGACCCTCTACCGCTCTTCGGCCACTCTGCTGGTCGAGTCCCAGGCTCTTCCGACTGACATCGTCGAAGCTCCGGGCGAGGGCCAGATCGAGGAGCGCATCGCGAGGATCCGCGAGCAGGTACTGAGCCGCGGCGACCTCATCAGCCTCATCGAACAGAACGACCTCTATTCCTCCGAGCGTCGCGCGAAGCCGATGTCCTACGTCGTTGACAAGATGCGGGCGGCTACCACCATCGGTGCTCTCTCCGGCGATATCGGGCAGAGCGGCGATAGCAAGCAGACCACGATCGCGGTGACGATGAGCTATGACTATCCCGAGCCGGCAAAGGCTCAGGCGGTCATGCAATCCTACGTCATGCAGTTCCTTCGAATGGACAGCGACGAGGTTGAAGACCAGGCGAACCTGACCGTTCGGTTCCTTCAGGAGCAGGCCGGAAAACTGCAGACCCAGATCCGCGAGATCGAGGGGCAGATCACCGCCTTGAAGGCGAGCAATGGCGCGGTTCTGGCCGGCTCCGGAGTGCCGGCTTTCATGGATACGGGCAGCTACACCGCACAGATCACCACCCTCGAGAACGAGAACCGCCGCCTGCTCGCGCAGGCCCGCGGCACCGGTTCGGACTCGGCGCTTGCCCAGGCCGAGGGCCAGCTTGCCGCCTTGCGGGCGACTTTGAGCGACAATCATCCGGACGTCATCCAGGCCCGTGAGCGCGTAGCCATTCTCCGGCAGTCTGCCCAGGCCGGCGGAGCGGTGGGTTCCTCGGCCGTCCAGGAGGAAATCCGCGCAAACAACGCGGCGATCGCGCAGCTTCGGGCCGCTCGGGACGCGCAGGTCAACCGGGTTAACGCGACCATGGCCGGACAGGCCCGCGCACCGGCGATCCTCGAACGCGCGATGCAGCTCGAGAACCAGGCGAATGGTCTTCGCGAGCAGTACAAGACGGTCTCTGGAAACCTGTTGAAGGCGCAAGGCAGCGCGCGGCTCGCCAACGAGCAGCGAGCAGAGCGCCTGTCGCTCGTCGAGCCGCCGAACCTGCCCGATCAGCCGCACTGGCCGAACCGCCCGCTGGTGATCGGCGCCGGTGCAGCGGCCGGCATCGGCATCGGCCTCGTCCTTGCGCTTCTGGTCGAATTGCTCAATCGGCCGATGCGCAGTCCGGCTCAGGTCCAGTCGATGGGCTACCCGGTCCTTGGGGTAGTTCCAATTCTTCAGACCAAGCCGGCTAAGAAGCGCTTCGGATTGTTCAAGAAGCGTGAGCCTCGCTTTGCATAGCCCCATTCACCCGACTTCCGGAGTGTCGTCTTTGGCCGAGCCCGGCACCAGCCTTTCAGTCACACCGCTTCCGGACAGTCGCAGCGCCGTAGAAGTCCCCTGGGATTCCGGAATGGCGAAGCAGCGCGGGATCTTCGGCTTCGACAGCATGGATGCCCGCTCTCGAAGCTTCAACCTGATCCGGGCGCGACTGCTCGAGCTCAAGGCGAAGAACGGCTGGCGAATGTTCGGAGTCGTTTCAGCGACTCCCAACGTCGGAAAGTCCTTCATATCGGCGAACGTTGCAGCGGCGCTTAGCCGCGACCCCCGCTACAATACCTATGCGGTCGATTTCGACCTTCGCCGCGGTTCGCTGAGCAACATCTTCGAACTGGCTCCGCAGCTCGGAGTGAGGGACTATCTCGAAGGATCGCCCGGCGCCGAATCGCCGGTCGCCTATCGGCTCGAGAACGAGCGGCTGCTGGTCATGCCGACCGCTGCCGGCCGGATTCATTCGGCCGAGCTTCTGGCAGGCGAGCGCGCGCAGGTCCTGCTCCGTTCGATGCGCGTTTCCGACGAGAAAAACCTGTTCATCGTCGATCTTCCGCCGGTCTTCGCGAACGATGATGCGGCAACCGTCATGGCCCGCCTGGACGCCTACATGGTCGTCGCCGAGGAAGGAAAGACGAAGCAGCGCGAAATCCAGGACGCCGTCGGCCACCTCGGCCAGGGGCGCCTAGCCGGCGTGGTGCTCAACAAGTATCGCGGCGGCGTGGTCAGCGAGGGCTATGGCGTCGACGATTATTACGCCGCCGGATACGCGCAATCGGACCCGAAGGCGAAGAAGCAGTCTGACTGATTTAAGGGCTTAAGCGCCTACTTCTTGGCTCCCTGAGCCGGCTTGCTCGCCGGAGGCGCGAAACCTTCCTTATATTCGATCTTCGCAGACTCCCGCGCGGCCTTCAGTCGGTTCTGAACCAGCTTGCCGGTCTGTTCGCGGCGCATCGCGGAGACTGCGACCGGTCGGGCCTTGTCGCCGGTCAGGGCCGCCGGCTCGCGGCTGACGATGACGCTCGCAACGGCCTGGTTGCCGACCGGGATGATGAACGGCTCACTGCCGACGGTCGAAAGCTGGCCATAAATGTTTTGCGGAATGACCGCCGTGTCGAGACGGTTCTTCTGGCGGTTGAAGGCGATGTTCGCCGCGGTCAGGGCGGCCGTGACGTCGTCTAGCGACTTGGCGTCGGTCAGCTTCTTCCGAACGCCGGTATCGGTGGGCATCGCGAACTTCACCTGGTCGAGGCCCCAGATTTCGCGCTTGTCGAAGATCCAGGGATGGCTCGCTTCGAACTTCTCGATCTCCGAGTTCGACGGAAGTTGCGTCGTATCGATCTGGCGCGACGCGAACATGTTGATCAGTAGCTCTTCCGTCATCTTGCGCTGGCGATTCAGGAACTCCGGCGACTTGTCGAGGCCGTCCTTCTTGGCCTGCTGCGCGAGCAAGCGCCGGTCGACCATCGTCTGCAGGATGCGGGCGCGGGCCTGGGTCTTGTCGACACCTTCCGGGAGCTTCGCATTGGCGAGCTCGGCATTCAGCTCCGCGGCGGTGATCTCTTCACCGTTCACGACGGCGACGGTTTGACCCTCGGCCTTCTTGTTGCAGGCGGAAGCCATCAGCGCCAAGCAGACGGCGAGTACTATTTTGGAACGCACGCTGAGCCCCCAACCATTTGAAAAACGCGTCACAAGCAGTCATAGCATGGCAGATTCGACCATGCCAACGGGCTTTGGTGGGAGGGGGATTTGGAAACACCTTACGACTGGATCACGGTCGGTATCTTTGCCGGTCTCGTCGTGTTGTTCATGCAGCGATCGACGTCGGATCAGGTCCAGGACGAGAATGATTCTCTCCTCCTCTATCTGGGCGCCGGACTCGGCTGTGCCGTCTCGAACTACATCGGGAACAAGGGGATGCACGTCATCGCCATCCCGCTCATCCTCGCGACGCTCGCGTTCATCTTCTACTATCTGAAGCCGTTCAAATCCTGGCCGAAGCGCTGATCGCTCAGCCGATCAGGACGCGTCGCACCTGAGGTGTGACCTTGGCCATGAGCGCTCGGATGAACTCGTCGACATCCGCGTAGGCGAGGCGCTTGTCGTTGCCGTAGGTCGACACGCGCACCATCACCGCGTCCGGGATGAAGCCCTTCAAATTGTCCATCGCGACCGCGAGCCGTTGCTGGGTCCAGCTTGTCGGCAGGTGGTTGCCGATGCGCGTCCAGTAGACGATCTGCTCGGTTCGGGCTTCGCGCGTTGCCGAGATGCTCAAGGCGGGCAGCTCGCGGCCGGGTAGCTGGACCGAGTGGGGGACGCTGGGAGTGAGGGTGTAGCCCCCGGCGGTGTAGCAAAATTCGGGCCGGTGGATCTGGAGGATGCCCGACTGGGATCCGCTTTGTGCGACGAGCAGCATGATCCCGTTGCCGGCCTCATCCATGTAGGTGCGCGTCAGGAGCTGGCTGTAGAGCGCTCGCGCAAGCTGGTCCTCCGGCGGAACCACGAGACCGCTGTTCGAGACGAACGTCCACCGACCGACCTTTTCGGGAAGCACGTCCTCGAGCTTGACCTTGCCCAGGTAATCGACGTTTTTCGAAGGTTGCCGGGCGGCCGCAACGCCAGCGACCGACGCGAAAGCCAGGCCCAGCGCGAACTTTCGCCGAGTGATCATCTGGACTGGCTCACGGCTTTCCTCGCTCATTTGGACAGCCGCTCGGTCTTGAAGTGGAAGAGGCGCGTGAACAGGCTGTCGATGACGAACACCGTCACCAGGGCGACCGCGAACATCGTGAGACCGGCGAAATCGTGAAGGAAGCCCTGCGCCGCGGCCTCTCCAAGATAGTAAGTGATGAGGATCAGGAGGATGACCCTGATAAAATTGGAGAAGACTGCGATCGGAATCACCGAGGCTGCGATGACGACGAAAGCGGGCACGTTCTGGCGGTGGCGAAGGTAGCCGTAGAAGAGGCAAATCGCGCCGAGGCTGATGATCGAATTGAGGCCCGCGCAGGCGGCCGCGACCAGTAGTTCGTACTGCGCGATCTGGATGGTCACTCCAGAGCTCGCGATGGGATATCCCACGGCGTGGAGAAGGCTCACCGACCATTCGGAAATTGCGATCTTGATCGGTTGAGTGACCGCCGCGACGACCGAATCCGGTGGCGGCAGGGTCAGGGCCAGGTAAAGCAGGGGAAACCAGATCGACCGGACGAGGGCGCCGCCGAAAAGCATGTACGCTCCCATGATCAGCGAACCGTACATGGCCAGCGCCTCGATCTCGAGGACGCCCGTTATCCGGGCAATGAGGTAGATGCCCAGGAGGACGGCGAGCGACAGGATCCCGACGATCAGATTGCCCGGCTTTCGCGGTGCCTGGCTGCTCTTCAATTCGCGCCAGAGAAGCCACAAGCCTGTTGCGAGCACGATCGGTCCATGCCCGCCCTGCTCGGTTGTCCAGTTGAACCGGCCAACCTCGAACATGGTCGGAAGAACGAGAAGCGCGGCGCCGACAACCAGTGCAAGATCAGCGAGGCTGACCGTGCGCAGGAGGCTGGCTTGAGGTCGCTCCCTGGTTAAAAGCAAAAGAGGGTGCCCAATCTCTGCACGTGCATCTCGCTGGTAATGCGGGAAATAGCTAAACCTAGTCTAAATATGCCGCAAGCTACTGGATTTTCTGACTGGAAGCATTTGGAACAACGATCGTGACCGCGCTTGTGGCGATTCTGCTGGCGCCGTTTGCCTTGCTGACGGCCTTTTTCTCGCTCGAGCTAATTGCGGGACTTTGGCCATCGCGTCCCGCCTTGCGTCGTCCAACGGAAGCGTCGGCCGTGGTCGTCATTCCAGCGCACGACGAGGCCCTCGTCATCGGGGAAACTTTAAGTGCGCTTCAGGCGGCCCTTGGCGAGCGGATGCGCATCTTGGTCGTCGCCGACAATTGCACGGACCTGACCGCCGAGCTGGCGCGAGCTGCGGACGTCGAAGTCGTCGAGCGGCACGATCTCGAGCGCAGAGGCAAGGGCTTTGCCTTGGCTTTTGCAGCCGACCATCTTCGGTCGAACCCGCCCGACGTCTTCGCGGTGCTGGACGCCGACTGCGAGACCGATGCTGCGAGCCTCCGGGCTCTGGTTGCCGGCGCCTTCGAAGGCCGGCCGAGCCAAGCCATCAATCTCCTTCGCCCCGATCGTAAGGGATCGCCGCTGGTTCAGCTTTCGACGTTCGCCTTCATGATCAAGAATCTCGTTCGGCAGCGCGGGCTTCAGCGGCTGGCGGGTCGCGTTCATTTGACGGGCACCGGAATGGCGATGCCGTTCGAGCTGTTCGAGGCGTCCGGTCGGGTCCGCTCGAGCGTGGTCGAGGATCTTGCGCTGGGGTTGGAGCTTTCGGACGCGGGGCATCCGCCGGTCCTCATCGCCAATGCCTTCGTCTGGAGCGGCGGAAGCACCGAACAGGGCACATTGACCCAGCGTCGCCGCTGGGAAGGCGGGTTCATCTCGACGTCCCTTCGATGGGGACCGCGCGAGGCATTGCGAGGACTGAGCCGGGGCAGATTGCGCGCATTCCTGTCCGGCCTCGACCTCATGATCCCGCCGCTCGCCCTTTTCGCAATTCTCAATATCGCGATTCTGACCCTCGCCGCGGCCCTGACGGCGGCATTCGACGCGGACTGGTGGGCGGTTATCGTCCAGGTCGTGCTTCTGACGATCGCCCTCCTTGCACTCCTCGCAGCCTGGCTGCGCGAAGGCCGCAAGTTCATCTCGTTCGGAGCCTTGGCTCGACTGCCGCTCTACGTTGCCTGGAAATTGCCGATGTACCTCGGCCTTGCCCGTCGCGGTGCTCCGAAGGAATGGCTCCGGACCGGACGCTAATTGAGGTTCGAAATCGCAACGATCGCGGCGATCGTGGAGCCTATCAATGCGGCTACGATCGCCTGCCTCAGGCCAAATGAGAAACGTCCACGAAGCAGCAGTTTCCGCTCGGGAATCTCGTCCGTCATTTGCCGGTCTCGAACATCAGACGCGTGGCATCTTCCAGCCGGACCCTTGGAGTCCAGCCGAGCTCGGCCTTTGCTCTCTCATTCGAGTAGTTGAACGGGCGCCACCTCGCCTGTTGCCTCGGATAGTCGAGGATTTCGGGAAGCCGAGCTTTCCCGCCGAAAAGCGCCTTGTTGACGAGCTTCACTCCGAGGCCGGCGGTCGCGACCATCCACCACGGGACGTAGACCGCGCGGGCGGCCGAAGATCCCGCTTTCCTGCAGATCCGATGGTAGCGAGCGTGGCTTGGAGCCTCATCGTCGACGATGTTGAAGACGCCTTCGACTCCATCGGCGTCAACCGCGGCGGCGATCGCCTCGGCGCAATTGTCGACATGCGTGAGCCTGAGCTTCGCGAGCGGGCTGAAGATCAAATCGACCTTGCCGAGCTTCAGGGCGGCGCCTGAATCCCAATCCTTTCCCGGCCCGTAGATCGCGCCCGGGCGGATGCTGACGAACGGCACGTCATGTCTTGCGGAGGTCGAAGCCGCGAGGTCCTCCTGAAGCATCTTCGTCCAGGTATAGGCGTCGCGCCGGGAAGGCTTGGGTTCCAGCGGGTGCCCTTCGTCGACCGAACGAGGGCCGCCGGAATAATCGTAGACCGAGAAGCTGCTGATCAGGACAAAACGCTTCAGCGATTTCCAGTCGATACAGCCGAGCAGGTTCTCGGTCGCAACGACTGTGCTTGCAAACTGGTCAGGAAAACCGCCGCCGGTCGCGGCCGCGGCGTGAACGAGGGCATCAATGCCGCGGATGGCCTCGCACCACTCGCCTTTCTGGCGAAGGTCGCCGCGAACGTAGGCCACGCGCGAGGGGGAGGACTCCGGCAGTTTGGCTGCCGGGCGAGCCATGGCGACCACGTCGTGGCCTCGCGAAGCGAGTGCCCGAACGACCGCGCTTCCCAAAAAGCCCGTCGCTCCCGTGACTAGGACCTTCATCGCGCAACCTTCAATGCAACCAGGCGATCGACCAGCCGCGCCGTGTCGATCATCTGCTCGCGTGTGAAGGGCGGTTCGCTTGAATCTGCAAGCGACCGATAGATCGCATCCAGCATTCGCGGCATGCCGTGATACGTACCGTGCTGCATCACTTTGTTGTGAAGGTTGCGGGTGCCCGCGCGGACCAGCGAGAACCCGTTTTTCATTTGCCCGATGAAGCTCCGCTTTCCGACGTTCGGCGGGCCATCGAACCGCAGGAACGGATTGAAGAGGTCGGTTTCGAGCGACGCTTCGGTCCCCCTCACATAGACTCGGAAGGAGTCCGGTCCGACGTCGCTCGCAATACGGATCCGCCCTCGCAGGTCGCCCGCAACAACCAGCGCATCGAGGTGGTCGAAACCGGCGCGGGTGTTGCCGCTGAGGTTCGAAAGCCGCCCCTGAACCTCGTCGATGTCGCCGGAGTGCCCCGCGAACGAGAGGAACAGGTACGCAAGGTGCGGCAGGAAATCGTGAACTGCGCCGGCCGGGAGATCGACGCCGGGGCCGGCAAGGTTCAAGTCACCGAACGGACCGGACAGAAAGTCGAGCGAGAGGATCAGGTCGATTTCCCTGACCTCGCCCAGCTTTCCGCTCGCGATGATCTTCTCGATCTCGATCACCTGATCGTTAAAGAGATAGTTGCGGCTTTCGACGAGCAGGCGGCCGCGCTTCGCCGCATAGTCGAGGAGACCCGCGGTCTCCTCAGCGGTGCTCGCCATCGGCTTTTCGCAGATCACATGCGCTCCGGCATCGAGGCAGTCACGGGCGATCGCGACGTGCGTATGCGGCGGTGTCAGGATGTGGACGACTTCGGGCTTGGCATCGGCGAGCATCGTCGCATGATCGGTGAATGCGCGGGCCGCCCGGAACCGCTTCTGAACGAAAGTGGCCGCTGCATTCGAGCGGTCGCACACCGCCACGAGTTCGACGATCGGAGAGTCCGACAGGTAGGGCAGGTGTTCGTAGGCTATCGTTCCGCAGCCGATCACCGCTGCCTTGAGGCGGGAGGTGGGAATGCTCACGCGGCGACCTCGGACCGACTGGAGAGCAGTTCGAACATGGCTTCGCAATTGCGGTTCCGCTCGTGCCGCTCTTCGACGCGCCTCCGGGCCGCGCCGACAATCCTGTCTCGCAGTTTCGAATTGCCCAGCAGCTTTCCGAGGGCATCCGCCAGCGCCTCGACATTTCCCGGTGGCACGAGCAAGCCCGTTTCCTCATTCACGACCAGCTCCGGAATACCCGCGATCGACGTCGCAATCACCGGAACTCCGACGGCCATTGCTTCCATGATCGAGATTGGCAGTCCTTCGGCGAACGATGTTAAGCAAAACACATCGGATTCTTCGAGCTTGCGTCGAACCTCGTCGGGCGCGAGTTCGCCGGTCAGTTCGACATAGTTTCCCATTTTCTCGTTCGCGATTTCGTCGCGGATCAGGCCTTCGAGCGGGCCGCTGCCGATCAAGGTCAGGTGAACCTTCGTTCCCCGATCAGCGAGCAGCTTGCACGCGCGAAGAAGGACGACCTGGCCCTTTTCCGACGACAGCCTTCCGACGGTGATGAGCTTCGGCGGTGAAGATTGAGGACGAGCCGCGCGCATTTGAAAACGCGCAAGGTCGATGCCGCAACGGACGACCCTGGCCCTGTCCCACATGGACGGGTGCAGCAGGCGACAGAGTTGCGAGCGTGTGAAATCGCTGACGCAGACAATGAACGACGCGCTCGCGGCCTTGAGATCGAGCCGCGCGATGGTTTCATCGACGAAGTCCTGGAAGCCGTGGATCGTGAAGCTCCAGCTTGCCCGGCCCTTGCTTTTAAAGTTCATGATCTTTGAAGCGAACCAAGTGATGGTCGCTGGAGCCTGGCCGAACTGCGCATGCAGATGGCGGATTCCGCGGCGGTCGCATTCTCTCGCGACGGATGAGGCCTGGAGGAGGTGCGAGAAGCGCCGGGCAGTCAACGGAACATCACCGCGCGCGGACGAGATTGCAGTCCCGACCAACTTCGTCATCGCGATCGGATGACGAAGCGTCGCGGAAGCAAATGCGCCGAGCAATTCGCCCCAGCTGCGCTTGAGATAGCGGGTCTTCGCATATCGCGCCCTGGCCTCCTCGGAGAGGAGATCGGCTTCGTCAGGCATGTTCATCGCGAACGGATGGATGGTCGCGCCCCTCGCTTCCATCTCGTCGATCTCGCCCGAAAGGAACGACAAGGCGACGCGCGGATAATGCGTCATCACGTAGGCGATCGACGGGCCCGGTTGCTCGTTCGAAGTCATGCGGGGTCCCGCTTCGCGGAACTCGACTGTTTGTAGTCGAAGCTCAAATCGCCCCTCGAGGTCAGGAAATATTTGAGGATACCCTTCGCCTCGCCCAGCTTCGCAAACATCATCAGCGCAGCGTATTTCCACGAATAGCTCGAGCCGATGCCCTTGCGAGCGGCGATGCGAGCAATCTGAAGGACGTAAACAGCCGGGATGGCGAGCAACAGGAGCGGCTGTCGAGCGAGAAGCGCAACGACCATGATCGCCGCCGGGATGAGCGCAACCCAGACGAAGGTGCTGGCCATCTCGCGCCCATATGGACGGTCGGTCGAATTGCGCGAGGCGCTCCAGACCTGCGCGTATCCGTAACCCGATCGCGCCGCTCGGCCCATCCACTGCGAGAGGCTGTGAATGGCGGCATCGTGCCTGGTCATTCGAGCATCGAGCCGCCAGATCTCCCAGCCGGCTTCGCGCAACCGGGTGCAGAGGTCCGGCTCCTCGCCGGCGATCAGCCCGGAGTGGAACCCACCGACCTGCTCGAACGCGTTCACCCGCATCAGCGCATCCCCGCCGCACGCGAGCGCGCGTCCGACAGGAGTGTTCCACTCGTCGTCAATGATGCGGTTGTAGAAGGAAGCGTCAGGGTGAGCCTCGAAGCGTCGGCCGCAGGCAACGGCGGCCCTGGGATTCTCGCGAAGGAACCGGGCGGCTTTCTCCACCCAGTCGGGCTCGATCACGCAATCGCCGTCGATGAAGTGCACTAGATCGCATTCGGGGAAATGCCTCCGAAGGGCCTCGAAGCCGGCGTTGCGCCCCCGGGCTGCGGTCATTGGCGAGCCATCGGCAAGGACCGTCTGCGCGCCCATGCTTTTCGCCAAGGCGAGGCTACCGTCGGTGGAGCCCGAGTCCGAGTAGATGATCCGTTTGGAAACAGCCGAAATCGACGCGAGACTTCGGGCAAGCCGCTCGCCTTCGTTGCGGCCGATCACAACGAACCCGATGGCGTGATCAAAAGCGCCGCTCGTCATGATCCGAGCACGGTGGCCTGAAGCGTTCCCAGGAGCGGGAACAAGGTCATGATTCCACCGGTGAGACCGACCAGCGCGAGCAGCTCGCGGAACACCAGGACCAGGGCAAGGAACACCAGGGAAAGCGCCAGATCGTCGCGTCCGAAGCCGAGGTGCTGGCGACGACTGAACGTCCACAGAACAACGTACCGAACGACCTCGCCCAAACTCAGCACGAGCACCGCCATCATGAAGCCGTAGAGGTGGAAGGTCAGCGGAAGGACGACGATATAGAAAAGCAGCTTCGAGCCGCTGGAGAGAGCCGGATAGGCCGGACGCTTCGTTCCCAGCATGATGGAATCGTTGATCGTGCAGAGGATTGAGAACCACACGCCGATCAGGAGCAGAGGAAGGATCGCTCCGGCCTGAAGGTAGCGATCGTCGTAGAGCAGCTGGATGATCAGGTCGGAAATCGAGACGACACCGGCCAGGCCGACCGCGGCGCCGAGGAACAGAAGGCGCCTTCCACGAAGAAGGCGCGACCGGACTTCAACTTCGGAAACCTGCCAGGCGGCGACCGTTGGAAACAGGATGAGATTGCTCGAGCGGACTGCGAACTGGTTGAACATGTCGGTGAGCGAGCGGGCGATCGAGAAGATGCCGAGCTCGGTCAGGGTGATCTGCTTGGCGAAGTAGAGCCGATCGAAGTTCATCGCCAGGAAGTATATGATCGACGACAGGAATATCCATTTGCCGAAGCCGATGATCTGGCCGGCGATTTCCTTGTCGATGAAGAAGCGGTGCTTGATCCCCGGGATCAGCAAATAGCTTGCGACCAGGCTGATCGCGGAGCCTGCGACGCTACCGAGGACCAGCGCCCAGATGGTCGGTGAAACGAGCGCCAACCCGACCTGCACGATGATCGTGAGGGTCAGGCCACAAAGCTCGAACAGCCCGCTCCGGGTGACGTTCACCTGCTTTTGCAGAAGGCCGCCGCTGGTCGACATCATCCCGCTGAACACGAACATCAGCGACGCGACCGGAAGGATCACCGCGAGTTCCGGCTGCTCGAAAAAAATGGCCAAAGGGTGCGCAAGTGCGAAGGCGATCGTCCCGAGGATCGCGCCCCGGACGACCTGAAGGGTCCAGGCCGTGTCGTAGAAATCGCGCGTATGGCCCTGCGGGCTGCTCACGATATTCTGGTTGATTCCAAGATCCGAAAGCAGCTCGACGCCGACGCGGATCGCGTTGACGATGGTCATCAAGCCGAACAGGGACGGGGCCAGAAGCCTCGCGAGAACGACGTTGTTCAGCAGGCGCAGCACCTGGACCATGCCGAACACGGTCGACGTCCAGCCGATCCTCGCGACCATCGTTTTCGAAATGAAGTTCACCGGAGTGTTCGACTGCCAGGGTCGAGTAGGATCACTTGTACGCCGTGATGTACGCGTAGGAGCTGTACCACGACCAATCGTTCTTGGCGGCCAGGCTGGAGACGAACTGCTCCAGTTCGCGAGCGACCGGGATCTTCTCGTAATAGAAGTGTCCGAAGAAATTTCGGATCTCAACGCGCGAGTAGCCGATGTCCTTGAACATCTTGCGCATCTTCCGAGTATCGCCGTGGCAGGCCGAATAGTAAGCCGGGAACTTCGGCGAGATGTCCCGTCGCGGCGTCAGCAGCGACAGAAGCTTCGCCGACAGCCGCTCGGGAAAGAAGCGATTGATGACGAAGGGCGAGGCGTACATCGTCGGGATCAGGTGAAAGGCCGCTCCGCCGGGCTTCAGCACGTTGTAGACGTTGCGATGCATGGCGACACCGTCGGCGACATGCTCCGCGAGGAAGCGCGAGAAGACGACGTCATACGTGTCCTTGAACGCTGAGGAGTCCCCGCTGACGTCGAAACAGGCCTTCTCATACTCGGGTCCGTTGTGGGCGAGTTCGTTGGGGTCGATGTCGTTGACCGTATAGGCGCCGATATTGTCGGGCATTTCCGAAACCCTGAACGAAGGCCAGCGCCCGCCGCCAAGCTCGAGGATGTTGGCGTTAGGATATTTGCGGACGAGCGACATGAGTTCGTCGGCATAGCCCTGCATTGCAGTCTGCCAGTGCTTGCGGGGTTCGATTCGCATTCGGCTTCCTAATTACGCGGCGGAGTCTGGACGAACGCTCCGGAGTGTCAACCAAAGCGGCTTGGCAAGGCGATGCTCGTGGACCGTCTGCCGAAGCGCCGTTACGCTCGATTTATGAGGATTCTGTTTGCGCTTCCCGGCTTGCATCGTGTCGATCGTGGAGCCGAAGTCGCGTTCATCTCGGTTGCATCGGAGCTGGCCCGGCGAGGTGACCAGGTAACGCTCATTGGTTCGGGTCCTCCACGCAACAACCAGCCTTACAGATATCTGCGGGCCCCCGTTATCAATCGGGAGCGGTTCGAGCGATGGCCTCGCCTCCCACTGTTCCGAACCGAAACAGCCTGGGAGGAGGCAAGTTTCGTCCCCGGCCTTCTGCAGGCCTATGATGCAGACGATTATGATGTGACCGTGACCTGTTCGTACCCATTCACCAACTGGGTGCTGAGGACGATTGGAGGCCGGCGCCGGCCGGCGCACGTGTTCGTCACTCAAAACGGAGATTGGCCAGCCTATTCCGGCAAGGCGGAGTACCGCTTGTTTGGCTGCGACGGCCTCGTCTGCATCAACCCGGACTATCTCGAGCGGAACAAGGCCAGGTACCGGTGTGCGCTCATCCCGAACGGCGTCGATACCGAGCGCTTCAATCCTGGCGGGTCGGAGCGGGAACGGTTCGGCTTGCCCACCGACAAGCCTGTCATCCTGATGGTCAGCGCGATGATCGCCAGCAAGAATGTCGACAAGGGCATAGATGCGGTCGGCGCACTGCCCGACGCGACCTTGGTTGTTGCTGGCGACGGGCCGCTTCGTTCCGAGTTGAAGAGCCTCGCCGACGAACATCTTCCGGGTCGCTATCGGCAGATCACGGTTCAGCCTGACGCCATGCCCGCGCTTTACCGGAGCGCGGACGCGGTCCTCCACCTCTCGCAGGATGAATCCTTCGGCAATCTCTACGTGGAAGCGATGGCGTGCGGGGTGCCCATCGTCGCTTACGAGTCCGCCCGGACGCGCTGGATCCTTGGCGAAGTGGGGCTTCTCGGCGACCCGGCCGTGCCTTCGTCGATCAGCGACGAGTTGGTCCGGGCGCTGGGCCGGACGGAAGCGGATCGCAAGCGACTTGCGGACCGCTCGAAGCAGTTCGAATGGTCGGGGATCGCCGGACAGTACCGCGAATTCTTTTCGGAAATCCTGACGGCCAGAAGCTAGTTCGCCGTAGGGAGGGCGCCTTCAGGCAGTCTTTGCTCGGCCGTCTCCGCAGGACCCTGGCGGGCTGCTTGTCTCGCCCGCGCCGTGAGCCGATGCGCAATTCCGATCGCCAGGCCCGAGGTCATCGCGAACGTGTACTGGAACACGAACATGATCCACAGCCATTCGTAGAGCAGGTGAAGAGCGATGATCGTCATCGCGACGGAGAAGCCGAGCAAGAGCTCGCTCTCGGCTTCTTTCCGGAATCGGAAAGCCGTTCGGAAAGTGCCGACAATCGGCGTGATCAATACGAGCAGGAACGTGATCAGGCCGAGCAGTCCGGTCTCCGCCCAGACGAGCAGATAGGAATTGTGCACGGACGTGCCTCTGTTCGAAGCGTTCCATCCCACACCCGCTCGAGCGGAATATCCGCCCATATTGGAAACGAC
>JBKPKZ010000203.1:0-5583 GCA_046731355.1 Pseudomonadota bacterium | reverse complement strand
CCCGTAATCTCGACTCGGCGGTCCTGCAGATCGACGGGGATCGAGCCGACCATCCATTCGGATTCACGGATCTCGAGCGTATCACCGCGGAAGTCGGGAAGCTCGCCGGCGTCGAACCGTTCCTGGCGCTCGAGCCTCCGGTCGAGGAGCTCCCGCCGCCTCGAATCGAAGCGCTCGTGCAATTCGGCAACGAGATCGAGGGCGTCCGGGGTCAGGACCGCGCCCGCCCCCGGCACTCGGCTGGTCTCGGCCACGATCCGCGGCCGGTCGATCACAGAATTCATGCGCGATTCGGCTCCATGCAGATCGAATAGCGCGTCGTCGCCCCACAGTGATCCCGGAAAGTGAGACGCTGCCATTCGGTTCGCGCTTTCACTTCGTCGTCGTAGGGGCCAAGCACCTTCTCCGTGCCCGGCTTGATGTCGTTGAAGCGGCAGTCGCTATAGTCTCCGCCGATCACCCAATAGCGATAGGTCATTTTCTCGTCCTCCTATTCGGCCGCGATGGTGGTTTCGGGTTCGAACTGGGCGGCTTCGGTCGATTCCTTGAGTGCGACGGTCGACGACTGGCCGCCGGAGATGGCGCTCGCCACGGCGTCGAAATAGCCGGTGCCGACTTCGCGCTGATGACGGGTCGCGGTGTAGCCCTTCGCCTCACTGGCGAACTCGGCCTGCTGTAGCTCCGAATAGGCGGCCATGCCCCGGTCGCGGTAGCCGGCCGCCAGCTCGAACATGCCATGGTTGAGGCTGTGGAACCCCGCCAGGGTGACGAACTGGAACTTGTAGCCCATCGCCCCAAGCTCACGCTGGAAGTTGGCGATGGTCTGCTCGTCGAGCTTGGCGCGCCAGTTGAAGCTCGGCGAGCAATTGTAGGCGAGCAACTTGCCAGGGAAGCGCGCATGGATGCCCTCGGCAAAGGCCCGCGCCTCTTCCAGGTTCGGATGGCTGGTCTCAAACCAGATCAGATCGGCATGCTCCGCGAACGCGAGGCCGCGCGAAATGCAGTGGTCGAGGCCGGTTCCATCCGCAAGGCGGAAGAAGCCTTCAGGGGTGCGCTCGCCGGTCATGAACGGCCGGTCGCGCTCGTCTACGTCCGACGTGATGAGCTTGGCGCTCTCCGCATCGGTTCGGGCAACCAATATTGTCGGGACACCACAGACGTCGGCGGCGAGCCGCGCCGCGTCGAGATTGCGGACAGCCGCCTGCGTGGGGATCAGCACCTTGCCGCCAAGGTGGCCGCACTTCTTCTCCGACGCGAGCTGGTCCTCGAAGTGAACGCCAGCGACGCCCGCCTCGATATAGGCCTTCATGATCTCGAAGCAGTTGAGCGGTCCGCCGAAGCCGGCTTCGGCATCGGCAACGATCGGCGCAAACCAGTCGCGCTTGGCTCCGCCTTCGGCGTGCTCGACCTGGTCCGCACGCTGGAGCGCGCGGTTGATACGTTTGGCGAGCTCAGGTCCCGTGTTCGCCGGGTAGAGCGACTGGTCGGGATACATTGAGCAGGCGGTATTGGCGTCGGCGGCCGCCTGCCACCCGGACAGATAAATCGCCTCCAGCCCTGCGCGAACCTGCTGCATCGCCTGATTGCCGCTCATCGCCCCGAGTGCGCGGACGGGTTCGTCCTGCTGCAAGAGCTCCCAAAGCTTGAGCGCACCGCGGCGAGCGAGCGTATGCTCGATCGGGAACGAGCCGCGGAGGCGCAGCACGTCATCCGCGCTGTACGGGCGCTCGATTCCATCGAAGCGGCCAGTGGGAGCGGACACTACGACACCAAAGTCAGGCATGAGCTTAATCCCCTGTGATCAGAACCAGAGGGAAACACAGCATTTTGGTAAACGATGCACAAATAAGTGCTGACGTGACAGAACTAGACTTGTGAACTTTGTAAATTCGTTCACAATCTGACGGTGGTTGCACAACGGAAGCTTTTTCTGGGAGCGCGGCTGAGGAGGCTTCGGCGGGAGCGAGGCTTCAATCAGGCCGCCATGGCCGACGAAATCGGAATATCGGCCTCCTATCTCAATCACCTAGAACGCAATCAGCGCCCGGTAACCGCCGGCATCCTGCTCCGGCTGGCCGAAGCCTTCGACATTGACGTGAAGGCGTTCGCCACGGAAACCGGCGACACCGCCGGGGCCGACCAGTTGGGCGAGATTTTCTCGGACCCGATGCTGGCGGACCTCGGCTTGGGCCGCGCCGAGCTGATCGAGCTGTCCGACAATTCTCCTGCGGTTTCGGAGGGCGTGGTACGCCTGTACACTGCGCTGCGGGAACTGCAGCGCAGGCCGCCGACCGGCACCGACGACGAAGCCGCGACGGACCCGCGAGCGCTCATCACGCCAGAGACATGGGTGCGCGACTACATCCAATCGCAGCGAAACCATTATCCGGAGCTGGAAGAGCGCTGCGAGACGCTCGGTAATTCACTCAATGACCCGCTCTCGGTTTCCGAAGCGCTTCGACGAAGGCTGAAGGAGGCGTACGGCGTCGAAGCCCAAGTCGTATCGCCCGAGCTGCTCGACAATTTCAGCCAGCATTACGACGCCCAGCGCCGGACCTTCATGATCTCGGCGCTCCTTCGGTCAGAGAACCGTACTTTCGGGCTTGCCTACCAATTGGCGCTGCTCGAACTTGCGCCGTTACTGGAACGCATGGTGGAAGTCGCCCGGCCGCCTGATGCCGGAACCCGCGCGCTGCTGCACATGAGCTTCGCCAATTACGCGGCCGGGGCGATCATGATGCCCTATGGTCGCTTCCTCCGATCCGCCGAGGAACATCGGTATGCAATCGACCGATTGTGCGGGCAGTTCGGCGCCAACGTCGAACAGATCGCGCACCGGATTACCACGCTCGGCCGCGCAGGAGCTCGCGGCGTCCCCTTCTTCATGCTTCGAGTCGATCCGGCGGGTAACATCTCCAAGCGCTACGCGGGAGAGAATTTCCCCTTCTCGCACTTCGGTGGGACCTGCCCGCGCTGGCACCTCCACGCGGCGTTCCAGACACCCGGGCAGACCATCCGACAGCTGATCGAGACTCCGGACGGACAGCGATTTTTCACCATCAGCCGGACAATCGAGCGGCCGATCCGTCCCGAACTGCGCGATGACGCGCTGCTCGCGATCGGGCTCGGGTGCGACGTCCGTTACGCTCCGCGCATCGCCTATGCAGACGGCCTGGACCTGGCGAACACCCCAGCGACTCCGGTCGGGCCGGCCTGTTCGATCTGCCCGAGGATGGAATGCGCCTATCGCGCGATGCCTCCGGCGGGGCGAATGCTGGCGGTGCATGAGAACCGCAAGACAATCTCGCCCTTTCCGTTCCTCCCTGCCTAGGGCGCGATCGGCTCGCGCTCGAGCTTCACCCTGTCCCAGCTCGCAAGGTCGGCCGCAGCATCGTAGGTCGATTGGAGGAAGCTGGTCAGAACGGCTCCGGGATCGCTTGCCGAGCGCACTTCCTCATACGGCAGGATGAACTCCTGCCAATCGCCGTTCCATCCGCCCGCGGCGATTGCATTGTCGCGGAAGCCTGCGGGTTCCGGATAGGCGTAGCTGTAGAAGAAGGCATCGGCCTGTGTGACTCCGCCCGCCCAGAAGCCTGCGCTCGATACTTCCTGACTGTAAGCCTCGCGGGTGATGCGATCGGGGAGGCCGGGAACGCCGCCCGGATGCTGTGGCGCGCTCCGACCGGAGAATCGGGTGACCGCGAGGTCGAAGCTTCCCCACCAAAAATGCAGCGGGCTCGACTTGCCGGTGAAGCCCGCGCGGAAGCGTTCGAAAATTGGCAGCATCGCGGCGAGGGCCTCGCGGAAGCGCGTCGCGGAGTCGGGATCGTAAATCCGGGGCGCCGTGTCGTCGGCGAACGGCAGTGCATCGGCGACTTCGTTTGGTGTCCCGCTGAAGTCTGACGGGAGGCCGTGCTCATCGAGCATCCCAACCAGCCCGGAATGGAGGGCCGAGATGCTCCGTTCGTAAAGTGGCAGCTCTGCCCGCTCGGCCCCGCTCGTCGTCAGCACGATCGCGTGACGGCAGAGGTCAAGCGCCAAGGTGAATGTTCGGCCATCGCTTGCCGACGTCGGAAGAGTCGCCAGGCCACGAGCATTGGGCTGGAGCGCCACATGCCATCCGTGGTTCGTCCACGGCGCGTGCTTCACTCGGATCTTGCCCAGCATTTGGGAAGTAAGGTGGAGGATGGCGAGCGTCTCATGGTCGCGCGCCGGATCGAGTACGGGCCAGCTCATGCGTGCCCCTTTAGCACGCGCCTTTGCATTTTGCGTTGCGGTGCAGCTAAGGCCGCGCGATGGCGTCAGACACTGACATTCTCGACCAAATCCGAAGCGCGCCCGACCTCGGGGCGCTCGACCAGCTGCGCGTGTCCGTCCTCGGCAAGTCCGGGAGCATCACCGCTCAACTTAGGTCGCTCGGATCGATGGACCCCGAAGCGCGCGCGGCAGAGGCTCCGAAGATTCACGCGTTCCGCGAGCGGGTCACGTCCGCGATCGCCGACCGCAAGTCGGCGCTGGAAACTGCCGAGCTCGACCGCAAACTGGCCACCGAGACGATCGACCTGTCGCTACCGGCGCAGGAAACGCCGAGCGGTACCGTCCATCCGGTGAGCCAGGTCATGGACGAGCTGGCGGAAATCTTCGCCGATCTCGGCTTCGCGGTCGCCGAGGGTCCGGAGATCGAGGACCAGTGGCATAACTTCACCGCGCTCAACATGCCGGAGTTCCACCCGGCGCGCGCGATGCAGGACACGTTCTACCTCGAACGTCACGAGGGTGAGGATGAGTCGAAGGTGCTGCGTACCCACACCTCTCCAGTGCAGATTCGCGCGATGCAGGCGAATGGCGCCCCTCTCTACGTGATCGCTCCCGGCCGAGTGTATCGATCCGACAGCGACGCGACCCATACCCCGATGTTCCATCAGGTCGAGGGCCTGGTGATCGACCGCGCGATCCACATGGGTCACCTCAAGTGGACACTGGAGACCTTCCTCAAGGCCTTCTTCGAGCGGGACGACGTCGTTCTGCGCATGCGCCCGTCCTACTTCCCGTTCACCGAGCCGTCGGCAGAGGTCGACGTCGGCTACACGCTGGAGAAGGGCAAGCGCGTTATCGGCGGCAGCGACGGCTTCATGGAAGTCCTCGGCTCCGGGATGGTCCACCCGCGCGTGATCGCCAATTGCGGGCTCGATCCCGACGAGTGGCAGGGCTTCGCCTTCGGCTGCGGCATCGATCGCCTGGCCATGCTCAAGTATGGAATGGACGACCTTCGGGCCTTCTTCGACGGCGACATACGCTGGCTGAAGCATTACGGCTTCAGAGCGCTCGACGTGCCCACGCTCAGCGGAGGAGTGGGCGCATGAAGTTCTCCCTGAGCTGGCTTAGGCAGCATCTCGACACGGATTCCGACGCGCAGACCATCGCCGACACGCTGACCGCGATCGGGCTCGAGGTCGAAAGCGTCGAAAATCCGGCAGAAGCCCTTGCGCCGTTCCGGATAGCCAAGGTGCTGACGGCGGAAAAGCATCCCCAGGCAGACAAATTGCAGGTGCTGACCGTGGATGCGGGCGAAGGCGCGGTGCA
>JBKPKZ010000202.1:0-8158 GCA_046731355.1 Pseudomonadota bacterium | reverse complement strand
CTTTCCTTCTACGAAACCGAGCGCGCGGTCCGGACTCCGAGCTCGGAGCAGGTTCGCCGTCCGATTTACCGCGACGCGACCGAAGAGTGGCGGGCGTACGAGGCTCATCTCGAGCCGCTCAAACGCGCCTTGGGTCCCGTTCTCGACGCTTATCCGGCCACTCCTGCCGATTTTCTGTAGCGCCGCTGTCACAATCCACAGGGAAGTGACGGCTACGCAACGACTGGCCGTTGACAAGTCGAAGCCGCTCTGCCGCGATGCGCCGACATGGTCAGAAGGGGGCTTCGATGACCGCTCGAAAGATTCGCGCGCTCACATTTGGATTTCTTGCATCGACTGCAATCGCCACGCCGGCATTCGCACAGGACCCGGCACAGGCAGCGGCACCTGACGCAGCTACGGCGGACTCAACGGCGGCCGCAGCAGCGCAGCCAGCGCCCGCCGCCCAGACCCCGCCACCCGCGCAGGTGACGGACCAGGACTCGAACGAAATCATCATTACCGCGCAGAAGCGCGACGAGAATCTTCAGGATGTTCCGATCAGCGTGCAGGCGATCGGCACCCGCCGGCTCGACCAGCTGAACGTCTCGAACTTCGAAGACTATACCAAGCAGCTGCCGTCGGTGAGCTACCAGACATCGGCGCCTGGGTTCACGATCGTCTACATGCGCGGAGTCGCGACGGGCGGCGACGGCAACCACACGGGGTCACTGCCTTCAGTGGGCTCCTACCTCGACGAGCAGCCGGTCACCACGATCGGCGGAACCCTCGACGTCCACATCTACGACATTGCTCGAATCGAGAGCCTTAGCGGGCCTCAGGGCACTCTTTATGGTGCATCAAGCGAAGCCGGCACGATCCGCATCATCACCAACAAGCCTGAGCTCGGGGTGACCGAGGGGCGCGTTGATGCCGAGATCAACACGGTCGCCCACGGCGGCATGGGCGGCAGTCTCGAGGGAATGATCAACCTCCCGGTCGCCGACAATATGGCGTTCCGTGCGAGCGGCTTCTACCAGCGCGACGCGGGCTATATCGACAATGTCCACGGTACTCGCGACTATTGCGGCGACGTGGTCACGGATCCGGATACTGGAGACACGATCGGCTGCGTTCACAACGGCTTCCACGCAGACAACGCCGCCTTCGTCAAAAACAATTTCAACACCAACAAGACGTACGGCGGGCGCGCCGCGTTGAAGATCGATCTCGACGAGAATTGGACGATCACGCCGACGATCATGCACCAGCATTCCAAGACGAAGGGCGTGTGGTACTTCGACGAGCGGCTCGGCGACCTGGAAACGCAGCGTTTCCGCGAAGAGCCCGGAATCGACAAGTTCACGCAGTACGCGCTGACCGTCGAAGGCAAGGTCGGAATCTTCGATATCACCTATGCCGGCGCCTACATGCATCGGCCGAACCACTCGATCAACGACTACACCGATTACGCGGATGCCTACGACGCTTATTATGAAAGCTACGGCGGTATCGCGAACTACCAGTATTACTTCGACGACAATGGCGACCCGATCGATCCGCGCCAGTACATTACCGGAGGCAACAACTTCAAAAAGTTGAGCCAGGAGCTTCGGGTCGCAACGCCTGCGGACAAGCCTTTCCGAGTCATCGGAGGTGCCTTCTACCAGCGTCAGGCGAACGATATTCTCCAGGAATATCATGTCGATAACCTCGCCGCGGATCTTTCGGTCAACGGCCGTCCGGGGCTAATCTGGCTCACCAAGCAGGAGCGCATCGACCGCGACTACGCACTGTTCGGCGAGGCGAGCTTCGACATCACGCCGCAAATCACGCTCACCGGCGGCACGCGTTGGTACAAGTTCGACAATACCGTATTCGGCTTTGCCGGATTCGGCCGCAACCCCGACTTCTTCCAAGGTGCTCCAGACAATCCACCGCCGAACGCCGCGGGGAGCAGCAGGACGGGCGTCGCCCAGTGCTACACGACCAGCGGCGACACGCTGAGGGAGTCGCAGCTGAATGGCACCGACCTGACATTGATCATGGACGGTGTCCTTAACGGTACGCCCTGCATCAACGTCGCCACCTTCGAAGACGGGAAGCTGAAACCGAAGCAGAGCAAGGATTCAGGCTTCACCTACCGCTTCAACGGAACCTGGAAGCCGCAGGAAGACCTGCTGTTCTATGCAACCTGGTCGAAGGGCTTCAGGCCGGGCGGAATCAACCGTCAGCCGGGTCTTGAGCCATATGATCCCGACTTCCTCGTAAACTACGAGCTGGGATGGAAAACCTCGTTCGGACCGCTTCGCTGGAATGGCGCGATCTACCACCAGCTCTGGGAAAGCTTCCAGTTCAGCTTCCTTGGCGAGAACAGCTTGACCGTCGTCCAGAACGGCCGCGATGCGCGGATCAACGGAATCGAAACCGACCTTAGCTACGTGCATGGCGGTCTGACACTGAACGCGGCGGCAGCTTACACTGATGCCAAGACCAAGCAGAACATCTGCGCGGTCGCGGCGGACGAGGCTCCCGATTGCGACGGCGTCCCGGGCGACGAAATCACCGCGCCCAAGGGAACGCGCTTGCCGGTCACTCCGAAGTTCAAGGTGACCGGGACTGCACGCTATACCTGGAACCTGTGGCAGGGCAGGGCGCACGGTCAGATCGGAATCGTCCACCAGGGTTCGGCTCGTTCCGCCCTCAGGGTCGCCGACAACGAGCAGACGGGCACTTTGCACGCTTACACTCTGGTCGACCTCTTCGCGGGATACGACTGGAGCAAATACAGCGTCGAACTGTTCGCGACGAACGTCTTCGACAAGCGCAACGAGCTGTCACGCGGCGTTTCGTGCAGCATCTGTACGAACGTCCATATCGTACCTGGCCGGCCTCGTACCTTCGGCCTGAGGCTCGGCACGAAGTTCTAGGGGGGAGCGAAGAGGCGCCCGACCGCGTTGGGCGCCTCGCGTGACGACCTACCTGAAACCGGCGCTGCTCCTTGGCGCACTGATCCTGCTTTGGCTTGCGATGCTTCTGCTTGGGGCAGGAGCGGTCGACCATCGCATCTTGCTCGACCTCTACGCGGGCCACCGGCCCGTACTCGCGGACGCCGCTCGGCTGATCACCATGTTGGGTGACGGGCGTGTGGTGACCTTCTTCGCCATCATCGGCGCGATCGTCCTGATCTCGCGCAAGCAATCGTGGCCGGCGCTCGTGCTGGTCGCTGGCACGTCGCTCGGCAAAGCGGTGACGGAGCTCCAGAAGTATGAATTCAACCGGCTGCGTCCGGACGAGAACCCGCACCTCGTTGTTGTCCACAACCTGAGCTTTCCAAGCGGCCATTCGGCCAATGCGATGATGACCTATGTCGCGCTTGCACTGTTCCTCGCGGCCAGCGAGCACCGGCGATTCTGGCTGACTTGGTCCGTCGCTATCGCGCTTCTTGTCGGTCTCAGCCGAGTGATGCTCGGCGTGCATTGGCCAAGCGATGTCGTCGGCGGC
Source organism: Pseudomonadota bacterium (assembly GCA_046731355.1). GTDB lineage: Bacteria > Pseudomonadota > Alphaproteobacteria > Sphingomonadales > Sphingomonadaceae > Sphingomicrobium. Next base: position 4,675 of record JBKPKZ010000202.1, on the reverse strand, counting down.
TGGAGCTATGGGTTGTTTTGGGCGTTTCTAATCTACGTTATAAGCCGGGCGGGGTGGAGGACTGGGAGAGCAACATGACCGCTCGACGGCCTTTCACTACGCTCGCAGCAGCAATCTTTCTGTTGATCGCACTGGTCCACCTTTACCGGCTCCTGTTCGGCCTCGACGTGACGGTCGCCGGCACGCATGTCTCGCAGACGGTCAGCTGGCTCGCACTCGCGTTCACGGGGCTCCTCGCCGCGATGCTGTTCCGCGAAGCTAGACGTTGAAGCGGAAGAGCAGGATGTCGCCATCCTGCACGACATATTCCTTGCCCTCGGCGCGCATCTTGCCGGCTTCCTTCGCGCCGCTCTCGCCGCCGAACTTGATGAAGTCGTCGTAGGCGATGGTTTCCGCGCGGATGAAACCGCGCTCGAAGTCCGAATGGATGACCCCGGCCGCTTCGGGCGCCTTCGCGCCCTTGTGGACGGTCCATGCACGCGATTCCTTGGGGCCCGCGGTGAAGAAAGTAATCAGGCCGAGAAGCTCGTAGCCCGCCTGAATCATCCGGTTGAGGCCGGTTTCGTTGAGGCCGAGGTCAGACAGGAAAGCATCGCGTTCCTCGGCCGGAAGAGTCGCGATCTCTGCTTCGATGGCGGCTGAGATGACCACGGCCTTGGCGCCTTCGCCGGCGGCCTTTGTGAAAACGCGTTCCGACAACGCGTTGCCGCTCGCCGCTTCGCTTTCGTCGACATTGCAGACGTAGAGGACCGGCTTTGCCGTCAGGAGCTGGGCGCGAGCGAGTGCTCTTTCCTCCTCGACGTCCTTGGGCCTGGTCAGGCGCGCCGGCTTGGACTCGCGAAGCAGGCCGAGCGCTTGGCCGAGGACAGCAGCTTCGACCTTCGCTTCCTTGTCGCCCTGCTGCGCCTTCTTCACGAGGTTCGGAACGCGGCGTTCGAGGCTCTCCAGATCGGCCAGCATCAGCTCTGTCTCGACGGTTTCCGCGTCGGCGATCGGGTCCACCCGGCCTTCCACGTGGGTGACATCTCCGCCCTCGAAGCAGCGCAGGACGTGAACGATCGCATCGACTTCACGGATGTTGGCGAGGAACTGGTTGCCAAGACCTTCGCCCTTGGATGCTCCGCGGACGAGTCCGGCGATGTCGACGAATTCGATCTGGGTTTCGATCTCCTGCGCCGACTTCGCGATGGCCCGGACGCGGTCGAGGCGCTCGTCCGGAACGGCCACTCGACCGACGTTCGGCTCGATCGTGCAGAAAGGATAATTCGCCGCCTGCGCCGCCGCAGTCTCGGTCAGTGCGTTGAAAAGCGTAGATTTGCCAACGTTCGGCAGGCCGACGATGCCGCAGCGGAAGCCCATGTGATCTCCGAATTCTTGTCACCCGACGCGGCGATCCAGCACTGGATCGCGTCACGGCGCTTGCGATGACGGGGTTTGCGGCGCTTTAGGGAAGCGCCGCGATTTCCTCAACCGCGGTTTGCAACGCAGCGAGGGCATACCTAGCTGGGACGGATGGCAGACCTTCTCGCTTTCCCAATCAGCCGCCGCTGGCCCGCCCGGAATCCCGATATCCTGCAACTCTATTCGATCAACTCGCCAAACGGCGTGAAGGCATCGATCATGCTGGAGGAGACGGGTCTTCCCTACGAGCCGCATCTCGTCGTCATCGGCGATAATGAAAGCTGGACGACGGAATTCCTGTCGCTGAACCCGAACGGAAAAATCCCGGCGATCATCGATCCCGACGGACCGGACGGTCGGCCGATCGGCCTGTTCGAATCAGGAGCGATCCTCATCTACCTGGCCGAAAAGACGGGAATGTTCCTGCCAGCCGGGGCACGACGCTACGAGACCATCCAGTGGGTTTTCTGGCAGGTCGGCCATGTCGGGCCGTTCTTCGGCCAGGTTGGCTTCTTCCATAAATTCGCTGGGCGCGAGTGGGAGGACAAGCGGCCGCTCAAGCGCTATGCCGACGAATCCAAGCGGCTTCTGCAGGTGCTCGACGATCGGCTCCAGGGGCGGGAGTGGGTGATGGACGAATATACCATCGCCGACATCTCCCTGCTCGGCTGGGTTCGAAACCTGATCGGTTTCTATGCTGCAGGCGAGTTGGTCGATTTCGCGTCGATGAAGAACGTCCAGGCCTGGCTCGAGCGCGGGCTCGCGAGGCCGGCAGTGCAGCGCGGACTGCTGATTCCATCGAAGGATTAGGCCGCTGCAGCCGGCATGGCGGGTGTTAAGGAATCCAGCAGATGCCGAAGGCTATATGCAGGTCGAATTTTACGACTGCGAGCCCGAACTCACGCAAAATTGAAGCTGATCGACAGCCGTTCGCCGCGGCCGGTGCCGGGTAGCACCTCGTGCCGAAGCCAGCTTTCAAAGAGAAGCAACAGTCCGGGGCGAGGCTCGACGGTCACGAAGGGCTGAAGCTCGTCGGGCGCGTCCGCCCGGCGCGTCGGCGCCGCCATCATCATCGGCAGGCGAGGATCCTCGAAGCGGATCGAGCCCGAGCCCTTGGGTACCTCCACGTAAAGCGTGCCCGAGATGATGCTGTGCGGGTGAATGTGCGCGCTGTGATGTCCTGCTCCCCGCAATAGGTTCACCCACAAGCTGTCGAGCCTCGGCTTGCGCGACAGATTGAAAGCGCAGTCGTCGGCGAACGCAGCGGCGTGTTTCGTGAGCAGCTTCGCCAGATCAGCGAACGCCGGATCGCGGCGTGGGAGATCGTTGAGCGAGGAATAGCTGGTGTAGCCGGCGTAACGGTGTTTGCGGGACCAGCACTGGCCCGCTTCGTCGTCCTTGGCCAGGGTTCGGATCGAGTGGGCGAGATCGTAAAGCAGATCATCGGCAATCTGCGTTTCGTAAAGCCTGGTGACGAACAGCGAGCGGGTCACGGCTCGTCCTGCATCCGCCGAGCGACTTCGCTCATGAAGCGCACGTCGTCGCCATCGGCGAGCCAGTTCGCCTCGGCCGCGATCGCTGCGAGCATGTCGGAGAGGTCTTCCATTTCGGCCTTGTGATAATTGCCGAGGACGTGGGGGGTGACCTTTTCCTTCTGCCCAGGACCCGGATGGCCGATGCCGACGCGTACTCGACGAAAGTCGGGGCCGAGTGAAGCGTTGATGGAGCGCAGGCCGTTGTGGCCTGCCAGCCCTCCGCCGACGCGAACCTTCACCTTGAACGGCGCAAGGTCGAGTTCGTCGTGGAAGACGGTCAGCGCTTCTTCGTCCAGCTTGTAGAAGTGGAGCGCCTGCTGAACCGCATCACCGCTGTCGTTCATGAAAGTCTGCGGTTTCAGCAGAAGCACCTTGTGGCGACCGATTCGGCCCTCCGAGATCAGGCTCCGGAACTTCTTAGTCCACGGACCGAAACCGTGGACTTCGGCGATGAGGTCGGCGGCCATCATACCGACATTGTGCCGGTGCAGCGCATATTTCGCGCCGGGATTTCCAAGGCCCACCCAAATCTGCATCGCATTCACCTAGCGTGAGGGAGCCACAAAAAGAAACCGCCCACCCTTTCGGGCGAGCGGCTTCATTGTTCGCATTGGAAGTAAGCTTAGGCTTCCTCGCCGCCCTCGGCAGGAGCTTCGCCTTCACCTTCGGCTTCCTCGCCCTCGACGGTCGGAACCGCGTCGGCCGCGGCAGCCTCTTCCTCTTCCGCCTTCATCGCCGACGGAGCGACGATGGTGGCGACGGTGAAGTCGTCCTCGGTGTTGGCCGGCGTGACTCCGTCAGGAAGCTTGACCTGGCTGATATGGATCGAATCGCCGATCTCCAGCCCGTCGAGCGCAATGTGGATCTCGGCCGGGATGTGCGCGGCGTCGCAGACGATCTCGAGCTCGTGAACGACGACGTTCAGAACGCCACCGCGCTTGAGGCCCGGAGAGGCGTCTTCATTGTCGAAGCGCATCGGAACGGCGACGTTCACCTTCGTGTGCTCGCCGATACGCAGGAAATCGACGTGGATCGGCCGGCTCGTAACCGGATGGAAGTCCACCGCTTTCGGCAGCGTACGATGGGGCTTGCCCTTGAAATCGATCATCACGACCGAGTTCATGAAGTGGCCGGTGTGAAGCATCTTGGTCAGGAGCTTCTCTTCGACGTGGATCGAGAGAGGTTCCTTCTTTTCGCCGTAAACCACGGCGGGTACCCGTCCATCTCGGCGCAGTGCTCGGGAGGCTCCCTTGCCAGCCCGGTCGCGCGCCTCGGCGGGCAGCGTCAGCTGATCGCTCATTTCGCTTGTTCCTCGATAAAGTGTGCTCCCGCCACGCCTCCAGGGATGACATTGGCTGGGAGGGCGCGCCTATAGGGGAGGGCCGCCCTTGACGCAAGTTGCGGCATCTTTGATTGCTGGAAACCGGGTCGCAGTCCCGGGCGATAGCCGGGCTATCAGTTAATCCGGGCGGTCCGGATACTATATTTGCCGAGCTTTTGCTGGACGCTGTCCTTGCCGGCAAGATGGCCCGCTCCGACCGCGACAAACACAACGCCCGGCTGCTGGAGCCGGCGAGCAATCCATTGCGCCCAACGACCGTTGCGGTCGTTGAAGAGCAGCTTGTAGGTCTGCGGAGAGCTTGCCTCCATCTGCTGGAGCATCGGGGTGAAGCCCTCGATGTCGCCGCGATTCCAGTCGCCCTGCAGCTTCTCGAGTACGGCGGCGATCTGGGCTTTCG
>JBKPKZ010000201.1:0-4022 GCA_046731355.1 Pseudomonadota bacterium | reverse complement strand
TCGAGATCTACAATCTCGCCGCCGCTGCTTCCGGAGCGGGGATGTACGACGATCCGGTCGGCATCGGCGACATCAATGGCTTGGCGGTTGCGCGCATGCTGGAGGCCATCCGCAGCGTGGACCCTTCCATCCGATTCTGCCAGGCGTCCAGCAGCGAGTTGTTCGGACGGCCGCTCGAAAGTCCCCAATCGGAGATCACCACATTCCGGCCTCGAAGCCCCTATGGCGCAGCGAAACTTTATGCCCATGAAATGGTCGGGATCTATCGACGTCGACATGATCTGTTCGCTTGCTCCGCCATCTTGTTCAACCACGAGAGCGCGCGTCGCGGACCGGAGTTCGTTACCGGTAAAGTTGCCCAAGCGGCCGCTCGCATAAGCCGCGGTCTCGCGGACGAACTGGTTCTCGGCAATCTCGATGCGCGCCGCGACTGGGGTTACAGCGGCGACTATGTCCGCGGAATGTGGTTGATGCTGCAGGCGGCCTCGGCGGATGATTTTGTCCTAGCGACGGGAGAAAGCCATTCGGTGAGTGAACTGTGCGACCTGGCTTTCGGACATGTCGGACTGGACTATCGAAACCATGTTCGCGAGGACTCGGATTCATTCCGGTCCAACGAGCCTGTTCCTCTCGTGGGCGATCCGTCCAAGGCGAAGCGTCAGTTGGGTTGGTCGCCTAGCATCGACTTCCCGGGCCTCGTCCGCATGATGGTCGACGCGGAACTGGAACGGCTCGATCACGTCAGAAACACGCCGAGGTAAGAATGTTCGTGCAAGTAAAGCGCTGCAGGATTTGTGGGAATTCCAACCTCGAGCGCGTGTTGGATCTTGGGGACCAGGCGCTGACTGGCGTCTTCCCACGCTCGCGGGAGGAGCAAGTCGGGCATGGCCCCCTGCGGCTCGTCAAGTGCGTCGTAGACGACGAGGAGAGCTGCGGACTGCTCCAGCTCGAGCATAGTTACGACCTCGGCGAAATGTATGGTGACAATTACGGCTATCGATCAGGCCTGAACGCCAGCATGGTCGCGCACCTTCACCGCAAGGTTGAACGAATCTCGCGTCAGATCCAACTCGAACCAGGTGACTTGGTCATCGACATCGGCAGCAACGACGCGACAACCCTCAAGGCCTATGCGCAGCCGGGATTGGAGCTCGCAGGCGTCGATCCGACAGGCTCCAAATTTCGTGAATACTACCCGCAGCACATTGGACTGATCCCGGATTTTTTCAGTGCCCAAGTGGTCCGCGGCCGGTTTGGTGATCGGAAAGCCAAGGTCGTGACCTCGTTTTCGATGTTCTACGATCTCGAGGCACCGATGTCGTTCATGGAAGAGGTTCGCGATATCCTCGCGGACGATGGAATTTGGGTATTCGAGCAGAGCTACATGCCGAGCATGCTAGCGACCAATTCCTTCGATACCGTTTGCCACGAGCACCTCGAGTTTTACGCCCTCAAGCAAATCCAGTGGATGGCCGACCGCGTGGGATTCAAAATCGAGGACGTCGAGTTCAACGACGTCAACGGAGGCAGCTTCTCGGTAACGGTCCGCAAGACTCTCGAACGGGAGCCGCCGAATAGCCGAGTTATGCAGATTCTCGACGACGAGGCTAAAGCGGGCCTGAATAACCTGGAGCCATTCCGGGCATTTGAAGAGCGAGTTCAGCGCGCTCGCGAAACTATTCGCGAATTTGTGGAAAAGGCGCGGTCAGACGGAAAGGTTGTGGCGGGCCTGGGGGCCTCGACCAAGGGCAACGTGCTTCTGCAATATTGTGGTTTTTCCGCCGACGATATCTGCGCCATCGGGGAGGTGAACGATGATAAGTTCGGCTCTTTCACCCCGGGGTCCCTTATTCCCATCGTCGCCGAGTCCAGTTTGATGGAGCAGAATCCGGATTATCTGCTGGTGTTGCCATGGCATTTCCGAGGATTTTTCGAAGAGTCCCCGGCGTTTGCAAACCGCACTCTCGTTTTCCCGCTTCCGGAATTCTCAATATCGAAGCGTTAGTGGGGACAAGGCCAAAGAAAAAGGGCGACCCCATCGGGGCCGCCCTCTCTTAAAGCTTGAAGCTCGTAGAAGCTTACTTGAGCTCGACGGTTCCGCCGGCTTCCTCGATCTGCTTCTTGATCTTTTCGGCTTCGTCCTTGTTGACGCCTTCCTTGAGAGCCTTCGGAGCGCCTTCAACCAGCGCCTTGGCTTCGCCGAGGCCGAGACCGGTGATCACGCGAACTTCCTTGATCACGTTGATCTTCTTGCCACCGTCGCCCGTGAGGATGACGTCGAACTCGGTCTTCTCTTCAGCGGCCGGGGCAGCAGCGCCACCACCAGCAGCAGGGCCGGCAACCGCGACCGCAGCCGCAGCAGAAACGCCCCACTTCTCTTCGAGAGCCTTGGCGAGATCCGCGGCCTCGAGGACGGTCAGTTCAGAAAGCTGGTCAACCAGCTTAGCAATGTCAGCCATTTGATACTCCTTTGCGGGGCATCAGCCCCATATGTCGTGCGTTGAAAGAAAAGGTCGGCCTCAAGCGGCCTTTGCCGCGTAGGCACCGAAGACTCGGGCAAGCTGTGCACCCGGCTCGTTGACGGTGCGGGCGATCTTGGTCGCGGGCGCCTGGATGAGGCCCACGATCGTCGCACGCAGTTCGTCAAGCGACGGGAGGGCGGCCAGCGCCTTGATCCCGTTCACGTCGAGCAAGGTGTCGCCCATTGCGCCGCCGACGATTTCGAACTTGTCGTTCGTCTTGGCGAAATCGACCGCGACCTTCGCCGCGGCAACCGGATCGACAGACGTGGCAAGCGCGGTCGGGCCCTTAAGAAGGTCCCCGATCGGCTTGTAGCGAGTGCCGTCCAGCGCAATGAGTGCAAGCCGGTTCTTCGCAACTTTGTACTGGGCGCCGGCATCGCGCATCTTCAGACGCAGGTCCGTGGACTGCGCCACCGAAAGACCGTGGTTGCGAGTAATCACAACGACGCTCGTATCGGTGAAGACTTGCTTCAGCTCGTCGACCAGATCGGCTTTTTGCGAACGATCCATGCCAACTCCGTAATCCGCCCGAAGCAAGCTTCGAGCGAGGTTCAACAAAAACCTGAGCGCAAGCGCTCAAGCACTCATGTCCGTGGGGAGTTGGTTTCGCTGGCGTTGCATGCAACGCACGACGAAGCGCTTGAAAGCGCTCCGAATGATTCCTGTCCCCGTCTAGGCTGCAAATTAAGAGGCGACCCTCAGCAGCTGTCTCGGACGGTTGCATGCGCCCGAAGGCACGTGCGAGCCGCGCCCTCTACCGAAAGTCTCCGGTTAGTCAAGCGTGGTGCGTTTTAGGACGGGCCCCGCTAACCAGGGAAATTAACGAATATTGACAGTCGATTAGTAGGAGCAGAGCATCCGATCCTAAGACTCGGGGCATCCTTCAACGAGGGGAATTCGAATGCGCATTCACGCTTTGCTTCTGGCGTCGTCTGCTGCTGCGCTGTTCGCGGCTGCTCCCGCAGATGCCAAACCCGGAGATAAAATCAGCAACCAGTATATCTGTACGTTCGACCGAGCGATGCCGGCTGCCAGCGTTCGCAATGAGGCTGCGAAGGCGGCGGGTAAGGTCTTGGGTGAGGTACTCTTCACCTACGAGCATGCGATCAAAGGCTTCGCGGTTCACACCGCTGCTCTTCCAAACGGCCGCAGTCCGGTTGCGGAGATGCGCGCGGCCAATCCGAAGATCACGGGGTGCGAGCAAGATCAGGTCATGTCCATCATCCAGTCGCGTGGGGCCGCGAGGCCCGGCGGCGGCGGAGGCGGCGGTGCTGAAACGACACCGTATGGCATTACCATGGTCGGTGGATCGGTCGACATGAGCGGCTCGACGAAAACGGCATTCGTCATCGATACCGGTATCGACCTCGATCATCCCGAACTTAACGTCGATGTGTCGCGCAGCGTAAGCTTCGTCGGTAGCGGCGGCAGTGCTGATGACAAGAACGGGCACGGAACGCACGTCTCCGGGACGATTGGCGCGAAGAAGAACGGAACGGG
>JBKPKZ010000200.1:0-8793 GCA_046731355.1 Pseudomonadota bacterium | reverse complement strand
GGCGTTCATTACTGTGCGACGTTCCGACTGTTGATTACGACGAGCGCATGGCCGTCCTCCAGAGCCCAATCGTTTATTGAGCATTGAAACTCCTCTGTTTGAAAGGAGAGACCAGTCATGTCTGTCTTTACGAAAATCATCGCCGGCGGTGCTGGCCTTGCGGCGATTGCAACTGCGGCCCCCGCGGCAGCCCAGTATTACGCGCAGCCTTATGGCAACGCGTACGGCTACGATAACAATATGACCAACGTGGCTGCCCAGCAGTGCTCGGCAGCGGTCCAGCAGCGGCTGAGCTACCGGACGGGTTCGACCGGAATCCTCGGCGCAATTCTTGGCGCCGGAAGCCCGAGCTATGGCCGGGTCCTCAGCGTGACGCAGGTCGCGCCGCGACGCGGGTCGGTCCGGGTGACCGGTCTTGCAACCAGCGGCCGGGCCTACGCCTATAGCCCGTACGGTTACGGGGCTTACGGCGCGACCGGCTACAATTACCGGCCGGACCTGTCGTTCAGGTGCGACGTCGACTACCGCGGTTACGTCCGCGACGTCGACATCTACCGCCGATAAACAATCTTGAATGAGTGACGGAGCGCCGGCCTAACCGCCGGCGCTCTTTTTCAGAAGATGCCGACCGCCCAGAGGATGACGGCCCAGAGCGCGATCGACGTGCCGACAATCAGGCGCATCTTTGTCGAGAAGGAGATCTCCGCGGACGGCGCTTCCTCGATAAGTTCCAGGACGCCATCGTCCTCGACAGACTGAGACGCTGCCGATGCTGCGGGATTGCGGAGCAAGGCAGCGCTGATTGCGGCGCGCGAGATCGGACGAGCGAACTCGCATCCGAAATACTCGCCGCTGTTCCAGACCACGAAAGCGTGGGTCGGACCCACTTCCGGCAAATCGACTTCAAGGTCGTCGAACGTCTCGAGCTTCGCGCTGGTCTGAATGAGGACGCCGGTTGCCGAAAGGTCGTGGATTACCACCTCGTGTCCACCGCTTCCCAGTGAAGCTCCCAGCCGCAGCTTGCGTCGTGGCGAGGTCCGCCTGGATGATGCTTCCAGATTCTCCAGTCGGGCCTGAATCGTCATTACGCCACCTCCTTCGTCGAGGTGGACGAAAGCTGGTAAACAAGACCTTACAGTTTGGACCAAGATCGACCGAAAACTGTGGACAATATCGTCCATGGTCGAAGTGGATGAACCGACATCCAGTCAAACAATCGGAAATTTCACGACGATGGTACGGGCTCGTAACCAAGGTCTTCGGATGCCACTTCGCCGAGCACATTTTTGCATCACCGATCAGGACGCCATGCGGCAGTCGTCGCAAGATCGTGCCCGGACTTAGCGGCGCGTGTCCGTTGCCAGCCAGTTGGTCTCCCAGGTCACTCCGCCGTCGGCCGAGTAGGACTGCTCAAACGTCGCTTCGCTGTCCGATTTCGTGGTGATCACGAAGCGAACGAGGATGGCCCGGCCGTCAAGCGTGTCGGACCCGTAGAACTTGCCGACGCCTCGTCCGTCGAAGCTGCCGTAGACAGGCGCCGTGAGCAGGCCGTTCGATAGCGGCGTGTAGTTGAGGCTCCATTGGCCAGTCTTGGGATTGAACAGCCGAAGCGCGCCGCCCTCGATCTTGCCGCCCGATCCTGCGACCGAAAGCTCGACGAAGTTCCAGCGGCCGTCCATCAGCGGCTTCACGACGCTGGTACCCTGAAATTCAGCCCATTCCGGCGGCCTGCCGGTCAGCGGATTGCGAAGCACTCGGACCTTTGTCGTCCAGGTGCCGATTTCCCAATCGAAGTCATGCCGGCCGTCGCGCGGAGCCGTTTCGGCCGAGGCCGATTGAAGCGGCGCTGCAGCGGCGCACAGGACTGCCGCCGCCAGGATGATATGCACCTTGAGCATGGCTACTCCCCGAATGCTGGAAGTCCCGTTCCTAGCACGCCGTTGACAGCGGGAGCGAGGGGAGTTCCAATTCGAAAATGATCTCAAATCCATCGTCGAAGGAGGCTTCGTCCGCGAGATCGAAGGTTGCTCTTCAGTTCGCGTCCGCTGCGCTGCGTTCGGGTGACCGAGTGAAGGCGCAGATGCTCCTTCGCGACCGACTTGCTGAAGACCCGATGGATGCCAATGCGATGAGCGTCTTGGCGCAGATCGCGGTGGACGACCGCCGGATCGAAGATGCAACGGTCTTGCTCCGACGCGCCGTTTCCGCCGACCCGAGACCCGAGCGGCGGCTCGCTTTGATCGAGCATCTTCAGAAGCACGCCGGACCGGCGCTGGCTCTTCGCGAATTCGAGGAGCTTCCGAAAGCCTTCCGATCCAAGTTCGAAGTCAGCGGAATGGAAGCGAAGACGCTTGGCCTTCTGGGCATGCATGACGCCCAGATCGGGACGTATCAGCGGATGCTGAAGGAGCAGCCCAACCGGCCCGGGACGTGGATGAACCTCGCTAATGCGCTGAGGACGGTCGGCCGGACCGATGAGGCCGTGAAGGCGCTCAAGAGGGCGACGAAACTGCAGCCGACCATGGGCCAGGCCTATTGGACGCTGGCTAATTTCAAATCCTATCGCTTCTCGCCGTCGGAGATGGCTCAGATGCAGAGCGCACTTCATCAGAATGTGACCCAGGAGGAAGCGCTCCACATCCATTTCGCGCTTGGCAAGGCTTATGAGGACCAGTCGGACTGGGAGGCGTCGTTCAAGCATTATTCGTCCGGGAATGCGCTGAGGATGCGCCAGCTGGACCCGGACTCGATTCCGATCACCGAACCGGTCGAGGATGCACTGGCCCATTGCAGGCCCGAGGTATTCGAACGTCTGAAGGGTGCGGGGTGCCAAGCGCCCGATCCGATCTTCGTCTTCGGGCTGCACCGCTCGGGCTCGACGCTCGTAGAGCAGATCCTTGCAAGCCATCCGCAGATCGAAGGCACGTCCGAGCTGACTGTGATGAATACGATCGCGTCTCGGTTCCGGCGCTCGGCGGGTCGGAAGATCGGCGATCTAATTGAGGAATTCAGTCCCGAGGACGTAAAAGCGATCGGCGAGGAATATATCGAGCGAACGCGCCCGTTCCGACAAACCGACAAACCCTATTTCGTCGACAAGATGCCGGGAAATTGGATCAACGCGACCCTGATCAAGCTCGCGCTTCCGAATGCGAAGATGATCGATGCTCGGCGCTATCCGATGGCGTGCGGCTTTTCGAACTTCAAACAGAATTACGCGAGCGGAGTGACCTTCTCCTACAGCCTGCAGTCGATCGGCGAATTCTACTATGACTATTGGCGGTTCATGCGGCGTTTCGACGAAGTACGCCCGGGCGCGGTCCACCGGGTCCTCAACGAACGGCTGATCGAGGACCCGGAAGGCGAGGTGCGCCGGATGCTTGACTATATCGGCGTTTCTTTCGCCGAGTCTTGCCTCGACTTCCACGCCAACAAGCGAGCTGTCCGGACCCCGAGCGCGGAGCAGGTGCGGCGGCCGATCAACCGCGAAGGCGTCGATGTCTGGCGGCGCTACGAGCCCTGGCTAGGCGAGCTCAAGAACGCGCTGGGCCCCGCGCTCGAAGGCTGGGACAGCTAGCACCCGCGGAAAAGGGCGAGGTGGTCGCCCACCCCGCCCTACGTTCGTTCAGCCGGCCTTAGCCGCGCTCAGGCGCCGGTGGCGGCGGCGGAGGCGGTGGCGGCGGAGCCGGGCACACATCCGTTGCCAGGACCACCGTTCCATCCGGGCACGTCTGGGTCGCCGGTGGCGGCGGCGGAGGCGGCGGGGGTGGAGGCGGCGGCGGAGGCGGCGGAGGCGGCGGTTCCGCGAAGTTGTAGATGAAGCTCGCCAGCAAGCTGTGCGACGAGAACCGCGTATCCGCGTCAAAGGCGCCGGCTATGACTCCGTTGTCGAAGAGATCGTCGTCCTTGATCTTCGGTCCCTGGAAGTAACGATACTTCACTCCGAGATCGATGTTGGCCGAGATCGCATAGCGAATGCCCGCAATGACCTGCCAGGCGAAGCCGCTGTCGGATTCCGTCCCTGTCAGGTCGTCTACGAACGTGTCGGAACTGTCGACCGACAGCTTGTACTTGGCCTTGGCCCAGCCGACGCCGCCACCGGCGTAGAAGCTAACTCCGTTCTCGTCGCCGAAATCGAGCAAGCCGTTGACCATCGCCGAGAGCACGGTCGTCTGGCCATCGCCGTCGATGTCGTACGGCCCGTACGTGAAGGTGTCGCCTTCGCTGCTGGTCGAGACCAAGGTGGCGTTGTCGTAGTGACCGTGCCGGGCCTTCTTCCAGCCCAGCTCGATCTCACCGCGGATCATTCCAAAGTCGTATCCGCCGATGAGGTCGAGATCGATGCCGGTCTTATAGTCCGTGTCAAAGTCGGCAACGAAGTCGTACGTGCTGCCTTCTGAATAAGCATAGGTACCGGCAAAATCGACACCTCTGTCCTTGGGGAACATTATGCCCCCTTCGACACCGAAATAGCCGCTTCCGTCACGCGCTACTGCTGGTGAAGCGATCGCGGCTGCAGCAGCCGCGGCAAGCAGATATTTTCGCAAAGGAGCCCCCTATTGCTTCCCGTGAGGAGGCTTAGGTACCACAGTTTTCCGGCTTTTTTGAGCGAAAATGGGACAGTTGTGAGTTGTTCGCATAGGTCACCCATGCGGGCACCTCTCACTGCCTCGACGCGGTGCCCTTTCCGGTGTTCCACCACCAGCCTTGGACGGTGCAACCGCGACCCGGCGCAGGCTCGTTCGTGACTTCCTTGAACATGGTTCCGACGCTCGTTCCCGCTCCCAATGTCGCGCTCTTTCGGGCGGTTTCGCAGTCCGGTCCCCAGAAGCCGCGATAGACGGCGTTCGGCGCGTCTGCCGGCTTCGTGACCTGCTTTTGATATTCAAGCTGCTGGTTGCGCACCGTCTGGGCGTGGGCCTCCAGCTGACGCTGATAGTCGGCCGCGGCGTGTTCGGCAGCGAGCTTCTGCTCCTGCTTTCTGCGGGCAATTTCGTCCTCAGCGCGCTTGAAGTCTTCGACCTGCTTCTTCTGCTCGGCGAGCTTCTTGTTGTACTCCGCCATGTCGGCTTCGTACTTCGCATCGGCCTCGGCATTGGTCATCTTGTGCCGCGTGGGCGAGTTGCTGGAGACGGACTCTTCCGAGCGGCGCGCTCTTGGCGTTTCGGCCCCGGCTTCTGCTTCGGCTTCGAGAGTGCCGCCGGACGGATTACCCGACCAGTCGCTTACGGCGACGATACCCGCGTTCTTCGGCCGCCAGTCGGCGATCGATGAAGTATCCAGCTTTAGCCAGGCTCTCGCGCTTTGCTCCGCGAACCAGCCGAGGGCGTGATCCTTCCTCGTTGTCACCCAGCAGCTGGAATGGCTATCGCCATGCTCCTCGGCAAACTTCGAGAACTGCCCGACGATGTTCTTCGCGGTGTAGCCCGATACGTCGCGAACCTCCCCAGGCTTCGTGGCGAACTGCGCTTCCCACTCCTTGATTCCTTCGTAGTTCCAGGTCGGATAGGAATCGCCGATTGCATCGCCCTTCAGCGTGAAAAGCTGCGTGACCGGGTGATTGCCCATGTCGTCCTGATACCAGCACGCCATGTAGATATTTGCCGCATTGGCAGTCGCGGCGAACGGAAGCGCGGCGAGCGCCGCGACAATTTTAAGACGCATTACTGACCCCCCGATACTAACCGGCGTTAGCTTAAGCAGCGCGGGGTACGGCGCAAGGGGTGGACACAGCGCTTACCAGCGACAGCCTCACTGGGCGCTCACAAAACTATCCAGCACCTTCTTCAATCCGGCATGCTCGAAGTCGATCTCGAGCTTGTTGCCCTCCTGCGCGACGATCTTTCCGTAACCGAACTTGCCGTGGAACACGCGCTGGCCGAGCTCGAGGTCGGTGCGGCCCTGGTTGCCGAGTGTAACGGCTGAAGCCTTGGCCTCGATTACCCGCTGCGGGTCGCGGTTGAAGCGACCGCTTTGGCTCGCGCGCTGCCAGCCAGGCCCGCGGGTGGAGGCCCGCATCGATTGGGCGGGGCCGAGGTGAGCGAAGGGGTCGGCGCGCTCGCTCCATTGCGCCCGCCACAGGCTTTCGCCGCCCGACATGGTCGTCTCTTCCTCGATATGTTCCTTGGGAAGCTCGCCGACGAAGCGGCTTGGAAGCGAGCTGGTCCACTGGCCGTATATGCGGCGGTTGGTGGCGTGCATGACCGTAGCCTTCCGCCGAGCACGGGTAATGGCGACGTAAGCGAGACGACGCTCCTCCTCGAGACTCGCAAGACCGCCTTCATCCAGCGCTCGCTGCGATGGGAAGATGCCTTCCTCCCAGCCGGGCAGATAGACGATGTCGAACTCGAGCCCCTTGGCGGCGTGGATGGTCATGATGGTGACCTTTTCGCCCTGACGGTTCTCGTCATTGTCCATGACCAGACTGACGTGCTCGAGGAAGGCGGCGAGGGTTTCATATTCTTCCATCGCGCGCGTGAGCTCGGCGAGGTTTTCGAGGCGGCCGGCGCTTTCCGCGCTGCGATCGGCCTGGAGCATGGCGGTGTAGCCGCTCTCGTCGAGAATGACTCGGGCGAGCTCCGCGTGGGGAAGCTCGTTCGACATCTGCTTCCAGCGATGGATGTCGCCGACGAAGCGGCCGAGGCTCGAGCGGGCGCGGGCCTGTAGCTCGTCGGTGTCGAGCAACTTCGCGGCGGAAATCAGCAAGGGCTCGTGGGACGCGCGCGCGCGCGCGTGGATGGTTGCAAGCGCCTTGTCGCCGAGCCCGCGCTTGGGCTGGTTGACGATGCGTTCGAACGCGAGGTCGTCGGCGGGCTGGTGGACGAGGCGAAGGTAGGCGAGCGCATCGCGGATCTCGGCGCGCTCGTAGAAGCGGAAGCCACCGACGATTTGATAGGGCAGGCCGATCGCGATGAAGCGTTCTTCGAACTCGCGGGTCTGGAACTGGGCGCGAACCAGAATCGCGACGTCGTCGAGACTTAGCCCGCGCCGCTGGAAGCCTTCGACGTCCTCGCCGATTCTGCGCGCTTCCTCTGGGCCGTCCCAGATGCCGATCACGCGAACTTTGTCGCCGTCGCCCTTGTCGGTCCAGAGCGTCTTGCCGAGCCGGCCAGCGTTATTGGCGATGAGCCCGTCGGCCGCGGCGAGGATGTGCGAAGTGGAGCGGTAGTTCTGCTCGAGCCGGATGACCTTCGCGCCGGGAAAGTCCTTCTCGAAACGGAGGATGTTGGCGACCTCCGCCCCGCGCCAACTGTAGATCGACTGGTCATCGTCGCCGACGCAGCAGAGGTTGCGGCGGGGCTCCGCGAGGAGCTTGAGCCAGGCGTACTGAGACTGGTTGGTGTCCTGATATTCGTCGACGAGGATGTAGCGGAAGCGTGTTCGATATTGCTCGAGCACGTCGGGGTGCGCGTGGAAGATGCTGAGCATGTGGAGCAGGAGGTCGCCGAAGTCGCACGCGTTCAGGGTTCGCAGGCGGTCCTGGTAGGCTGCATAGAGCTCGCGGCCGCGACCTGGGCCGAAGCTCTCCGCCTCGCCGAGATCGACCTCCTTCGGGGTCCAACCGCGGTTCTTCCAACGGTCGATTAGCCCGGCGAGCTGGCGCGCGGGCCAGCGCTTCTCGTCGAGGTTGGCGGCACTGATGAGCTGCTTGAGGACGCGCAGCTGGTCGTCGGTGTCGAGGATGGTGAAATTGGACTGGAGGCCGACGAGCTCGGCATGGCTGCGGAGCATCCGCGCGCCGACCGAGTGGAAAGTACCGAGCCAGGGCATGCCCTCGATCGCTCCGCCGGAAATCTTGGCGATGCGTTCCTTCATTTCGCGCGCCGCCTTGTTGGTGAAAGTGACGGCGAGGATCTGGCTCGGCCAGGCCTTGCGGGTCGCGATCAGGTTGGCGAGGCGGGCGGTGAGCGCGGACGTCTTCCCAGTGCCGGCGCCGGCGAGCACAAGCACCGGACCTTCGGTCGTGAGCACGGCTTCCCGCTGCGGCGGATTGAGTCCGGCAAGCCAGGGGGCATCGGGAGGAGGGGCGGGGCTTTCTGGCACTGCTCACGAGGTAGGGAAGAGACTGCGGAACGGCAACGCGGGTCTGGGCGAATCGCCGCGAATATGGCAGAGAAAGAACCCGGAACAAAAGGGGCCCATTAATGCCGAAGGGTCAATGCCACTGCGGTGGGGTTCGCTACGAGATGTCGACCGAGACGATCCACCAGGCGATCTGCCACTGCGCGGACTGCCGCCGCCACGCGGGCGCGCCGATGGTCGCCTGGGGACTAGTGAAGAAGGATGATTTGAAGGTCGAGGGCGAGACCAAGGAATATGCCTCGTCCGAGCACGGACGGCGACACTTCTGCCCACAATGCGGAACGTCGCTATTCTACACCAGCGAGGCGGTTTTCCCGGGACAGGTCGACGTCCAGATCGCCACGCTTGACGATCCCGACTCGATCGTTCCTAGCGCCCAAATCCAGCTCGCGGAGCGAATCGGCTGGATCGACAGTCTCGACTCGATGCCGAAATTCGAGCGCTATCCGGGGTAAGTCCGAGAACGGATCGGCAACATTTCAGCCGACTCGGAAAAGTTCCTGCGGTTGTTCCCGATATCCCCGTTATCCACAGGCTAATTACCGTTTTTTTCGCTTCCCCGACTCGGATGCGACGTGCATGTTGCAAGGGTGATCGGGACGGAAGTCCCCGCCTCCACCGGAAAGCCGGCAACGGCCAGAAGGGAGCGGAGGGTGACGGAAGGACCGATCTCCGCCGACAGGCAATGTGAAGCTCTTCGGAGGTTTGCGG
>JBKPKZ010000199.1:0-2192 GCA_046731355.1 Pseudomonadota bacterium | reverse complement strand
TGAGCTATGAGGAGGTCGTGCCGGTATTGGCACGCTTTCCTCCCAATCGGGCCTTGGCCCGGAACTGGGCCGCTCCTCCTCGGATGGGCGGCCCTTCTTTTGTCACGTTTGAGGGCCTAGAGGCGCCGCCATGACGGCAAGCGGAACCGGCAAGAAAGCAGTCGTGCTCCTATCCGGGGGTCTCGATTCGATGGTCTGCGCCGCGCTCGCCCGTGAGCGGGGCTTCGAGGTCTTCGCGCTTACGATCGACTACAACCAACGGCATCGGGTGGAGCTGGAGGCGGCGAAGACGATCGCGGCTGTGCTCGCCGACCGGCACATCGTTCTGCCGCTCGACCTAAGGGCGTTCGGCGGATCGGCGCTGACCAGCGACACGGACGTGCCCAAAACCGGCATCCAGCCGGGGATTCCGGTGACCTATGTGCCGGCACGCAACCTCGTCTTCCTGAGCCTTGCTTTGGCCTGGGCAGAGGCGGAGGGCGCCGGCGACCTGTTCATCGGAGTGAACGCGCTCGACTATTCGGGCTATCCCGACTGCCGCCCCGAGTTCGTGAACGGCTTCGAAAGGCTGGCGAGACTTGCGACCAAGGCCGGCAGCGAGGGGGGCGCAATCACCATCCACGCGCCGCTTCAGGACATGACCAAGGCCGACATTGCGCGGGAGGCGAAGCGCCTCGGACTGGATGCAGGCCTCAGCCATAGCTGTTACGATCCCGACCCGCAGGGCCATGCCTGCGGCCAGTGCGACGCCTGCCGGTTGCGCGCCAAGGGCTTTGCCGAGGCGGGCATAGAGGACCCGACGATCTACGCATGACCTATGCGGTGAAGGAATGCTTTCTGACCCTCCAGGGCGAGGGCGTTCAGACGGGAAGGCGAGCGACGTTCCTGCGTTTCGCGGGATGCAACCTATGGTCCGGCCGTGAGCAGGACCGCGCCGCAGCGCAGTGCAATTTCTGCGATACGGATTTCGTCGGCACGGACGGCGAAGGAGGCGGAAAGTTTGAGAGTGCCGATGCTCTTGCCGATCAGGTAGCACGGGTGTGGGGCGCTGGGGAGCGGGAGCGGCTCGTCGTCATTACGGGGGGTGAGCCGATGCTGCAGCTCGATCCGCCTCTGATCGACGTTCTCCACGCTCGCGGGTTTCGAATTGCCGTTGAAAGCAACGGAACGCTTCCCGCGACGGAAGGCATTGACTGGCTTTGCGTCAGCCCGAAGGCCGGCACCGACGTTGTCCAGCGCCGCGGCCATGAGTTGAAGCTGGTCTGGCCGCAGCAAGGATTGGATCCTGCAGAGCTGGAGAGGTGGGATTTCCAGAACTTCCTGATTCAACCGATGGACTGCGATGACCGGGAGACGGCGCTCGACGCTTCGATTCGGCTGGTGATGGAACGTCCGAAGTGGCGCCTGTCCCTGCAGACCCACAAGCTGCTGGGACTGCCATAGCTTATTGCGAATTGGAGTCCGCGTTTGAGTCGGCATTGGAAACGGTCGCATTTTCGGCGTCTTCCTCATTCCCGCCGAGGATCGAGAGATTCGCACTTTCCGCTTCCACGGCCTCGAGAGCGCTCGCGTCGTTTGCGGGAGCCGATTCGAGGACGAGGTTCTCGGCCAGGCTGCCGTTCTCTGCCGCTTCCTTCTTGCCGCCGCAGGCGGTTAGCGCGGCCGCAGTGCAAGCAATCACAAACAGGCGTCGCATAGTTTCTTCCAGCTCACTTCGTCGGGAATAAAAAAAGAGGCTGCCGGACGAACCGGCAGCCTCTTGTTCGTCGGCACTCCAAAAGGAGGGCCGCCGAATTACATCGCGTTGTTGCCCGTTGCGTTGGTCGCAACGTCGGCCGCGCTGTTGGCAGCGTCTGCAGCGCTGTTTGCAGCGTCGGCAGCCGCGTTCGCGTCAGTCACCGCGTTCATGTCCATGTTCGCGTCCATGGCCGGTTCGTTAACGACCAGGTTATCGACGGCGAGGTTGTCAACGTTCATCGTGTTGTCTGCGGCTTCGTTGCTGCTGCAAGCCGAAACCGCCAGGGCCGCACCGGCGACCAGGATAAGAGCACGCATTCAAAACTCCCTAGATTATCCGATCTGAAAGAGGGCGGACCCGCTTCGCAAATCGCGCGCACAATAGTCTGAAGCGCTCTTGCCCATCAAGATACTTTGCACGACTGTGACAAGTCGCTGAGAAATGATGGAAAAGT
>JBKPKZ010000198.1:0-6523 GCA_046731355.1 Pseudomonadota bacterium | reverse complement strand
GGATCCGGCGTTTCTTTACTGGCGGGACCGGCTGGCGATCCCGCGAACTGGCGAGCGCCCGCTCCACGGCCGAACCTTACGCGACGCCGACGAGCTGAAGCTTGATGTGCAGCGTTTCTCGATCGAACGGCTTCATCACATATTCGTCGGCGCCGGCCTCCAGGGCGGCGCGGATATGCGCCATGTCGTTCTCGGTGGTGCAGAACACGACCTTGGGCTGGTCCTCATGCCCGCGCTGCCGAAGCATGCGCAGGAATTCCATCCCACTCATCACCGGCATGTTCCAGTCGAGCAGGACGACATCCGGCATTTTCTCTTCACAACGCGATAGGGCTTCGCGTCCGTCGCCGGCCTCGTCGACCTCGAAGTCGAGCGTTTCGAGGATGTGTCGTGCGACTTTGCGAATGACCTTCGAGTCATCGACGATCAGACAGGTCTTCATACTCAAACGCTTCCCACTCCGCTTTGTCGTGACGGACTTAAACGCTAACGGTAACGAAGAGCTTAAGCAGCTTTCGCCTCTGCGCCGCTGACGAGCGCCGCGATGTCGATGAGGAGCATCGGCCCCTCGTCCGTTTCGATCATTCCCTGCGAAACACGCTCCCACCCCTCGCCCATGGCAGCGCGAACGGCGGTCGGCTCCGAATGGGCTTCGATCACGTCTTCCACCAGGTCGACGATGAGGGCGTAATGATGTCCGTCGAGCTCGACGACGGCAGCTTCGCGGATTCCGTCGGAGCAGTCGGTAACTCCAAGCTCCAGCGAGCGCATGCAGTCGATCACGGTAAGGACCCGGCTGCGAAGCGCTGAAAGGCCCGCAACGTGCGGGGCCGCTCGAGGGACCGGTATGAGCGTGTCCAACTCGACGACGGACTCAACGGCCGCGGCGGGAAGCGCGACGCGCTCGCCGCCGATGATGACGATCAGCAGGAGCTCGGACATCAGCGCCTCCCTGCGCCCGCCGACTTCAGCGCCTTCAACAAGCCGGCGCGGTCGTAGCGGTAAATGGAATGATCCTTCTCGGACGCGGGATCAGGCTCCGCCCGGAGACGGATCGTGCGTGCCGCAGCGGCATCCTCGGCTGACAGGTCAGAGAGGATCGCGAGGTCGACCTCGAACTCGTCCACTTCCGACACGACACGATAGCCAGCAGCCTCGACGATCGGACGGAGCATGTTCTGCATCCAGGGGTCGTCGGCCGGAAGCCTGCAGACAGGCTGCAGGGGCATCCGCTCGGTTGCCGTCAGGAACGTTGAGAAGAGCCAGTGTGGATCGACCAGCTCGGCGGGCTCGCCCGCAACCAGGGTGACAGCGGACACTTCGCCCGGATGTTCCGCAGGAATGATGTCGTGAGCGATCGCGGACAGATCGATGACTTCCCGGAAGGCGTAGCCGATCTCGCAGGTGCCATCGTTAAGGCGGAAGAGCCGGACCTTCTCCGCAGGCAATTCTGCATTTGCGCCAGCCAGCGGCAGTATGGCTTCGCCGAGCTGGACCCGAAGCTGGCCGGCCCCATGGCGGATGGAGCTCGTCGGCACTTCTTCGATGCGGTCGACCACCGCGAGGCGCATCGCCCTGCGAGCGCCATCGAGGCCGACGAAGAGGAGGACCGGCGTGTCGACTTCGGCGGCGGTGACCGGAGTCTCGACGATGCGCGCCGCTCGGTCATGGGCTTCCAGCTTGACGCCGCCAACCTGGGCGATGCCTGCGGGGTCGAACAGAAGGATCGGGCTGCCGTCATCGGCAAGTGTCGTTCCGGCATAGAGGCCGGTTGCCATCACTGCAGGGGCCGCCGGTTTGACGACCAGTTCTTCATGATCGTGGATGCGATCAACCGCGAGAGCGTAGACGTCGGCTCCGGCTGGACGAAGGACGACGAGGCTTCGTTCCCGCTCGGGAATGTCACTTTCGAGGCCGAGGACTTCGGCGAGCGCAATTTCGGGAACTCGACGGCCGCGAATGGTCGCGACCCCTGCCCCGCCGAGCTTCTCAAGCGTGACGGACTCGCCGTTCGCGCGGACGATCTCGTCGATCGCCGAGCGTGGAATGGCGAAATTCTGGCCAGCGACGGAGACCGTCAGAGCCGGAATGATGGTCAGCGTAAGAGGAACCCGCAGGGTCATCCGCGTGCCAAGGCCGACGGTGCTATCGACCTCGACGATCCCGCCGATACGCTCGATATTGGATCGGACGACATCCATGCCAACGCCGCGGCCGGATATGGCAGTGACCTGCTTGGCGGTGGACAGCCCCGCTTCGAAGATCAGCGCCAGTTGTTCACGCGGGCTGAGGTTGGCCGCCTCGGACTTCTCGATCACTCCGGCCGCAACGGCCTTCTCGACGAGCTTCTTGCCGTTGATTCCGCGGCCGTCGTCCTGGATGTCGATCAGGATCTGGTTGCCCGACTGTCGAGCCGAAACCGAAAGAATGCCGATCTCGCGCTTGCCGGCCTTGAGGCGCTCGGCAGGGGTCTCGATGCCATGGTCAACCGCATTTCGGATGATATGGGTCAGCGGATCGCGGATCATCTCGATCATCTCGCGATCGAGCTCGACGTCACCCCCTTCGATATCGACCAGCACCTGCTTGTTGAGCTCGGCCGACAAGTCGCGGACCATGCGTGGCAGGGCGACAAAGAGGTTCTCGATGCGCTGCATGCGGGTCCGGGTGATCGCGTCGCGCATCTCGGCGATGATCGAGGATAGGCGCTCGAATGCGCCGTCGACGGCCACTTCGCTGGTCGTCTCGCGAAGGCGGCGGGCAAGCTCGTTGCGTGCGAGCACCATGTCGGACACACCGCTCATCAGGCGGTCCAGGAGCTCCACCGAAAGGCGGATGGTGCGGGGAGCGACGGCCTTGCTCTGAGCTTCGGCCACGGTCGCCGCGACGGGTACGGTTGGAGCCTCAGCCCGCTCCTGGAGGGCCTGGATCAGGACGGTATCGTCACCTGCCGGCAGCTCGTCGCCCGCATCGAGCGCAGCGATCATTTCCGCGATTTTGTCGATGATGGCCAGGACCGCGCTAACCAGCGCTGGATCGGCATTGCGCCGGCCACCGCGCACTTCGGCGAGCGCGTCCTCGGCGGCGTGGCTGAGGGCCTCTAGCCGCGGGAAGTCGAAAAAGCCGCAATTGCCTTTGACGGTGTGGACGAAGCGGAAGATGGAATCGAGCCGCGCGCGATCATCGGGCGAAGCTTCCCAGGCGACGATCTCTCCGCCGAGCGCCTCGAGCATTTCCCGGCATTCGGCAATGAATTCGGAAATCAGATCGTCCATCGGTACGCGGCCCCGTCCCTTCGGGTCCGCTTATGGCGCTCAGGAGTTAATGCCGCGTTATCCCTGTCTGGGGACGACCGCACCGATGATCAGGACTTCGGGAGCGTGCTCGGAAAGCTGAATCGTCCCGCCGGCTTCCTTCGCTAGTGCCTGGGCGAGCCAGGCACCTGCGGCACGTGGCTCGATTTCGCCGTTCGATGCGCCATTGGTCAGGATATCGCGAAGTCCAGAATCGAGCACTACGCGCGGCCCTTCGCCCCGGATTGCAATCTCAAGTCCGGCGCCAGTCGTTTCCGCCCCAACGTCGAGGCGGCCGCCACGCACCAGGGCGTCACCTGCGATCAGCGCGAGGTTGAGAAGCAACTTCATCGCGCCCTTGGAAAGTTTCTCCGGCGCAACCATCCAGCCGAGTTCGATCCGGCGCTCCGCTCCGAAGATGCCCTGAAGCGCGACCTTAGCCTCATTCGCGTCGATCAGTTCGCCGAATCCTCCGCCAGCTCCAAACGCCAGCCGGAAGAACTTCAGCTTGTTCGCGGTTGCCCGAGCGCTGTCCCCGAGCAGTTCCAGGCACTGCGCGCGCATCTCCGGGTCCTGCTCATCGGCGAGCAACTCTATTCCGTTGTTGAGCGCGCCGACAGGCGACATCAGGTCGTGACAGAGCCTCGAACAGAGCAGGCTTGCGAAATCGGCTTCCTTCATGGCCCGCGTGAATGAGCCAGAGTCTAACGTCGCGCAAGTTTGCGCTGCCCATGACGCTGAGGCTAGGTCGTAATTGGCCTTTGTCCGGGGGGTGAAGCATTTCGTGAAGATCTTCTTGCTTGCTGCAGCGGCCGCGGTCCTAGCCCCTGCTACCGTGGCGTCGGCTGCCACGCCCGCTTCCGCGCCACCCCAAGTCCTGATCGACAAGGCCCGCATCGACGGGGCGCTCGCCCAGATGGTCAGCAGCGACCGCGCAGTCGGTGCATCCGCCCTGGTCTGGAAGGACGGGAAGGAAGTTTATTTCGGAACTGCCGGCTACGCTGATCGCGAGGCGAAGAAGCCAATGCGCCGCGACACGTTGGCGCAGATCTGGTCGATGACCAAGCCAGTCACGGGCGTCGCGCTCATGCAATTGTGGGAACAAGGTAAGTTCAGGCTCGACGACCCGCTGTCAGACTATCTTCCCGAATATGGTTCGGTGAAGGTCTTTGGCGGCATGGACAGCGCTGGAAACCCAATCCTGAGACCGCCTCACCGGCCGATCCTGATTAGGGACATCGTCCGCCACACGGCTGGATTCGGCGAAGGGCCGCCCGAGACCTACCCGCAGAAAATTCTGCTCGCCGCCGATCCGCTGAACCTCGACAACCCGCTTCCGGAGTTCAGCAGGAAGCTTGCGTCGGTTCCGTTGATCTACGAGCCCGGCACCCATTGGCTCTACAGTTGGGCCGTCGACGTGCAGGCCGCGCTCGTTGAGAAGCTTTCCGGCCAGCCATTCGAAAGCTACGCCCGCCAGCACATCTTCGAGCCGTTAAGCATGAAGGACACGGGGTGGACGCAACCCGGGGCGAATTTCCGGCGTCTCGCGACGGCCTACGCCAGAGGTCCCGACGGCAAGCTGCACCGCAAGAGCGAAGAAGACATCCGGCGGATGAACTTCGCCCCTCGCAAGCTGACGCGCGGCGGTGCCGGCCTTGTTTCCTCGCTCGACGACTATATGCGCTTCGCGCGGATGCTCCTCGACGGCGGAGAGCTCGACGGAGTCCGAATCCTGAAGCCCTCGACAATTAAGCTGATGTCGACCGACCAACTCGACCCGGCGGTCACCGAGCGAAGCTGGCTGAGGGACAAGTCCAACGGCGGCTTCGGAATGGACTTCGCGGTCCGGACCGGCCGGTCGCTCGAAGCCAAGGAAAACCGCGGCGCCGTCGGCGAATTCTTCTGGGACGGCGCCTGGTCGACGCTCTTCTGGGTCGATCCGGCAAACAAGATCACGACTGTCTTCTTCGTCCAAAGCGAGCCTTATGACGGCTCGCTGCATCGCGACATCCGGCGGGCGGTCTATGGCGACAATTACCTTGGGCCAAAGGGTGACGAAACCGCTCATTGAAGTCGCGAGACTAATCCCCATATCAAGCACGTGGGGGGCCACCAGGTCATCAGCATCGAGCTTCTGCCGAGCCACTCAGGATGGCGGCTGGACCGTGCGCTTGCAGATGCGGTCCCGACATTTTCGCGTGAGCGGCTGAAGGCGCTGATCCGAAACGGAGCCCTGGAATCCCTGGCTTCGGTCGCGGTTCGCGACCCGGCGACGAAGGTCCGGGGAGACGAAGCGTTCCAGCTTACGGTTCCCGAGCCAACGCCCGCGCACAACGTGCCTCAGGACATTCCTCTGCGGATTGTTTTCGAGGACGACCATCTGCTGGTCGTCGACAAGCCTGCCGGGCTCGTCGTCCATCCGGCGGCCGGAAATCCGGACGGCACTCTGGTGAATGCCCTCCTCCACCACTGCGGTGGAAGTCTGTCGGGTATCGGCGGCGTCGCCCGGCCCGGTATCGTCCACCGGATCGACAAGGATACGTCCGGCCTCCTAGTCGTCGCGAAGACGGACGTGGCTCACGAAGGTCTCGCGAAGCAGTTCGCTGCTCACTCTATCGAGCGGCGTTATCTGGCGATCGTGAAGGGCCTTCCGAAGGTATCGCGCGGCACGATCGATGCGCCTCTTGCGCGGTCTTCGACCAACCGCAAGAAGATTTCGATCGTCGAAGGGGGGCGCGGAAAACGGGCAGTAACCCACTGGATTCGCATGGAAATCCTGCGTGATGCAGCACTCGTCGAGTGTCGTCTTGAGACAGGCAGAACCCACCAGGTGCGAGTTCACATGGCATCACTCGGGCATCCCCTGCTCGGCGATCCAGTCTATGGCCGTTCGGGAAAGAGTGTTCAGGAGCTGTTGAAAAGGCTCAATTTTCATCGGCAGGCGCTTCATGCTGCGGAACTCGGATTCACGCATCCCGTAACGAAGAACCGCCTGTCGTTCGCAAGTGGCATGCCAGCAGACATGCAGGAACTGTTCACCGCCCTTTTGGTATAGGAATTAACGCGCCAGGCAGCGTAATAAGCAGCCGGCCCAGGGAGACGTTTGAACATATGGCACAAAAGAATGTCGTCTCGATCCCCGCTAGTGGCGGGGAAGCCGGGCTCAATCGCTACCTGGCCGAGATCAAGAAATTTCCGATTCTGGCCCCGGAAGAGGAATACATGCTTGC
>JBKPKZ010000197.1:0-6473 GCA_046731355.1 Pseudomonadota bacterium | reverse complement strand
CCCCGATATGGCCGACGAAAACCGCCCCTAGCGGGCGCATCAGATAGGCGATTGCGAAACCACCCAGGGTCACCAGAAGCGACGCCTCGCTTGGTCCGAAGAAGACTCGAGCAAGGACAGTCGCGAAATAGAGATAGAGTGTGAAATCGTACCACTCGACGATGGTCGAAAAGGCCGCGATCGCCAGCGAACTGCGGGAGATCGCGCGATAACCAGGGTCAACTTCGATCGAAGCCACAAAATCTCTCCGTTACCGGGCAGAAACTAACCGATTCTAAACCATGTTCTTCTAGGCATTGGGCTCAATTGGAGCCGCGAGTGGGTAGCATCAGAAACCTGTTGAGGACGGGAGGCAACTCTTCGCAGGAAGAGGCACGCCCCGCGTCCGCTCGGGCGGAAGGCCTGCTTCAGGAATTCGAAAGCAGCGGCAAGGGGTGGTTCTGGGAGACTAGCCGGGACGGCGATCTCACCTACATCAGCGAGAGCGTGGCGACCGCGCTGGGGCGGGAAGCCGCCGACGTGATTGAGCGGCCGTTCACGGATCTGATTTCGACCGAGACGTCCGATGGCAGCGCGACCTCGGAACGAACGCTCGGCTTCTATCTGTCGTCGCACGTCGCCTTTCAGGATCTCATCGTACGCGCCAAAACCAAGGATGAAATCTGGTGGTCCGTTACTGGAAGGCCGGTCCACGACGAGGTCGGACGCTTCTTCGGCTTCCGTGGCTTTGCGTCGGATCTTACGAAAATCCGTCAGTCGGAGGTCGAGCTCGATCGCCTTGCCCGGCAGGATTCGCTCACCGGGCTCGCCAATCGCGAGGTGCTTCGCCGCGCCCTTGACGATGCTTTGATCAGCGCCGCCCGTCGCAAGCATCGTTGCTCGGTGTTCCTGCTCGACCTCGATCGCTTCAAAGCGGTCAACGACACGCTCGGCCACCCAGCCGGGGACACGTTGCTTCGCCTGGTGTCGCTGAGATTGCGCGACGAAGTGGGCGATCTTGGGCAAGTCGGTCGGCTGGGCGGTGACGAGTTCCAGGTCGTCCTCCCGACGACCTCGTCCAAAGAGGACCTCGCGAAGCTCGCGCAGGGGATCATCGACAGCCTTTCACGGCCGTACACGATCAACCGGACGATGGTTTCGATCGGCGCTTCCGTAGGCATCGTCACGTCGGATTATGATGATCGCAAGTCCGATGATCTGATGCGGGACGCCGACCTTGCTCTCTACGCGGCGAAGGCCGCCGGCAAGGGATGCTTCCGCTTTTTTGCGCCGGAAATGCACGAAGCGGCTCGCGAGCGGCAGAGGATGGAATCCGACCTCCGGGTCGCTGTCGAAAAGGGCCTGCTGCGGGTCGTATTTCAGCCTAGCGTCGATGCGTCCAGCGAGGCTGTGACCGGGTTCGAGGCGCTGGCCCGGTGGGACCATCCTGAGCATGGGCCGGTAAGCCCGTCCCTTTTCATTCCCCTTGCGGAGGAAATCGGGCTCATTCCGGAGATCGGCGAGTTCGTACTTCGGACAGCTTGCGCCGAGGCCGCCAAATGGCCCCAGACCGTGTCAGTCGCAGTCAATTTGTCGCCGATCCAGTTCAAGTCGCACGCACTCCCCTCGACCGTCAGGGCGGTGCTTGGCGAGACCGGCCTCGACGCGACTCGGCTCGAGCTGGAAATCACCGAGGGCGTGCTGCTTAGCAACGACGACCACATCCATGAGATGATCCGCAGCCTGAAGGACATTGGCGTTAAGCTCGCGCTCGACGACTTCGGCACGGGCTATTCGTCCTTGAGCTATCTGCTTCGCGTTCCGTTCGACAAGATCAAGATCGACCAGAGCTTCGTTCGCGGAGCATCCGATCCTGGAAGCCGGAACGCGAAGCTGATCCGGGCGATGATCGGCCTAGCGACTGACCTCGACATGCAGACGACCGCCGAAGGCGTTGAGACCGCCGAAGAACTGACGCTTGTGCGCAACCTCGGCTGCACGCTGATCCAGGGTTTTTATTTCGGCAAACCAATGCCGTCCGACGAAGCCGCAGCGCTTGCAGAGAAGGGAGCTGCGACGCGTCCGGACGCGCACCTCATCCAGCGGGAGCCGCGAATCCGGATTATCCGCGCGGCACTGCTTCATTATCACGGACGGGTGAAGGGTGCCCGTTTGCGGAACATCTCCAGCGGCGGCGCCTTGGTGGAGTGCCGCGACGAGGTCGAAGTCGGAACGGAAATCGGCCTCGATTTTGGCGCTGGCGGAGTAATTGCCGGAAGGATTGTCTGGACCAAAGGCACGCAGTTCGGTGTCCAGTTCGCCGAGAAGTTCGACCTCAAGCTTCTCCAGGTTGCCGCCAGTCCCTTGCCCAAGGGCGCAAAGGTCATGCGGCCAAACTATCTCAGCGGCGATACTTCGCAATCCGGTTAGACCACGGCCGAGCCCGGCCTGTGCGCGTCCGACCTATTTGAGGTCCTTCGCCCTGGCGAGGTGCTGCTCGACGGTTGGGATCAGACCCTCGGCGAACGTCTTGAGCGCCGCATTGTCGCCCGAGGCCGCATAATTCTTCAGCTCGGTCAGAGTCTCGTCGTGGCCGTGGACCTGCGCTGCAACGTACGCGGCATCGAAGATATAGCCCTTTTTCATTTTCATATCGTCGAGCGCGGCCTGCTGGGAGGGGCTGAGCTGATCGTCGATGACGATTGCGGATGGGTCCTTGGCGAGGGTGGCCTTCAGCTTGGCCGACGAAGCCGTGTGAGCCGCGATCATGTCTCGAGCGTAGGCCATTACCGCAGACGAGGCGGCCGAGCCGGCGACGAGCTTGGACGTCTCGATTTCGAAGCGGTCGCTGGCGGCGGCCTTGTTGACGAAAGCCTGGGCGCCTGACGGTTCAACGGCGGCGGTATCGTTACCGGTGGCAACTTCATTCGTGGCTGCTTCATTCGGTCCGGCGGAGGTCGCGTGATCGCGTTGGCCGCATGCGCCGAGCGTGATCGACATGGCCGCTGCCAAGACAAATGCTCCGAAACGCATTGTAATTTCCCCTTTGTGTGCCGGCACAACGTGCCGTGGTGATGCCCGTTCCTGTTCGCGCCGAAGAGCAGTCAATCGCCCAGCATGCAATCCGCGAGGCTGTAGCAGTGGCTCGCCTGGTAGGCGTTTCGGCCGCGATTCATGTGGGTGAGATTGAAGGACCTGATGGCGCGCAAGGCGCGGTCGTCCGCAAGGAATGAGCGGATCGAGGCGGAGCCGCGCACTTTGACGATGAGAATGGCCTTCCCGTTCCAGACGGAATGACTGACGTCTTCGGGTCTCCTGACGCATCGCTCGAGAAAGCCTTCGTCGAGATTTGCCGGTTCGTCCGATCCGTCCCCGGTGAAGTCGGACAGGTGCAGGATGAACCTTGCGCGCAGACCCTGGCCGTCCGGCAGGAGCGTGAAGAGCTCCATCCAGCTCGCATTGACTCGGACGAGTGGCTTGTCGGAGGTCGATGGCAGGCAGGAAACCGACCAGTAATAGCGCTCCGTCTTGCGCGGGATCGGGATGCAACTGTCCGCGTAGATCCGGAGGATTTCGAGAACGTCCTGGGCCTGTGGGCGGCGAAGCAGCTTCTCGAACCGCACGATGTATTTGAAGCGCTGCTCCAGGGACTCTTGGCGCTCTTCCGCGTCTCGCGAGGTGGCCTTGTCTTCGAGCCAGTCGCGCTGTTGTTGAGGATCCAGGAATTGGAGCAGGCCTTTCGCGCTGCGTCGATCGAGCGGGCCTTCGGAAGCGCGGAGGGTGCGGGCCTTGAGGGCTCGGGGTTTCGCTTCGACCATTGGCTAGCAGCACGCGCCTACGTGACGACTCTTGGTGAGTTCCGTTCGCGTTTTATGAACCATATAGGAACATTCAAACTCGTGTGGTGGATCCAGATCGCTTGAACGCCCCTCTCATTGCGTTCGGCCTCGAAGTACCTCGTGGAACCCGAGGCGACCAAGGCTAGGCATCAATTTCCTCTTCATCCACGGCACTCGCACGGGACTGGATGAACTGGAACCGCTGCGCCGGGTCCCGCCCCATCAGGCGTTCGACCAAATCCTTGACCGGCTGTCGATCTTCATAGGCTGACGGAAGCGTCACCTTCAGCATGGACCGCGTCTTCGGGTCCATCGTGGTTTCCTTCAGCTGGTTCGGGTTCATCTCGCCGAGGCCCTTGAAGCGGCTGACCTCGACCTTCTTGCCCTTGAATTCAGTCGCCTCGAGCTCGGCACGGTGGGCGTCGTCGCGGGCGTAAAGGGTCTTGGCTCCGGAGGTCAGGCGATACAGCGGGGGCTGGGCGAGGAAGAGGTGGCCGCGGCGCACCAGCTCCGGCATTTCCTGGAAGAAAAAGGTCATTAGCAAAGTCGCAATGTGGGCTCCGTCCACGTCCGCGTCGGTCATGATGACGATCCGCTCGTAGCGAAGGCTCGCCTCGTCGAACTTGTCCCGAGTGCCGCAGCCGAGGGCGAGATTGAGGTCGGCGATTTCCTGGTTGGCGCGGATCTTGTCGGCGGTGGCGCTGGCGACGTTCAGGATCTTGCCGCGGATCGGGAGGATCGCCTGAGTCTTGCGGTCGCGGGCCTGCTTGGCCGAGCCGCCGGCGCTGTCGCCTTCGACAATGAACAGCTCGGTTCCTTCGGGATCGTCGCTCGCGCAATCGGTGAGCTTGCCGGGAAGGCGGAGCTTGCGGGCGCTGGTCGCGGTCTTGCGCTTGACCTCGCGCTCGGCGCGGCGGCGGAGGCGCTCCTCCATCCGCTCGATGATCGAGCCGAGGAGCGCACGGCCGCGGTCCATATTGTCGGCAAGGTAATGGTCGAAATGGTCGCGGACGGCGTTCTCGACGAAGCGCGCGGCCTCGAGGCTGGTGAGGCGATCCTTGGTCTGGCTCTGGAAGTGCGGGTTGCGGATGAATACCGACAGCATCAGTTCGACGCCGTTGAAGACGTCGTCGGCGGTGATCTCCTTGGCCTTCTTGTTGCCGACGAGCTCACCGAAGGCGCGCAGGCCCTTGGTGAGTGCGGCTCGGAGGCCTGCTTCGTGCGTACCGCCGTCCGGCGTCGGGATGGTGTTGCAGTAATAACTCTCGGAGCCGTCCGAATAGAGGGGCCAGGCGACGGCCCATTCGGCGCTGCCCTGTCCAGCGCCGTCGGCGGCGGGGAAGTCCTGCTTGCCGACGAAGGGCTGGTTGGTGACGGCCGGCCGGTCGCCGAGCTGCTCGGCGAGATGATCGGCGAGACCGCCGGGAAACTGGAAGACGGCGCTTTCGGGGACTTCTGCGGAGGCGAGCGACGGGTCGCAGCGCCAGCGGATCTCAACGCCGGCGAAGAGGTAGGCCTTGGAGCGGACGAGGCGTAGGAGGCGGCCGGGGTCGAAGCTGGACTCGGCGCCGAAGATCTCTGGGTCGGGCGTGAAGGTGACGGTGGTGCCGCGCTTGTTCGGAGCCGCGCCGACCTCTTCGAGCGGGGAGATGGCGACGCCCTTCGAGAAGACCTGGCGATAGAGCTTCTTGTCGCGGGCGACCTCGACGATGGTCTCGGTCGAGAGGGCGTTGACGACACTGACACCGACGCCGTGGAGGCCGCCGGAGGTGGAGTAGGCCTTGCCCTCGAACTTACCGCCCGAGTGCAGGGTGGTCATGATGACCTCGAGCGCGGACTTGCCCGGATATTTCGGGTGCGGGTCGACCGGGATGCCGCGGCCGTTGTCGAAAACGGTCAGGCGGTTGCCGACGTCGAGCGTAACCTCGATTCGGCTGGCGTGGCCGGCGACCGCTTCATCCATTGCATTGTCGATGACCTCCGCTGCGAGGTGGTGCAGGGCGCGAGCGTCGGTGCCCCCGATGTACATGCCCGGGCGGCGGCGGACCGGCTCCAGGCCTTCGAGGACCTCGATCGATGAGGCGTCGTAGCTTTCGGGTGCGGCGGCGGCTGAGGAGGAAGCGAACAGGTCGGACATTGGTCAAAGCTATAGGGCGCGGATTCCGGGCCTATCAAGCGGAGGAGCCATGGTTTTCCACAGCTAGAGGCGGATGGTGCTTCTCCCAGTCCTTCCTGAGGATGCTCATGATCAGGGCATCGCGGATGCGGCCGTCAACGGACCGGTGATAGTCACGCAGGCGGCCTTCGACGATGAAGCCGAGCTTTTCGTAGGTGCGGCGGGCGCGCTCGTTGTCGACGAAAAGGTCCAGGTCGACGCGGTTGGTCTGGGTCTGCGTGTAGAGCCATTCTAGGGCATCGCCGAGAAGGCGAGTCCCCGAACCTTGACCGGCGTCGCGGGCGACGATGCGCTTCAGGTGGACGCGGAGGTCGGGCTCGCCGATTTGCTGGAAGATGGCAAAGGCCTTCACCTCGACGCCGTTGCGGAGAATGAAATAGCGGGTGCTGTCCTTCGCGATCTCGTCGACGTGCTTTTCGCGGGCCCAGCGGCCGACGAATCCTTCGAAGCCCGGGGTGCGCTCGATCTCCATGATGGCC
>JBKPKZ010000196.1:0-15036 GCA_046731355.1 Pseudomonadota bacterium | reverse complement strand
GCCGCGTCGTCTACAACGGCGCGAACCTGATGAAGCCCGAAGAAGCCACCGGTCTCGTCGAGGAGAGCATCGTCGAGTTCGGCCGCATCGACATCCTCGTCAACAATGCCGGGATCCAGCACGTCAGCCCGATCGAAACCTTCCCGCCCGACAAGTACGAGGCGATCATCGCGCTCAACCTGTCGGCGAGCTGGTACACGTCGCGCGCCGCCTTCGCCGCGATGAAGCGCGAGGGCTACGGGCGGATCATCAACGTGGCGTCCGCCCACGGCCTTGTCGCGTCGCCGTTCAAGAGCGCCTACGTCGCCGCCAAGCACGGCGTCATCGGCCTCACCAAGACCATCGCGCTCGAAGGCGCCGAGCATGGCATCACCTGCAACGCGATCTGCCCCGGCTACGTCTGGACGCCCTTGGTCGAGAACCAGATCGACGACACCGCGAAGGCCCGCGGAATCACTCGCGACGAGGTCATTCGCGACGTCCTTCTAGCGGCCCAGCCGAACAAGCGCTTCGCAGACGTCGAAGAACTCGGCGCGCTTGCAGTGTTCCTGTGCGGCCCAGGGGGCCGCTCCATCACCGGCACGGCGCTGCCGGTCGACGGCGGCTGGACGGCGCACTGATGACCGCGCTCGCGAAAGAGGTGGCCCGGCTCGGCCAGACCGTCATGGTTCTCCAGGGCGGAGGCGCGCTCGGCGCATACCAGGTCGGCGTATACGAGGCGCTCGACGAAGCCGGCATCGCTCCCGAGTGGGTGATCGGAACGTCGATCGGCGCGATCAACGCATCGCTCATCGCTGGAAGCAAGCCCGGCGAGCGGGTCGAGAAGCTCTGCGAGTTCTGGTCGCGCGTGCAGAACGACCATCTTATTCCAGAGGGCCTGCCGAACTGGATGGCGACCGCCGCGCGCAACTGGCGCGCGATCACCGCGGGCGTGCCGTCCTTCTTCACCCCCAACCCGACGGCGTTCCTCAGCCCGCACAACCGCCTGGGCGCAGAGAAGGCCGGCTACTATTCGGTCGATCCGCTCCGACGGACGTTGGAGGAGCTGATCGACTTCAATGAGCTCAACACGGGCGGCACCCGAATCACTGTCGGCGCATCGAGCGTTCGAACGGCCGAGATGCGCTACTTCGACTCCCGCGACATGCCGCTCCAGGTCGAGCACGTCCTCGCGTCGGGGGCACTGCCCCCGGGCTTCCCGCCGGTCCGCATCGACGGCGAGCTCTACTGGGACGGCGGCATTCTTTCGAACACGCCGGTCGAGGTCGTGTTCGACGATAATCCACGCAAGGACAGCCTGGTCTTCGCGGTGCACATCTGGAACCCGCATGGTCCGGAGCCCGAGACGATCTGGGAGGTGATGAACCGCCAGAAGGACGTGCAATATTCGTCCCGCGCGGCGGCGCACATCAAGCGCCAGCGGCAGATCCACAGGATGCGGCACATCATCGCCGAACTGAGCAAGATGCTCCCGGAGGACAAGAGGCGCGACAATCGGTTCGCGGACCTCGCGTCCTACGGATGCCTGACCCGGATGCACGTCGTCCGACTGCTTGCACCCGCGCTCGATCATGAGGATCACAGCAAGGACATCGACTTCAGCGCGCGCGGAATCCGCCGCCGCCGCGAAGCCGGTTATCGTGACACGATGGAGACGCTCGAGAAGGCCCCGTGGCGCGCTCCGGTCGACGACATCGAAGGCTTCATCCTCCACGAAACGAGCGGGGGGCGGATGATTCAGACCGCCGCCGCGCGCTGAGGTGTCTTTAAATGCTTCAACGACTTTCCAACTCCAGGCGTTCGATTGCCGTCCTGCTCGGCTCCATGCGGAGGGACCGGATGGGCGACCGCGCGGCGCGGCTGGTGATCGATGAACTCGAGCGCCGGGGTCACGAGGCGCACCTCGTCGATCCGCTCGAGCTCCAACTCCCGCTCCTCGACCGAATGTACAAGGAGCATCCGGCCGGCGAAGCGCCCGAGACGCTCGAAAGGCTCGCGCGGCTGTATCGAAGCGCAGATGGGTTCCTCGTCGTCAGCGCCGAATATAATCACGGCATCCCGCCGGCCCTGAAAAACCTGCTCGACCATTTCCTGGAGGAGTATTTCTGGCGGCCTTCGGGCATCGTCTGCTACTCGGCTGGAGGATTTGGCGGGGTTCGGGCGGCCATGCAGCTGCGCATGACGCTTGCTGAATTGGGGATGCCCAGCGTCCCGAGCCTGCTGCCGATTCCCCGGATCTCCGAAACGATTTCCGAGGACGGCGCGGCATCTGAAATCACCCTTCGCTCCATGAACCGCTTTCTCGACGAGTTCCTTTGGTACGCCGGCGCTCTTGCCGAGGCGCGAGCGAGCGGCACCCCGTACTGACTCTCGATACGCCGCGCGCATGGAAACCATGAGCAATCGCGATTTTTCGCGAGGCCCTGAAACGGCGAAAATCAGCGGCACAGGTAAGGAGAGATCCAATGTTCAGAAGCACCAAGCTCCACAAGAAATTCCTCGCGGTCCTGTTGCTTGCCGGCCCGGCCACGGTCGTCACTCCGCTCGTCGCCACGGCAGCGAAAGCGGCAACCCCGGTAGCAAGCGCCCCGGCGGAGGGCGTGATCAAGCAGAGGAGCGATTATCCGTTCGACGAGACGGTCGACCGCATCAAGGCGGACATCGCCGGGAAGGGCATTCGCTTCTTCGATGAAATCGATCACACCGCGCTTGGCACGTCGGCGGACCTTCCGATCAACCGCTCCAAGCTCTTGCTGTTCGGCAATCCGCCGCTCGGCGTCCAGTTCCTGCAGTCGAACCCCGTCGCGGGGCTCGACTGGCCCGTCCGGATGCTCGTCACGCAGGACGACGACGGCACCGTTTGGGTCAGCTGGAGCGACTTCCGCTTCGTCGCCAACCGCTACCAGCTCGCCGACCGCGAGAAGCAAATCGCAATGGCGAGCGAAGTTGCGGCCGCCATCGCCTCTTCGACGAGGAAGTGACCATGCCCCACTTCACTTCGCCCAACCAACGGATCGTAGGCCCGCTTCCGCGCAGGGACATCCTCGCGGTCTGCTCATTCCTCAATCGCCGCTCCGCGACCCGGGCGATCGATACGTACGACGGTCCCGAGACATTCCTCGACCGGCTGGCCGCGGCCGCCCGGATGCAGTGATCCACGTTTCGGTCCTGGCCGGGATGAAACGTGGCCCTTCGGCCTTGGGTGGGCGGCTCCTCAGGGTGTACCGCATCCTCTGGGTGCTATCCGCTGCGCTAACGCTCGCGGCGCTCGCCTACGCATTGCCGGGCGGCGCGATGGACCCTCTGGTCCTTGGCCTTCGGCTCGTAAAATCGGCAATCCTGATCGCGGTCGCGAGCGTGTTGTTCTGGCGGCGGCAGCGCGATCCTGTCGCCGCGATCCTGGCGCTGGCCTTCCTGTGCTGGACGATCACGAGCAGCGTCGACTTCACGTCGGGCCAGGTCCTGCCCATGCTTCTCGACCGGCTGCGCTTCCTGCTCTTCGCCTTGGCGCTTCTACTCTTTCCCGACGGAAAGTGGCGGCCGCGCTGGACCAGCACCGTCGCTGTCGTGAGCAGCGCAGTCTTCGCTATCGGCGTTCTGGAAGGCGTTGGCCTTCTCCCGACGAAGCTGTTCCTGCCGCTCGCAATCGCCTGCGTTGTCGCGGCCATTGCCTCGTTGGTTCAGCGCTTCCGTACAACTTCGAGCGAAACCCAGGAGCTTCAGCTGAAATGGGTCGCCCTGGGCCTCGTCAGTGGAGTCGGACTGATCCTCTCGGCGCGGGCCGGCGCCGCCTTTTCGGGACCGCGGCTCGGCCTCGAGGCGATGTTCCAGCTCGGCATCGTCCTCGTCGCTCTTGGCTTCCTCGTGCCGCTGCTGCGCTACAGGCTCTACGATGCCGAGACGGTGATCAGCCGGTCGGCCGGTTATGCGGTTTTGACCGCCAGCCTCGTTGCGGTCTTCGCCGGCAGCGAGGCCCTGATAGAAAACCTCGGCCAGCAATATCTGGGCTCGGGCATCGGCCAGGTTTCAGGAGCGATGGCCGCAGCACTGGCGGCGGTGATGCTCGCGCCGCTCAACGAGCGAATCAGCAAGTGGGCCGAGCACAGATTCCAGCGCGACCTGGTCCACCTAAAACGAGAGCTTCCCGAGCTGCTGGCCGAGACGCCTGTGGACTGGTCACCTCGGCAGATCGGAGAAGCCGTGCTTCCGCGCATTTGCGACGCGGTCCACGCTACGTCCGCCGCCATCCTTCTGAAGGGCCAATTGATCGCGTCATACGGAATCCAACGGAAGGACGTCGGCCGAACAGCCGACGGATTCCCCTTGGACCTGCCGCTTCGATGTCCATTCGGCGGGCAACAGGGCTCGCTTCTGGTCGGGCCACGTCCCGACGGAACGTCGTACGGCAAGGAAGAGGTGAAATCGCTCCAGGCCATTCTGCCGGACCTTCGACGAACGCTCATCCGCTCGTCGCAGCGCGACGAAAATCGCCGAAACGAGGCCGCCAAGCTGCGCTCGATAAGGGCTCGCATTGCACAGGTATCAAAGCGAATTGGCGCTTTGGAAATGAGGGGCTGAAGGCCGCAAGGGATTGACCGCGCCAACCGCCGCTGGAACCGCCTGCGGGCCTTGGTCGTAGTGCGCACGCCAGCACACGTGAGGCGCACTCCAATGGCTGAACTTTATCCCGAAGACGGGCCAGTTCGCGTCGCGCGGGGCGGGGGTCCGCTCGATGCGGCCCATGCCCTCCTTGGGGCTTTCCCGGTCGCATACTTCTGCCTCGCCTTCATCACCGACATTGCGTACTCGCGAAGCTACAACCTGCAGTGGCAATATTTCTCGATCTGGCTGATCGTTGCCGGCCTGGTCATGGGTGGCCTTGCGATCCTGCTTGGCGGGGTCGAGTGGCTTGTTCGGCGTCGATCGGCAGGGCGCGGATCCGGTTGGCACATCCTTCTGACGGTCGCCGCCTGGCTGCTGGCACTGCTCAATGCCTTCGTTCACAGCCGCGACGGCTGGACCGCCGTCGTTCCCGAAGGACTGATCCTCTCCGGAATCGTCGCTTTGCTCATCCTGCTTGCTGCCGGCCTCTCGGTGGTCCGCTGGCGGAGGGAAGCGCGTTGAGAAAGGTTCTCCTCACGGCGGCGGCAGTCGCGGCTTTGGCCGCCTGCAGCGATCCCAAGTTCGACGAGGCCAGTCAGACGGGCGCGAATCCGGCGCTTCCGGAGCCGAAGCAGTTCCTGCTCCCGCCAGTCAACGTCGCCCCGGGCGAGGGCTGGCCCCCGGGCAAGTCGCCGGTCGTCGCACCTGGACTCCAGATCAAGGCGCTTGCGACCAATCTTGCGCATCCGCGCTTCGTCTATGTCCTTCCCAACGGCGACATCCTCGTCGTGCAGGCCAAGTCGCCGCCTCCCGAGCCCGTCAAACGCCCCAAGGATCCGATCGTCACCTTCGTGAAGAACAAGGCCACGAGCTATCCGGGCGGAACGAAATCGGCGAGCAGGATCACGCTAATCCGCGATGCGAACGGCGATGGGACGCCCGAACTGCAACAGACCTTGCTCGACAATCTCAACTCGCCGTTCGGAGTGACCTTTGTCGACGGCACCCTCTACGTTGCCAACACGGACGGCGTTGTCGGCTATCCGTTCGCGCCTGGCCAGACGACCTTGACTGCTCCGGGCAGATTGATCGTTCCGCTCCCAGCAGGGCCGATCAACCACCATTGGACGAAGAGCCTTGTCGCGAGCCCGGACGGTTCGAAGCTCTATGCAACGGTGGGCTCGAACAGCAATATCGTCGAGAATGGCTGGGACGCCGAGCGCGGCCGCGCCTCGGTTTGGGAAATCGACCGGCAAACCGGCCTTGCACGTGAGTTCGCGACCGGCCTCAGGAACCCCAACAGCCCGTCCTTCTATCCCGGCACCAACACATTGTTCGTCGTCGTCAACGAGCGGGACGAACTCGGCGCCCACCTCGTGCCCGACTATTTGACGTCCGTGCGTGACGGGGGATTCTACGGCTGGCCCTATTCCTATTACGGTCGCCACCTCGACCCGCGTGTCAGGCCGCAAAACCCCGCGCTCGTCGCCAAGGCAATCGCTCCCGACTACGCGCTGGGCTCCCACGTCGCCGCGCTCGGCCTGACGTTTTACGACGGGACCCTGCTTGCCCAATATCGCGGCGGTGCCTTCATCGGCGAGCACGGCAGCTGGGATCGCTATTCGCCGTCCGGATATAAGGTGGTGTTCGTGCCGTTCGTGGGCGGAAGGCCGACCGGCAAGCCGGTGGATGTCGTCACGGGATTCCTCGACAGGCAGAAAGACAAGACGTTCGGCCGACCGGTCGGCGTCGCTGTCGATCGGTTCGGCGCTCTGCTGATCGCCGACGATGTCGGAAATATCGTGTGGCGGGTCACGCCTGCCGGCTGGAAGCCGGGCGCCGCGCCTGGACCGGCGCCCGCGGCGCCGGTGACGGCGGCACGTTAACGCTGACTTGGCTCAGGCTGGGCGAAAGAAAACCGCCGGCACAATGCTGTGCTCGGCGGTTTCTGGTCTTTTTGCTACCTCGTGTTTGGCTTCAGGCGGTCGCGATTGCGATGCAGCTCTGCGCTCGTTCCGCAAAATCCGCAGCAAGCTTGGCATGCCAGGCTCGTGCCTGTTCGGTCATGGCCCTTTGGGCGGCCATACGCTCTTCAACTGCCCTACGCCGGTAGTAACGCTCGTTTGACTCCATCGTCCACGCCTCCCCGAAAGGCATCCCTCCCCTTCAGGCACGATGCGCGATGAGCCCTAATACGAGGTTAATATCCACAGCCTCTCTGATTGGCGTTCGAACTGTGCCGGACTGACACAAGTTGTGGCAGACAGGCGACAATCCTGCCGCAATTGCGGATTATCTCGGAAACCTAACGACTCAACGCTCGTTGGTCTGGGGAGAGGCAGGAAAGGAAGACGATGTTTAATCCGATCGAATCCCGCCGCGATCCGTTCGATCCCGCGACACGCGGCTACCATGCCGTGTACCGCGAGAATGAAGTGAACCACTGCCCGGGTTGTGGGCGGACGCACTGGTATCTCGGCCGGATGCTCGCCGAGTGCGCCTTCTGCGGAACGGCGCTCCCGCTTACGGAAGCGTCCAGCAACGGAAATCGCGCGACTGTAACCGGCTGGAGCTCGCGCGCCAGCTACCATGAGCTTCGCGCCGCTTAAGCGTATTCACTTCGCGTTAGGGCCGGGGGCGATTATATTGCCCCCGCAATGAACAAGCTGTTTGCCTTGGCAATCGCTCTATCGGCCGTCACGGCGTCGGCGCCCGTCGCGGCCGCCGGCGCCGGCGCCTTTTCAGTCGTCAATCAGACCGGTCTCAACATGACGAACCTGACCATCCGCCGCTACGGAACGGATGGCTGGAAAGCGCTCGGCTCGGCGCCTTCGCCGGGGGCCCGGGGAAGCGTTGCCTTCACCGATCCCGATTGCGCGTTCGATATCCAGGCGACGCTTCAGGGCGTCGGAACGGTTGTCTGGACCGGGGTCAATCTTTGCGAAGTGAAGACCGTGATCTTGAACCGGAACGCATCTGGCGCGCTCTGGGTCGACTACGAATAGTCTGAAGGCGGCGGCGCTGTACGGGCGCCAAGCGATGACCGGAGATGGCCGCGGGTGCCGGCTTCACCGAATCCAGGAGTTTCGCTCCGGCGATGAACACCACGCCGGTGCAGGCGAGGGCGAGAAGCACTCCTCCGTTTCCCGGATAGAGGTCGAGATAATGGCGAGCCCGCTCGACGGCGCCGACGGCGATCGCGTAAGTCACCAGCCAGGCTTCCGTCCTGGTCTTGATCGTGAACAGTCGACCGATTTTGCTCAGCATCGCAATCATTAACACCTGAACGAGTCTTCGGCAGTTTTGAGCCGTTCCGGCGCTAAAGAACAGGGTTACGATAGGGTTAAGAAGGGATTTCTGTCCCCTTTTGGGAAATCACGCCAAGAGGGACAGATCGAGCCCATCCAGGAGCGCGCTCCGGGCCGCTTCGACGTCCCGAACCAGGGCCGCATTCAGAAGATCGGCATTGTCGATCTCGACCGGCCAGTTCCGCCTGACGATTTCGCTCAGCCGGTCGAGCTTCGAATCGTCGACGATGAAGCGCGGATCGATGGTCTCGGGGTCGGCCACGACGCGCAGGCGAAGACAGGCCGGGCCGCCGCCGTTCGCCATCGACTGGCGAACGTCCACCACCTCGACCCTCCGGATCGGGCCGTTCCCGGCGAGGTGCCGCTCGATCCACGACCAGACCGTCGGAGTTTCGCGCGCCTCCGTCGGGACGACGAGCGTCATCTCGCCGTCCGGCAACGTCACCAGCTGCGCGTTGAAGAGATAGGAGGTGATCGCGTCCCCGATCGGGACCTCGGCGGCGGGGACCTCGACCAGCTCGAAGCCCGGGAGACCCCGCTCGCAGAAGGAGACGATCTCATCGCGGTTGGCGAAGGCAAGCTCGTGGGCGAACAGGACGTTCTCGTTGGCGACTGCGACGACGTCGTTGTGGAATGCGCCGGCGGCAATCGCTTCTTCCGATTGCTCGACGAACAAGGTCCTCGTCGGATCAAGACCGTGGAGCC
Organism: Pseudomonadota bacterium; assembly: GCA_046731355.1. GTDB lineage: Bacteria > Pseudomonadota > Alphaproteobacteria > Sphingomonadales > Sphingomonadaceae > Sphingomicrobium. The sequence continues at coordinate 6,421 of JBKPKZ010000196.1, read as the reverse complement.
GGGCGATCGCCTTCGACGCCTGCAGATGCTGGCGGGCGGGAAAGGCGCCGCCGGTCACTCCGTAGACGAACAGTTCGAATCCGGTTTCGCCGTGAGCCGAGGCGATCCGCATGTGGTTCGCCGCGCCCTCGTCGCCAAATGCCGGGGGAACGGGATCGTGAACTTGGAAATGCTCCTTATCGCCGAACGCGATTCGAAGCTGAGCGAGCGTGCCCGGCCATTCGTGGCTTCGATGCGGCATGGTCCGCAGGTTGGCGACGGTGAGGTGGGTTCTCCCATCCCTTGTGTCGGGGGCAGGGGAGACGGTCGCCGCGTTCGCGGCCCACATCGCCGAGGCCGACATGGCGGCCGCCGCCAATGGCGCGTCGCTCTCCCCGAACGTCGTTCCGAGCGCCTTTAGCCAATCCTCGTTGGGCCGGCGCAGCGGAACGAAAATCCCCTGCGCTAGCCCGAGCGCGAGGTTCGCGCGCATCTTGTCGAGCCCCTGCAGAGCCGCCGCCCGCGGCTGGGATACCTGGCCTGCATTCCTCGTCGAAGCGAGATTGCCGAAGCTCAGTCCCGCGTAATTGTGCGAAGGGCCGATGATCCCGTCGAAATTGATCTCGCGAAGGGCCATCAGCGCTTCACTGCAAGGACCGTGTCGCCAACCTTCACTCCCAGGAGCTCGGCGGCCTCGGGGTCGATGCAGATGCCCTTTCGGCCCGCCCGCTTCACCGAGGCGAAGCAGGCCTTGAAGTCCTTCAGCCGGCCAAAAGCGACGAGCGTCTTCGTCTTCCCGCCGTCGGAGATCTCGAGGATGGTCTCCTCATCGGACTCGTCGATCGTCTTGATATCGTCGGTGTGCGCCGTCACCGTCGGCCCGCCGTCGAAAATGTCGATGTAGCGGTCGAAGACGAAGCCTTCCTCCTCGAGCATCCGAAGCGCCGCTTTGCCGGTGGGATGCGGAAGACCCATCACCGCCTGCGCCGCCTCGCTCAGGAGCGAGACGTAGATCGGCGTCTTCGGCATCAGGTCGGCGATGAATTGCGTGCCGTGGACCGCGTTGAACTCGTCCGCTTCCGGGAAGGTCATGTCGAAGAAGCGGCCCGCGAGACCGTCCCAGAAGGGCGCGTTCCCGGCTTCGTCCATCACTCCCCGGAGCTCGGCGAGAACCCGGTCCCCGAAGCGCGCGCGATGCTGCTTGATGAAGAGGTAGCGGCTTCGCGCGATCAGCGAGCCCCAGCCGCCCGCGCGCGCCTGCGGGTGGAGGAACAGCCCGCCCACTTCCGAGGATCCCTCGAGGTCCGTCGTCAGGCTCAGCATCTGGTTGCGAAAGGTCTTGCCCAGTTCCGGGCTGGTCTGGGTCAAGGTGCTGACGTGATAGGAATAGAAGGCCTGCCGGACCCCGACCTGCCCGAACACCTGGCAAGTTCCCCGGATGATGCCGGCCTTGGGATCCTCCAGCACGAAAACGTAAAGGTCGTCGGCCTGGCTGTCTTCGACCCTCGAGAAACTGTCCTCCGAGCGAGCGAGCTTCTGGACCAGAGTCGCCCGGTCGGGCGGAAGGTTGGTGAACCCGCCGCCGGTCAGCTTGGCCATCTCGTAGATGGCTCCGAAATCCTCGCCGGTCGCCGGACGAACCCGGAAGCTCATTTGGAGCCTCCGGCGAGACGGAGGATGGTCAACGCCGACAAGGCCGCGCGCTCCTTCAGGCTTTCGACGATCAGAAATTCCTCCATGCTGTGGATCTTGCCGCCGCGAACGCCCATCGTGTCGACCACGGGCACTCCGCAGGCGGCGATGTTGTTGCCATCGCAGACCCCGCCGGTCGGCTTCCAGCCGATGGCCTGGCCGAGGTCGCTTCCAGCCTGCTTCACGAGGCCGAACAAGGCCTCCATCGCAGCCGTCATCGGCTTGGGCGGACGGGCAAAGCCGCCGTGAAGGTGGATCTGCACGTCCCGCTCGGCGGAGACCTTGGCCACCGCTTGCGCGATCATCGCACTCGCTTCGACTTCGAGTTCCGGGGTCGCCGGACGAAGGTTGACGCGAAGAATGGCGAGGTCGGGGACGACATTGGAGGGAGATCCGCCGTCGATCTTCGCGGGGTTCACCGAAAGGCCGGCCTTGCGCATCTTTTCGAAGCGCAGGGCGAGGTCCGATGCGGCGAGGAGGGCGTTGCGGCCGTCGTCGGGGTTGCGGCCGGCGTGCGCCGAGCGCCCGTGGATCGTGATCGCGAAATTGCCGCTTCCGGGACGCGCTCCGGCGAGCGTGCCGTCGGGAAGAGCCGAAGGTTCGTAGGTCAGCGCTGCCGTCTTCCCCCGCGCCGCCTCGGCGATCAGCGGCGCGGACCCGAGCGAGCCGACTTCCTCGTCGCTGTTGATGATGACCTCGTAGCCGAGATTGGGGGCGGCGCCCGTCGTCTCGACCGCTCTCAGGGCCGCGAGCATGACTGCGATGCCACCCTTCATGTCGGCGGTTCCGGGCCCGTTGATCACCTCGCCGTCGAGCCAGCGGACCTCCTGGAACGCGTGGTCGGCGCCGAACACCGTGTCCATGTGGCCGGTGAAGAGCAATTGCACCGGAGCGTCCGGACGGACCTTCAAGTGGAGGTTGCGGCCATGGGCGATGTCGAACGCCTTTCCCGAAGCATCGATTCCATCGACCGGCGCCGCGTCGACGAGGACGGCGCTTCCTGGTAGCGCTGAGAACGCGTCGCCGAGCAGCCCCGCCATCGTCTGAAGGCCCTCGAGGTTGCGCGACCCGCTGTTGACCGCCGACCATGCGAGCACCTGGTCGAGCATCGGCTCGTCCGCAGCGCGTTCGACGACATCCTGTTCTTTAGAAGACAGAGCCCCCATGCCGACGGCTCCTAGCCGCGCGGCTTGAGGAACGCCACACCGGCTAGATGTAGGTCGCGACCTCGGCCTTTCGCCCGAGAGAATCGGCAAGCCGCTGGAGGCGGCGGCGGACCGCGTCGCCGGCGAGCGCTTCCTCCCGATGCGGGACGCACAGGGTAACGGACGTGCGGCTGAGGTTGAGGCTCGTCCGCTCGAGGACCGAGGCGACCCCGCCGCTGAGGCGCTGGCCGAGCCGCATCGCGAGCCCCCAGCAATGCGCCAGCTTCAGATCTTCCGGACGGCACAATTGGCCGAGCCTCGGATCCGGCAATTTGTCGCGGCCGAAGTTGGACGAAAGCGCCTGCGCCATGATCACCCGGCCCGAAGCATCGACTGCGGTCCAGTCGCCATGGAGGGCCATTTCGACGCCTCGGTCGGCCCGGAACATCGGCGCCGCCTGCCAGGCGACGTCGGCGAGCAGGCAGGCGGCTCGCCTCAGCCGTTCGAGCTTCGGGCTGTCGTCGAACAAGGGCGAGACCCATTGGTGAAGGAGATCGCCGTGCTGGCCGAAGCGATGCTCGCCGCCTCCCGCATCGCGCGCGGCCTCGACCAGCGGATCGAGCTGTTGGGTCCGCCGTTCCAGCTGCGAGAACAGGAGCCCCTCGCGAAGGCCGAAGGCGGAAACGATCAGCTCGCTCGGCTCCAGCTCGTCGACGATGTGCGATAGAAGCATCGCTGCGACCGGCACGGCGGAGTGGCGGGCCGGGGAAACCATCCTCAAGAGATCGCCGCCATTTTCGGACAATCGCTTGAGCTCCGCCGCCCGCGACGGCCTCATCCGGTAAGAGTGGGTCGCTGGAAGCGGGAAGTCGGTCGCCGCCATGTCGATCTTGGCGAGCGCTCGCCACGATCCGCCGACCATGAAGAAGGGCTGTCCCTTGCCGGCCTTGGCGAGGCCGCTTTTCTTGAGGCCCGAGCGGAGGATCTCGAGCGCCTTCTTCGAGCCCGACTTCCCCTTGTCGACCCGGAGCACTCCCAGGGGCAGGGAAATTCCGCCGAGCGCCTCGCCTCCGCCGATCTCGACCAGCTCGAGGCTGCCGCCGCCGAGGTCGCCGACGATACCGCTCGCTCCGGGGAATGCGGAGACCACCCCGAGCCCGGAATAATGCGCTTCCTCGTCGGCGCTGATGACGTCGCAGGGGAGCCCCATTTCCTGTACTTCGCGGACGAAGTCGGGGCCGTTCGAAGCGTCGCGGACGGCGGCGGTCGCGACCACCTGGGTCTGGCTGACCTTCACATGCTTCAACAGCAGCCGGTAGCGATTGAGGGCCCGAAGGGCGCGGTCCATGCTCTCGACGGCAAGCTCTCCGGTCTCGCCGAGCCCGGCGCCGAGGCCGGCCATCACCTTTTCGTTGAAGATCGGCGACGGGGCCCGATGCCGCCCGGAATAGACGACCAGGCGAACCGAGTTGGAACCGATATCGATGACGGAAACAGGCTGACGACGCGCCAATTCGTTTTCCCGCTCAACGTCCGCGCTGGAAGCGCAGCTTGGGAACCCTTCGGCCCTTCTTGAGGGCCTGTCCACGTCCCGACAGCGACGGATTGCTCATGAAATATTCGTGCAGGTTGAAGGCGTCGTTGGCCTTGGGGCGGAGCCGTTCGTAGGTGCCGTCGGAAAGCAGCCGCCAGCTCTGCTCGTTGTCGATGAGATTGGCGACCATCACCTGGTCGAGAAGCTGGGCGTGAACGGTCGGGTTCTCGATCGGAAGCATATATTCGATCCGCCTGTCGAGGTTGCGCGGCATCCAGTCCGCCGAGCTGATGTACACGCGGGCCGCCGGATGCGGCAGCTCGTGCCCATTGGCAAAGCACCACATGCGCGTGTGTTCCAGGAAACGGCCGACGATCGACTTGACGAAGATATTCTCCGACAGGCCCGGAACGCCCGGGCGAAGACAGCAGATGCCGCGGATGACGAGATCGACGGAAACTCCGGCACTGCTCGCCTCGTACAATTTGTCGATGATGATCGGGTCGACCAGCGAGTTGAGCTTGGCCCAGATTCCGGACGGCTTCTTCGCTTTCGCGGCGGCGATCTCGACGTCGATCAGCCGAAGCAGCTCCGCGCGCATCCCGGTCGGTGAAATGACCAGCTGGCGAAGGTTCTTCGGCTCGAGATAGCCGGTGATGTAATTGAACAGCTTGGCGACATCGCGCCCGATCCTCGGGTCGGCCGTGAAATAGCTGACGTCGGTGTAGATGCGCGCGGTGACGGGGTGATAATTACCGGTGCCGAAGTGGCAGTAGGTGCGATAGCCCTTCGCCTCGCGACGGACGACCATCGACACCTTGGCGTGGGTCTTCCAGTCGACGAAGCCGTAGACCACCTGGACGCCCGCGCGCTCGAGGGCATTGGCCCAGAGGATGTTCTGCTCCTCGTCGAACCGGGCCTTCAACTCGACGACTGCGGTGACCGACTTGCCGGCTTCGGCGGCATCGATCAGCGCCTTGATGATCGCCGACTGCTTGCCGGCCCGGTAGAGGGTCTGCTTGATCGCGACGACTTCGGGATCGGCCGCCGCCTGGCGGACGAACTCCACCACCACCTCGAAACTCTCGTACGGGTGGTGGACCATCAAATCCTTCTCGCGGATCGCAGCGAAGCAGTCGCCGCCATGCTCGCGGATTCGCTCGGGGAAGCGCGGGTCGAACGGCCGGAACTTGAGGTCGGGCCGGTCCTCGTCGACGATGATCGATAGGTCGTTCAGGCCAAGCAGCGAGAATTCGTCGGAGATGATCGCATTGCCAGCGTCGAGGCCCTGCTTGATCCCGCGAACCAGGGCGTCGGACGTATCCGGCTCGATCTCGAGGCGCACGACCCGCCCGCGACGGCGGCGCTTGATGGCGGTCCTGAAGTAGCGGACCAGGTCCTCGGCCTCCTCCTCGACCTCGATGTCGCTGTCGCGGATGACCCTGAACGCGCCGCCGTGGACGACGGTATATTTCGGGAACAGGTAATCCGTCTTCCGCCGGATCAGGGTTTCGAGGGAAATGTAACGCGCTTCCTTGCCGGGGATCCGGATGAAGCGCGGAACCGCGGTCGGAAGCATGATGAGCTCGCGGATCGACGCGGCGCGTCCCCGGCGAAGCTCGAAGATCAGGCTGAAACCCTTGTTCGGGATGAACGGGAAGGGGTGGGCGGGGTCGATCGCCTGCGGAGTCAGAAGCGGGAAGATCTGCTCCCGGAAATGCTGGTCGAGCCAGGCTTCCGACTCAACGTCCAGCTTCTCGTAGCCGATCGTGATGACTCCGACCTTTGCGAGCGACTCCTGCAATTGGGAGAGGACCGCGAGCTGGCTTCCGACCAGTCTGTCGGTTTCGAGGTCCAGCGCCTCCAGCTGCTGGGCGGTCGTCAGCCCGTCGGCCGACCGCTCTTCGATCCCCAGCGACTGGTGGGCCTTCAACCCGGCGACCCGGACCATGAAGAATTCGTCGAGGTTGTTGGCCGAGATGGACAGGAACCGAAGCCGCTCGAGCAGCGGGTGGTTCGGATTGCACGCCTCTTCGAGGACCCGCCGGTTGAAGGCCAGCCAGCTCAGCTC
>JBKPKZ010000195.1:0-7402 GCA_046731355.1 Pseudomonadota bacterium | reverse complement strand
CGGAATAAGCGACTGTGCCGTTGCCCGACGCACTGGCTGGCACCCCGTAGGTGAGTACGCCACCCTCATAAGTGTAATTCCGGACTTGGCGCTTGCCCTCCCAATTCGGGAAGGACGATGCCTCGACGTCGAACAGCAATTGGTGTTTGGCCCCGTCAACCTTGACCTTGCCGAAGTGCGTGCTCGAGCCGAGCACCGCCTCGCGATACTCGGCGGGCGTCCCCTCGGCCTTGACCCCCGAGGCAAAATTCGCGCGGCCGGGACGGAAGATCTGGATCGAGTAACGTCCGGCCCGATCGACCACCATTAGCCCGTTCGGGTGCTCGCCGTAATTGGTTGTCCGGGTCCCGTCGGCGTGCAGTTCGAAGGCGGCGTCCATCACCCAACTGCCCTCGAGCGACAACGGTTCAGGCCGCGTCGCGCCCATCATCGGCAGCGCGAGGAGGGCAAGGGCGAAGGGTCGGGTACGCATGGAGGGTCTCCTGCTGTTGGGGGCCGGGAGCGGCGCAGTCGCCGAGCCAATGAGACGGCGGCGCGCGGGAGTTTGGCGAACAGGTCAGAGATGCCGGCGTTCAGCTCGGCCCGAGATGCGAGGTAGGCGCTGTCGTACCAGTCGTCGATCACGGGGTAGCTCCTCCTCCATAACCTGATGAAGAGGTTACTAGACGCGTTCGAAATAACCTGTCAATAGGGTTACTAAATGGATGCACTCGCTGGACAAGATTTGCCTGAGGACCGCGACGGCTTTCGCTTCCGCGGTGGACATGCGGCGCTCGATCTCGCCGCCACCCTCGCGGGGCGGCTGAAAGGTGATTCAAGGGAATTGCTGGAAACGGCCGGCGATCTCGACCGCTGGCTGGTCAGCTCTGGGCTTGCTGCGCGGCGGCCTAATGCGACGGCGGGGGATGTGACGCTCGCGCGCGGGCTGCGCGAGACGATCTATGCAATCGCGTCCGGCAAGACATCCGACGCCGCGCGCGAGCACTTAAACGAGGTGGCGGCCCTGCCTGCCGCCGCGCCACGACTCACGCCATCGGGCGGGCTTGTGCTCGATGGCGACGCGCGGGCGCTGCTGGCGACGATTGCGTGCGAAGCGGTCGAGCTGTTCGGCGGCCCGTCGCGCGAGCGCATCCGCCAGTGCGATGGCGAGGGCTGCGCTCTGCTGTTCCTCGACCTATCGCGCTCCGGCGCCCGTCGCTGGTGTTCGATGGCCGGCTGCGGCAACCGTGCCAAAGCACGGTCGTTCCGAAAGCGGGGACGGGGATGAATTCGCAGGGCAATGGGCCGAAATCCGACCTTCGCCTAATAACAATCTTGGGTCGAAAGCAGTCACTAGCCGGCGCCCCGGATTTTGAACGCTCACGGCAATTTTAGAAGCCGATCAAGCGAGACTTTCCCACCGCCAAGGGCGATCAGCGGCAACAGCAGCCCTGCCCAGCTGAGGTGCGTCGGCCATGCGTCGGGATAGACGAAGATCTCTATTACCAACGTCATGATCAGGAGGGCCGTGGCGCTGAAGCGGGTAAACAGGCCTAGCGCCAGGAGGATCGGAAACAGGTGCTCCGAATACGTCGCCGCGTAGGCCGCGACCTCGGGTTTGATCAGCGGCAGCGCGTAATCGGTGCGGAAGAGCTCAAAGGCGGTATCGTTGACCGTCAGAAGCCCGTCCACTTTGGTTCGGCCCGACATGAAGAAGACCGATGCGATACCGAGGCGCTGAACGAGCAGCAGCAACGATGCCGGGAACAGCCGTTCAGCCGTGCTCGCGAATAAATCATAGGGTTTGCGCCAGGTCGGCGCGGCAGCTTGGGTGGCCATGGTCAGGTCCTTTCGGGTGAAGGCGCGGCGAACACGCCCATGTTGAGGAGGGAGGCGAAGACGGCGTCGGGGTCTTCGCCGGGGTAGAGGCGGGAGGCGGTCGACAGGCTTTTTCCGACACGCTCGCCGAGGCGGATGCCGGACAGGATCCGGTGCGCCGCCGCCCCGATCCGCGGCGTGTGCATCACGAACGGCGAAGGACGGGCGAACAGCGCACCCTCGGGCTTCCATTCCGGCTCGATGACGTTTGGAACGGGCCGCTGGTGCGCGAGCCAGATGCTCATCGCCGGCGTCTGGAGCCAGCCGAAGCGGGTCGCCGGGTGAAGCTTCAGCCTGAGCTGGGAAGGGTCCGATGGCGCGTCGGCGAGTGCCTCCGCGTCGGCCGCCATCAGGCATTCGACGTGAAGGCGCTCCACCCGCGCAACATCGGGAAGGTAGGGAAGATCTCCGATCCAGGCCTGCTGACCCAGCCATTCTGCAAACCGCTCGCCGAAGAGGGCGAGCACGGGTGATCGCGGCGGGAGGGCTGCCGCGAATTCCACCGCAATGGCTTCGAACATCTCCTCGCCGACGATCTGCTCGACGACCGGGAAATTGCCGCGCAGCGCTTCGACCGCCCCGTGAATGACGGTGTTACGATAGACGGCGAGCGGTCCCGAAGCCGGCGCGTCGATCGCGGCGACGAACCGGCGCTGGAAGGTGGAAAGGTCAGGCTGCAAGGCGAAGCCCTCCATCGAGAATGGCCTGGGCGCGGTCGCGCTCACGGATGAGGTCGACGAACGGAGGCACGTTGCCGTCGCGTTCGATAAGCGTCGGGCGGGGGCCGACGCGGGCGACGAAGCCCTCAAAAAGGCTCCACACATTCTCGCCGACCGGCTCGTCGTGGCTGTCGATCAGCAGCGCGCCATCGGCGTCGAGGCTGTGGCCCGCGAGATGAATTTCACCGACGAGCTTCGCGGGGATGTCGAGCAGCCATTCGGTCGGGTCGAAGCCGATATTGCTGGCCCCGACCGCGACATTGTTGACGTCGATGAGCAGCCTGCAGCCGCTGCGCCGAGCAAGTTCGCGAAGGAAGCTTGTTTCGCTCCAGCGGTGCTGATTGAGCGGCAGGTAATGGGTCGGGTTCTCGATCAGGATCTCGCGACCGAGCGCGTCCTGGACGCGGCCGATGTTTTCACAAAGGCAGGCCAACGCCTCGTTCGTCCTTGGAAGCGGCAGCAGGTCCGGGAAGCTGCGCCCCTCGAAGCGCGACCAGGCGAGGTGCTCGGACACCAGCGCCGGCTCGAACCGATCCGCAAGGCGCTTCAGTGCGGCAATGTGATCGGCGTCCGGCTCGGATTCGCTTCCGAGCGACAGGCCGACACCGTGAAGCGAAATCGGGCGGTCGCGCCGCAGCTCTTCAAGCATGGCCAGGCGCGGTCCGCCCTCGACCATGTAATTCTCGGCATGGACCTCGAACCAAAGTCCCACCGCCGGCGAGGCCAGCGCTTCGCCGAAATGCTGGGGCTTGAAGCCAAGGCCGGCGGTGGGAATCATTGCGAATTACCGGGCGATCGGCTTCAACGAGCCGTTGCCCTTCGGCGTCTTGATCGACGCGCAGGTGCCCTTGGCGACATATTTCCAGGCGTTGCCCGCGTAATTCTTCTTGGACGTCCCAGCGCAGGTCGTGCCCGCACCGGCGGCGCAGTCGTTCTTCCCGGCGAGCGAGATGCCGTAGCACTTGTCCTTGTTCGGCTGCGGCTTGACCGGCGAGGCGAGGCCCGCCGTCGAGACAAGCGCTGCTGCCGCGCTGGCAACGGCGAAATGCGTGATTTTCATTTGAGATCTCTCCTTGCGATGCGACCCAAGGGGGGTCGTCACGCTTTTCGAAGAAATCGCTTCGGACGTCTCAGACCGGGTGGGCATCGGTTCGATGCGCAGCCGGTATGGCCGCGCTCGTTCCGGACGTGTAAATAAAAAGCGCCTCGAAGCCCGGGGGGAACGCTCTCATGGAAATGCAGCACGTTCGCTATTTCGTTGCCCTTGCCGGCACTTTGAACTTCACGCGTGCGGCCGAGCAGTGCAACGTCAGCCAGCCCGCGCTGACGAGGGCGATCCAGCAGCTCGAGCATGAGCTTGGCGGCCCCTTGTTCCACCGCGAGCGTGGCAATACGCATCTCTCCGAGCTCGGGCGGATGATGCTGCCCTACCTGCAGTCGGTCGAGGAGAGCTGCCGGGCAGCGCGCGACCAGGCGCGGGCGGTGAAGAAGCTCGAGCAGGCGACGCTTACGATCGGCACGATGTGCACGATCGGCCCGCAGCTGATCTCCGATCTGCTCGTCCGCTTCCAGGTCGAGCATCCGGGCGTCGAGGTGCGGATCATCGACACTGGCGCTCCGCAGATGATCGAGATGCTCGAGAAGGGCGACCTCGAAGTCGCAATCGTCGGAGTGCCCGACGAGCTTCCCGGAACGCTCCACCAGCTACCCATATTCGAAGAGCGTTTCGTGATCGTTCTTCCGCCCAACCACCGGCTGGTCGCCCATGACGAGGTCAGGGCTGCCGAGCTCGACAAGGAGCCCTACGTCAGCCGATCGAACTGCGAGGTGTTCGAGCCGGTCCGGAAGGAGCTGTTCGCGCGCAATATCTACCTGCGGCAGGTGTTCAGTTCGCCGCGAGACGACTGGGTCCAGGGGATGATCAAGGCCGGCCTCGGCCTCGGCTTCTTCCCCGAATTCAGCGTGACGGATCCGGACCTCGTCGTTCGGCCGCTGGTCGAACCTGGTTTCACCCGAACGATCTATCTGACGACCGTACGCGGGCGCCCGCATTCTCCATCGGTCGGAGCCTTCGTCCAGGAAGCGCGGCGCCATCCCTGGCCGGCTTCACGAATGGCGGACGCAGGCGACACAATCTCCCTCCGTCAGCAGATCATGGCAGTCGGCTAGAGCGTTCAGCGACGCCGGAAGACCGCTGTAGATCGCGATCTGCATCAGGATCTCGACGATCTCCGGCTTGCTGAGGCCAAGCCGCTGGGCGGCTTCGACGTGCGTGCGCAGTTGCGGGCTTGCGTGGCCAAGAGTCGCAAGAGAGGCGATTGCGACGATCTCCCGGTCGCGAAACGAGAGCACCTCGCGCGAATAGAGATCCCCGAACGCAAACTCGATCACCATCCGTGCGAAATCGGGAGCGACCTCTGCGATTCGGCTGGTCTTGAGGAATTTCTCAAGCGATCCTGACGAGAGCTGCTGAACGACATCCACGCCGCGACGATAACGCTCGCTCATCATGCACCTTCCGGTCGAACGAGTCCGGCCCCCAGGACAGCCGCCAGCGCGAGCGCTGCAAACACGCCGCCGATCGCAGCGGTCCAGCCCAGCCGGTCGAACAGCTGACCGACGACCGCCGCTCCGGCAAGGCCCCCGCAATAATAGGATGAAAGGTAGAGACCGCTCGCAGCCGCCTTGTCGCCCTTGCCGATGCGGCCGACATGACCGGTGGCCACCGCCTGGGCGAAGAAGGTCCCGACGCCGACGAGGGCCAGTCCGGCAATCACCGATTGAAGGCTCGGAAGGAGGAGCAGGATGAGCCCGCCGAGCGCGACGGCGAGGCTGCCAGCGGCTGCCGGTCCCGGGCCGGTGCGCCGGACCAGGGAGCCGGCCATGGGCGTCGTCGCCATCGACGGCAGGAAAACAAGGAAGACCAGGCCGAGCGCCGTCATCGAAAGCGAGTAGGGCGGGCGCATCAGGACGAAGCCGACGTAGGTGAAGACGCCGATGAAGCCGAACAGGATGAGAAAGCCAACGGCCAACGTCCGACGCAGCGCGGGATCTCGAAGATGCTCGGTCCAGGCGTTCCAGAAGCGTACCATCCGCTGCCTCGGTTCAGGCGCGTTTCGATGCAAGGCGACGCTGACGAGAGCCGCGCCCACGAGGTTCAGAAGCGCGAAGAAAAGGAAGCTGTGCTCGGCCCCGACCAGGCTCGCGACGAGGGCCGCGGTCAGCCGGCCGACAAGGTTGCTTGCGACAACTCCGGTCACATAGGCCGCGAGCGCGTGCGCGGTCCGGACCGCGCAGCGTTCGGCGAAGTGCGTGATCGCCATCGTGAAAGCAGCGGCCATGAACAGACCTTGCACGACCCGCAGCAGCGCGAAGACCGCGAGGTTGGGTGCGAAAGCAAGCAATGCCGTCGGCACCGACAGGAACAGGAGGCTGAGCGCGATTGCGCGCTTGCGCTCGAAGTTCGCGCTGAAGACACCGATGAACAGGCCGGAGATCGCCATTCCGAGCGTGCTTGCGTTGGCGGCGAGACCGATCTCGGCGGGACTCACTCCGTAGGATGCGGCAAGGCTCGGAAGGATGGCCTGCGTAGCGAAGAGGTCGACCAAGGTAAGGAAGCCGATCACCGCGATCAAAAGTGACCGGTGCGCCGAAAGGCCGGCAGGCTCCTGGACAAACGTAGCGCGGGCGATGTCGGTCATAATTGGATCCAGAAGAGGATGGCGTCCCGCCCGGGGGCTGAAGGCGGGACGCCGATTGCCGGCGTGGGAGCGGGGCCGGCGGGGGATTCGTCAGCCGTGGAACACGTCCGACGAGAGGAGAACCGCCGGCTCCTTGCCGTGGTTTTCCCAATAGTGGCTGAGACCGTCGGCCTCGCGGCTGATGTCGCCCGCCTTGTGCTCGATCGGGGCGCCGCAGGCCGTGCTGTGCTCGGTGATCGAGCCGCTGATCACGTAGATCAGGGCCGGGCGATCCTTGTGGCTGTGCAACGGGACGATTCCGCCCGGCTGGACGACCAGGCGGCGAGTACGCAACTGACGGCCATCGACATTGATCTCCGTCCCTAGGTTGATCGAGCTCAGCACGTCGTCCGTGACACCCTTCGGCATCGTCGGCGCATTGGCGAGGTCGCTTGTGCCGGCAGCGGTGCACTGGCCCGCCACTGCGGGGCCGGCGAAGCTGCTTGCGGCAGCGACTGCAATAGCGGCCGTCGCGAGCATGGTCTTGAGGTTGAACATTGCCGTCTCCTTGAAAGCGATAAATCCGTGGCGCCGTGAAAGCCGGACTGCAGGATGCGAGGGAGTGTCTTCCTTCCCGTGCGACATCGGCTGGGTTGCCGGCTTTCACGACGCTTCATCAAATTACGAAGCGGCGGGCCAACGCGGAAATCGCAAGGGCGCATCAACTCGATGCATGAAGCGCATTTCCCTCAAGGAAGCGTCTGCGCGACCCTGAAAGCTCAACGATTTTTGGAGCTTCGATATGGACATGCAGGTTCGAAAAATGGCCGATGCGGCCCATCCGCTCACTGGCAAGGTCGCGATCGTCACCGGATCGACCAGCGGCATAGGCCTCGGTATCGCGCGCGCCTTCGCCGAGGCGGGCGCCGACGTGGTCATCAACGGCCTCGCCGAGCAACTCCAGATCGATTGCGTTTGCGAGGAGCTGGACTCGATCTGTCCGGGTAGCCGCGTCGTCTACAACGGCGCGAACCTGATGAAGCCCGAAGAAGCCACCGGTCTCGTCGAGGAGAGCATCGTCGAGTTCGGCCGCATCGACATCCTCGTCAACAATGCCGGGATCCAGCACGTCAGCCCGATCGAAAC
>JBKPKZ010000194.1:0-4462 GCA_046731355.1 Pseudomonadota bacterium | reverse complement strand
AAGGTTCTCTGGGTCGATTATGCGACGTCGATCTCGCTTCACCCGGTCATCACCGCGAACAGGAAAGAGAAACGCGAGCAGCGGCTGGCGTCACCCACGCCCAACGACAATCGGATAACCTACGGCTGCATCAACGTGGCCGCCAGCTTCTACAAGACTGTGGTGAGCCCAGTTTTCACGAACACCAGAGGCGTGGTTTACATCCTTCCCGACACCCAGCCCCTGAGCGCGATTTTCCTCGCTCTTCGCTAGGCTGAAAAAGCCAGCCATTTCAGGCGCTCACTCGGAAATAGTCCCGATGTCGGGACGTGGCCGACTCACGCTATTCGAGAGCTCGAGGTCAGCCAGGCCAACCCTCCCGATTGCGCCGGGCAGCTTCATGCGAGGTCCGCGGACTGGTCACCCCTCCAAGCAGGTTTGCGGGCCTCGCCAGTCTCTTTTGCGGGGCTCGACACGTCTCGCGCGACCCAGGACGCCGGGCCTCAATGCCGAAGGTGGCTCGACACCTCCCCCCGCCGAGCCCGCCTTTTGCATTCCCAGCAAAACGGCCCTTGTCGCAATTTGCTAAGACTTTGAGGTTGACGGGCAAACTTCCCGATTGGGTTGCCCGTATGAGCAGCGCAACTCGGCTAGTGCCCCCAAGCGAGCCGTGTGACTTATGGGCGAGTTCAATGCCCTAGTATCGGAAGGCCCGCTCTATCGACACCTCGGAGCGGGCCTTCTTTTTTCACCTTTTGCCTATTCCGGCATGAACGCCGCGCTGGTCAGCACTCGAACGGTCACCTTCCGCGCGCCCTGCATGCTGGCCGAGTCCGGCTTTTCGACCGGGATGTTCATCTGGCCCATCGCCGAGGCTCCAAGCACCCGGCCTGGAAGGACCTTTCCACTCTGCTTCAGGTAATTGATGACGGCCTGAGCGCGCCGGTTGCTCAGCTTTTCGTTGGCGGCGGCGTTGCCCGTCGGATCGGCAAAGCCCAGCACCGATATGACATAGCCCTTGATCCCTGCCGCCTCCCCGGCGAGGGCACTCAGCTTCGCCTTGTCGTCAGCCGAGATCACCGCGCTGCCCGACTTGAAGTAGACATTCTGTTCGGAGCGGATGTCCCACTGGCCAAGCTTCGAATAGGCGCTCCGCATTTCCGAAGTGCCGGCCTGGATCTGGGCCGCCGTCTTGAAGTCCTTCTCCTTATATTCGATGTCCTTTGCGACGAGTTGTCCGCCTGAACCTTCCGCTTCGATCACGATCGGAAGTCCCGGGATCAGCGCGGTTGCCGGAACGGTTTCCTTCTGACCTCCGAGCGGCCCCGACACGGACCGGATTCGAGCGTCCGCGGGAAGCGAGATCGTCTGATCGCCAGCCGGCGTCTTCACGATCAACTGACCGTTCCTGTTGGCGACAACGATGCCCTTGATCTCCTGCATCTGCGCGAGGGCAGGCGCGACGTAGAGCGCGGCGGCGCTCAGGCCGACGACGAAATAGCGAACTGCGAGTTTCCGCATTGTGTTTCTCCTCCCGGATCGTCCGGCTTTCACCGGCGGTTCCGGGGAGGAGGTATTTTGGGGGCCATTGGCGAGCCATCGGGGAAAACCCACCCTCGGCATGGGTCAAATCACGAGCCTGCATTTCCGTAGGGACTTTCAGCAGCTTGTTGAGATGTCTGCGCGGCCTCAGAATCGCACCGCCGGCGGAAGGCCCGCCTCTCCTTCCCCAGAACCCCGCGAGGCGGGCCTTCACTCTCATCGCCGCGACCAGGCCGCCGTTCGTCAGCGGTTAAGGCTGGTGGGGGCATCTATCCCAGTGAGTCTGGTCAACAGCTGTTGCAACCGTCTGGTCGCCCAACTGTTCTCGACCGATCATGACCCGCGCCGCTCGAGTGAGGTTTATGGACAAGTACAGGTCATTGTCTGGGCTATCGGGGGATTGGAGTTCGGACGATCCGTCCGATACGGCAAACTCGCTCCGAAGCGACTTCAGCGGTTTGATCGAGATATTCGAACGCCATCTCAAGAATGTTCCCGCGGGCGACAGCCAGGCCCGATTGCACATCGCCCAAGCGAAGGCAGCGGCCGAACGCGGGCTCCGGCTTAGCCATCAGCTCATCGCGTTGGCGAAACCACGGGTTGGTTCGTCGTAGCCAGAAGCCGCTCTGCGCGGACGCGCAGGTCATGGAGATCTTCAGCGTCCAGGGGGCTGATTTGTCGATCACTCCACCAGTCCGCTTCAAGCCGTTCCACGAGCTGCTCGAGTTCGCCGGTCAAGGCAGCGATGGACGAAGACGCTGTGCTCGCCGTGGCGTTCGCAGTCCGTAGCTCGCCATTGACGTCCATGGCTCGGCCTTTCGAGCGCGATAATACCACCCGAGGTCGGTAGAACCTATCGAGGGATAACCCCGAGGCGGGATGGCCGGCGACGGCAATCTTCCTTCCGCGGGTCGCAGGCGGTCGGGCGGGCGCATTTTCAGACCTCAGGGTTTCCTCCGATAGACCTAGGGGGCTTTGAGCCGGAACAGGACGACAGATCTCAAAGCAGGAGGGTTCGGTGAAACGCCTCGCGCTTTTCACGGCGATTGCTGCCAGCGCTTCGCTGCTTGCAGCGCCCGTCGCCGTCGCGAAACCGCCCACCAACTGGGATGGGCTGGTGCAGGTTAAATCGAAGCGTCTGGACCTCGTCTACCTGCAGCCGGGAGCAGACTTCCGCGGCTACACCAAGGTCCTCCTCGAACCGACCGAAGTGGCCTTCGCGAAGAACTGGCAGCGCGACTATAATCGAAGCACTCGCAATCTCTCGTCGCGCGTCTCGGACGCCGATATCCAGGAAGCCGTCGCCGAGGGGGTCAAGGCCGCCAACGATATCTTCGCCGAGGCCTGGACCAAAGGCGGGTACACCGTGGTCACCGAGCCAGGGCCCGATGTACTTCGAGTAAAGACCGGTCTCGTCAACATTACGGTCAATGCGCCGGATCAGCCTGTTGCAGGCCGGTCGTACAATTTCTCCGGGGAAGCGGGCTTCGCCACATTGTTCGTGGAGGCACGGGATTCCCAAACCGGCGCATTGCTCGGGCGCGCCGTCGACCAGGGAATTGCCGGCGACAATTCGGCCGCATGGCGAACCGCCAGCAGCAATCGCTCGGATTTCCGCCAACTCGTCCAGCGCTGGGCGAACGTCAGCGTCCAGGGACTGACCGAACTCAAGGCGCTCTCGCCGCTCCAGCCATAACCCCGCAAACACAGAAACGAGGAAACCTCTATGTCCGCACACCGACTAGCCACTCTCATCGGGGGACTCTTCTTCGCGGCGATCGCGCTCCTTGCGCTCTACCGGCTACTGGTCTTCTTCCCGATCACGATCGGCGGCCAGGCCGTGGGCCAGGTCTTCACCTTTTTCGCGCTCGTCATCTGCTCGGCCCTTGCGCTGATCTTCCTTCGCGGAGGCTCGCGGGCGAGCAATTGATCGATCAGGAGGCTGTGTCGTGAACAAGCTTGCACTTGCGGGGTTGGTCGCTCTTTTCGCCGCGACGTCGGTCCAATCGCAGTTCGTCGGAAATAATCCGGGGAACGCCCCCTGGAAGGCCGGGCCGGCAGCGCTGCCAAAAGGCGCGAAGATGATCCTCGTGTCGGGGGATCCAGCAAAAAAGGGCCCGTACACGGTCCAGATGCGATATCCCGCCGGCTACAAGATCGGCCCGCACCGTTATCCGAGCGAGGTCCGCTTCAAGATCATCAACGGCGGCCTGACCTACGGCCTCGGAACGGACACGCGCTCGGGGATCAAGAGCCTGACCAAAGGCACTTCGGGCAAGGTGCCGGCGAACACCTATTATTATGCCTCGACGAGCCTCGGAGCGACTCTGGAATTTACCGGGACTGGGCCGATTTCGGTCGAATACGCCCGGGCGAAGGACGACCCTAGGAAGAAATAGCCTAGGGTTGCTTGTTGCGGGTGAGCTTCGCCAGAAGCCGGCTCAAGCGGACGCCGCGCTCGGCTACCGACTTCGTTCGGGAAAGCCGAAGCAGGAGCTCTTCGTCTCGAGTGCCGGCGGCATCGATCGTGCGCTGGAGGGTGTCGGCGAGGTTTCGAAAGTCCTGCTCGATCGCGGAGACGACGGTCTTGAGCGCCCCGCGGTGGGCGCGAACCGGGGACGGGAGGTCATCTACAGGACCAGCCGGAGTGCACATGCAACGACGATAGGCGGGCAACGACTCGCGGGTTTTCCGAAAGACGCCATTCAAGCCCGAATTGGCGTCAGTCGGGCACGGCATTCATGCTCGTGCCCTAAGGGGCAACCCCGATTTCAAGCCGCCGCAGCAGTCCTAGGATGCGTTCGGATCACGCGCCCAGCGAAGGCGCGGAAGGGGTAGCAATGGGCGACAAACAAACCGCAACCATCACGGGCAGGATCGTGGACGTCGGTCTTCCTGTGCTTCTCCTCGCATTGCTGATCGCCTTGTGCGTGCAGCTTCT
>JBKPKZ010000193.1:0-2292 GCA_046731355.1 Pseudomonadota bacterium | reverse complement strand
ACCCTCCACAAGCAGGGCGACTGCAATTTCATCATCAACGCCGAGCCGGGCAGCTACGCCGAGCAATATGCCAAGGACCATGGCCCGAGCGCTTGTGCAATGGCCTTCCGCTTCAAGGACGCACGCGCTGCTCACGAGCGCGCTATCAGCCTCGGCGCGACCGATGTCGAGGTGAAGGTCGGCGATGGCGAGCTCGACATTCCGGCGATTGAGGGCATCGGTGGATCGCGCCTGTTCTTTGTCGATCGCTACGGCGAGGATGGCTCGATCTACGACGTCGACTTCGACTTCCATCCCGACTGGGAGCAGCGGATGGCGGAGGCGGACTCCAAGCTCACCTACATCGACCACCTCACGCACAACGTGAACCGCGGCAACATGGCGACCTGGGCCGACTTCTACGAGCGGCTCTTCAACTTCCGCGAGATCCGCTACTTCGACATCGAGGGGAAGGTCACCGGCCTCTTTTCGAAGGCGATGACCTCGCCCTGCGGCAAGATCCGAATCCCGCTCAACGAGAGCCAGGACGACAAGAGCCAGATCGAGGAATTTCTCCGCGAGTATAAGGGCGAGGGTATCCAGCACATCGCGCTCGGCACCTCCGACATTTACGAAAGCGTCGACGTCATCCGCGAGCGCGGCATTCCGTTCCAGGACACGCCCGACACCTATTACGAGCTTCTCCCCGAACGCATCAAAGGCCACAACGAGGACATCGCCGAGCTCGAGAAGCGCCGTATCCTCATGGACGGCGCGCCGACCGAGGGACAGGGGCTTCTCCTGCAGATCTTCACCCAGAACGTGATCGGCCCGATCTTCTTCGAGATCATCCAGCGCAAGGGCAACGAAGGCTTCGGCGAAGGCAACTTTAAGGCCCTGTTCGAAAGCATCGAGCTCGACCAGATGCGCCGCGGAGTGATCTGACCCGAATGACCGACGCTTTCATTTGCGATGCCATCCGCACGCCGATTGGACGCTATGCGGGGGCGCTGTCGTCCGTCCGCGCCGACGATCTCGCCGCGATCCCGATCAAGGCGCTCATTGACCGCAACCCCGACGTCGATTGGGCCGAACTCGACGACGTGATCTACGGCTGCGCCAACCAGGCAGGAGAAGACAATCGCAATCTTGCGCGCATGGCGGGGTTGCTGGCGGGCCTTCCCGACAGTTCGGGCGGAGTGACCCTCAACCGTCTGTGCGGCTCGGGTCTCGACGCGGTGGCGATGGCGGCGCGGGCGATCCGCGGCGGTGAGTCCGACCTCATCATCGCCGGCGGCTCCGAGAGCATGAGTCGAGCGCCGTTCGTGATGGCGAAAGCGACCAGCGCCTTCGATCGCAACGCCGAGATGTACGACACCACCATCGGCTGGCGTTTCGTCAATCCGAAGATGAAGTCCGCCTATGGCGACGACACCATGCCGAGCACCGGCGAAAACGTCGCTCAGGACTTCCAGGTCAGCCGCGAGGACCAGGACGCATTCGCTTTTCGAAGCCAGGAAAAGGCGGCCGCGGCGCAAGCCAGCGGGCGGCTCGCTCTCGAGATCGTCGGCGTCGAAATCCCGCAGCGGAAGGGTGATCCCGTCATCGTCGACAAAGACGAGCATCCGCGCGCGACCACGCTCGAAGCGCTCGCCAGGCTGAAGCCGATCGTTCGCTCCGACGGCACCGTTACGGCAGGCAATGCGTCGGGCGTGAACGACGGAGCGGCGGCCCTGATCATCGCGTCGGAAGAGGCGGCCAGGCGCAATGGCCTGACTCCTCGCGCTCGCGTCCTGGGGGCAGCCGTTGCGGGCGTGCCGCCCCGGATCATGGGGATCGGCCCGGCACCCGCCTCCGAGAAACTGACCAGGCGCCTCGGCATCAAGCTCGCCGACTTCGACGTCATTGAGCTCAACGAAGCCTTCGCTGCACAGGGGCTCGCAGTACTCCGCCAACTCGGCATCGCCGATGACGACTCGCGGGTGAACCCGAACGGAGGAGCCATTGCTCTCGGCCATCCGCTCGGCATGTCCGGTGCCCGCCTCGCGCTCACCGCGACCGAGGAACTCCAGCGGAACGGCGGAAAGCTCGGCCTAGCGACCATGTGTATCGGCGTCGGGCAAGGCATCGCGCTCGCACTCGAACGGGTGTAAGACTTTTGTCATGAGCGACGTCGCTGTGCTGGACGAGGCGGCGGTCATGGCCGTTCTCGATCATGTGATGGACCCGGAGATTCCGGTCGTCTCGATCACCGACCTCGGAATCGTGCGCGGCTTCGCTTCCAACCCTCCGCGGGTCCAGATCACGCCGACC
>JBKPKZ010000192.1:0-5129 GCA_046731355.1 Pseudomonadota bacterium | reverse complement strand
GCCTCCCGCATCGTTGCGACCGCATGCTCAGTGGTGTCACCACTTTCCAGGGTCAGGATGACCTTATAGGGCATTTCCGCGCCAGGGGTCCCGACGATCCGACCGCCAGTCGAGCTCATGTGCCCGCCTTCGCGACCCTGTTCTTCGAGTTTCTTGTCCGCCTCGTCTCTGGCGGAACGAAAGATGCTGAAGCCTCGGTGCTTTGACTTGGGCCGGATCATGACCAGTCTCCTCAGCCAGGCGCTCGCCCCCCGCTGCGTCTAGGATATGGTGATCCTCGAGCGGCATTTTAAGCCGGACTTTCTCGACAACGAGTGCGGCGGGTCGTGTCTCTTCATTTGAGATTACGCGAGGGTTTAGTCGCCCTTCTGCTTGCTCAATGTGAGGCCCATTTGTCTGGCCCTTAATTGAATCGCTTCTTCCGTACGGCCAAGCCTCGTCGCGATCTCAAGAGCGGACAGGTTGTCTCTCGAAAGTCGCATAAGCTGCGCCAGTTGCTCTGGCGTCCAATCCGAGCCGTGATTCTGGCGTTCCATGTACCGGTTGAACGAATGAAGGCGGCGTTCGGCTACACAGAATCGAGCCACCGCCAGTTGGCCACCCTCGCGCGTCATGATGCCGAATGGCTAGGAATCACCCGTGTCCTCAATCATGATTAGAGCAAAAGTGGAGGCGATCATGAGCGCGGAGAATTGGCATGAAGAGCGAGATAGGCTGGTCAAGCTCCTCGAAGGCATTGAGACCGGAAAGATCACGCACATTGACGAGAACGATCTACGGCAACTCCAGGCGACGAACGAGGAGAATATCGCGCTGCTGAGAGAGCGACTTGCGAAGCTGAACGCGCGGCTCGGCGACGATGGATCTTGAGTATTCACCGGAACGCAATCGCAGCCGCGGCCACGATCTCGCTCAAACGGCCCGGACTAGGGTCAGCATCCCAGCACTCATTGAGACGACGCCCATGAAAGCCGCGAAGCCCGCGAGAACCGCGGCACCCTGACGAGTGTGGAGCCTGTCATTTCGCTGCGCATACAGTCCACCGACGACGAACAGCAGGCCAACGACGAATGCACTGCTGCTCATGGCGATTGGATCGAGGTAGTCCATGCGTCTTATCCTTGCTTCGAGATCATGATCGGACCTTGCCTGCAGCTTTGGAAGAGAAGCCATCCGCGGCTAAATCGTCGAAGGCCTGTGCGACACTCAGCAGAAAAACCCTTTCTCGCCGGCCCTCGAAGAAGGCGGCAAGACGACGGCAAATCTGAGCCTCTTCAATTAAGAACATCGCCGCACTCCCGGGATGGCGAGCAGCTCATCGTTAGAAGGCGAGGCGGTTACAACCTTACCCGGGGCGGGCAGCGAGGGCATTTGCCACTCACTGCTCCCCGGGTTTGGCCCCTTGCGAGCAGGATGCGGGCGGGGAATACTCGCCCCGCCCCCTGATCGATTAGACTGTCTGCAGATTCAATGCGCAGGGCTGGCGATTGTCGTTGGTGCCCGCTTCATAGGAGAGACGCTGGCCCAGCGTCGGAGGACTGTTCGTTCCCCACGAAATCGCCTTCTTTTCGAAGTGAATAAGCTCGCCGCCGGCTTCCGGCTTGATTTCACCATTGCCCGTGACGGAATCGAATGACTTCACCGTTCCAAAAAGCTTCATGATCAGGTCCTTTCCGGGCACGCGCCGAAATTGGCGCCGTGCCTGCTAGGAGGCGTTAAAGAGGGAGGAAGGTGCGACTTAGCGCCAAAGACCGTCGATCTCGACTGGTAGCAATAAGTGATATGGGTCAGACCATCGATAATAACAATAGTGGGAAACAAAAATACTCGTGCGAAATTCACTTGTATTATATTTAATACTTCATGGCTCTTTATTTATAGCTGTGCTAAGCGCGACCATCACTATTACGCATTTGCAGGCATTTAGTGACTGAGGGTCAGCATGGCTCCCGCTTGCCAGCAGGTCACACCCCAATGACGAACCGTGCAAATTCCCTGGCAATTCCCGCGCCTAGCGCTTCGGCGAAACGCACCTGGACGAAGGACACTGCCGAGGCTTGTCGCAAGCGCGCCTCCGCCGATCTCCTGATGTCGGCAGCGGTGATCACCGCCAATCAGCGGTTGGCATTGGAGCGAAGCGCCGAGAGTTGGAGCCTTCGCGCAGTTCTACTCGAACGCATCGAGACAACCACGGCGAAAACGAGCTCATCAGGGGCCGAACATGTTCGGCTCTAGAGACAGCTAGCCCATCCTGAACCTCAAGGCCTGAAATCTCGTATCGGCCGGCGGCGTGAAGTGGCGAATTGATTGCGAGGCCTGGCGAGGGAAAAGCGACCCAGCCCAAAGCTAGGATCAGGGCTGGGTTGCTTGCCACGCGGGGGAGCTACAGGTTCGCTCTGGTAGGGTGGGTGCCGGGGCTGGGCCTGAAGCTAGTCGAGGACTTCGTGTCACGTGGAAACTGCCGTGGGAAGTAGAACGACCGCCACCCTGGTTGGTCCCAGGTCGACGAGTCACTCGCGCGGCTCGTTATCCTGCTTGCTCTTGCGGAGCATCTCCTCGATTCGATCGATCTGGTCATGGCACTCTCGCAGAGTGCGCTTGAGGTGGCGATAGACAGCCGCGACCTGGTCGCCATGTTCGTCGGGAATCTTGGAAGTCACAGCCCACCCCTCTGGGGGTTGCAACTCGAACTCTGTCGATAAGTTGCCGACCCATTCACAATGGATCGGTCTCGGAAACGTGCCCTCTCCACCATCGCCACGCGCGCAGACAGTCCCGGACCCAGCGAGCACATCGATCTGCCGGATGGTGAGACGCGCGACAGTCGTCCCGGATTCGTCCGTTAAGTGCTTCTTCATTGGAGATAAGTCGCGTCCGGCAACCTAAATTGACGCATACTAACCTTCCGTAATTGTCCAAATCGGACAAATCCCATTAAGTTGGGTGCGGACTCGGAAGTCTCCCGGAGTTATGGGAGCGGTCAGCTCGGAAGGAATTTTAGTGAACGCTGCGGCGGGATCGCGCGATCCTGACGATGGGCAGGGGGCAATAGAAGAGCGGCTCGCGAAGCTGACTCGCGGGCAGCTCGACTGCCTTTTGCTGGTGGACCAGCACCTCTCCTCCAAGGAAATTTCGGCTGAGCTCAACATCTCGCCGCATACCGTCGATCAGCGCATTCGAGTCGCGCTCCAGACCCTCGGGGTGGAACGTCGGACTCACGCGGCACGCCTCGTCGCTCGCCACCACGAGCCATATCAGCGATTGATACATCAATCGCCGTACATTGAGGCCGAGCCGTTTGCCGATCATTCGGAAGGCGCGGTCAGTATTCAGATTCGGCACGCTGATCGCGCAGGGGAGATCGGGAGTCCGGATCTCAAAACCGAGCAGAGGCCCGAGTCTTCTTGGTCTTCCCTGCCATTGCCGATCGCAACGAGGAGTCACCCCCGGAATGAGATGAGCGTCGGCGTTCGGCTGCTCTGGATATTCCTGATTGCGACTGGCGCGGCCTTTTCAGCGGGCATGTATCTCGCGGGGCTCGAAAGTCTGGCCAGGCTTCTAAGGGGCTGACGGAAACCAATATTCTTCTCGTTTCGGCAACCAGGTCTGCGCGATTCAAGTCGCGCGGAAAGGAGCCAGTCATGCGTAAGCATCAGATTGAGAACGCCGCATACGAAGTCGCAACCCAGGTCAGGACGGTCGAAGAGACGATCGATCTGGCGCTCAGCGAAATTGCCGAGCTTCAGGCCCGGGTGCTGCGCGCAAATACCGTCGCTCGAGTAGGTTTCGGCACCGTGCATCCTGTGCTCGAAGAGCTCGCGGCCGCCATGAAGGGCCTCGTCGATGCACGTGGTTCGGTCGTCGGTTGTCACTCGGCCCTGGCGGAAGCCAAGGGCAAGGTCCCTGGACTTCGCACAGTCTCCTTCGGTGACGGCGAAGAATGTCCGGACCAGAAGACCGGCATTGCAGATCTACGCATTGTCGCTTGACATGGACTTGCCGGCTCGGCTGCAGGCTGGGCCGGCTGTTCGCCCATGCTGAGTCCACCAGTCTATTACACCATCCTGTTTTTGGTCAGCGCCTTCGCCTTCTGGTGCGGGCGGACCGACGAGCGGGTGGCCGCTGCGATCTGCGTCCTCGCGACCTTCGCCAGCAATATCGTCTATGAACCGCGCGGCGCCTATGCGGGGGTCGAGATTGGCGTGTTCCTTGTCGATGCCGCGACCTTCGCGGGCTTTGCCCTCATCGCGCTCCGCTCCGAGCGATTCTGGCCGCTCTGGCTCGCCGGGTTTCAGCTTACGACAGTGTTCTCGCATTTGCTGAAGGCGATTCAGCTCGACCTGATGCCCCAGGCCTATGCCGCAGCGGCTCGGTTCTGGGTCTATCCAATCTTTTTGATCATCGTGGTCGGCACCTGGCGAAGCTATCGGCGCCGGGCGGAGAGCAAGCGGCAGCTGGCCTCGGCATAGTGCAAGGCTTGCACGGCCGCCCCCTCTCGACCATTGCCGGCGCATGTCCCGACGGAAGAAGTCGCACCAGAGCCACGGAACCTCGAACCGGCCGCGCTTCTGGGGCAAGCACGCGGTAGCAGCAGCGCTCGACAATCCCGACCGGAAGGTGCTCCGCGCCTGGGCCACTCGGGAAGCCGCCGGTTTCATGCAATTCCCGAAGGACGTGCAAGTGACCCTTGCCGAGGCTCCGGATCTCGGCCGCCTGGTTCCGCACGACGCCCCGCACCAGGGCGTGGTCATAGAGCTGGAGGCACTCGAAGAGGCCTGGCTCGACGATGTGCTGGGCCAAGCGCCCGAACGGGCCGTGCTGTTGGTGCTCGACCAGGTCACCGATCCCCACAACGTCGGCGCGATCCTTCGCTCGGCAGCCGCGTTCGGAGCGATTGGGATTGTGACTCAAGACCGGCATTCGCCGCCGGAAAGCGGCGCACTCGCCAAGGCAGCATCCGGCGCGCTTGAACGCGTTCCCTGGGTTCGGGTGGTCAATCTGGCTCGGTCGCTCGAGGAGATCGGCGAAGCGGGTTTCTGGCGGATCGGTCTTGCCGGCGAGGCCGACACCGAACTCAAGGATGCGCTCGGATCGCCGCGTGTCGCGCTCGTGCTTGGCGCCGAGGGCCC
>JBKPKZ010000191.1:0-15025 GCA_046731355.1 Pseudomonadota bacterium | reverse complement strand
AGAAGCTGCTCGACCTTCCGAAATTGTGGGCCGAGATCGAAGAAACGCCGCTCCCGGAAATGGTTCGCGTCGAGCTGTTCTCGATTGCCGCCAGCAGCGTTCGCAATCACATCTCGGACATCCTTCGCGCTGTCGGCGCTGAAACGAGCGTTGCCGCCATGTGCAAGCTGCTTGAACCGGGCGCTCGAACCATCTCGGCCGTCGCAGGCAAGCTGATCCGCTCCGAAGTCCGCAACGAAGCCGCCACGCGCCGTGAGCGCCTGCTATCGCTCGGTGCGACCGACGACATCGTGAGGGGTCTCGTTCGCCTGTTCGAGCTCGACGGGATTTTCGGCCTCGCGGCGCTTGCGGCCCGCAAGTCGCTCGATGAGCTCGCTCTCGCGCGGGCCTATACGAAGCTCGGAGAGGCGCTCGGCATTGACTGGGCGCAACAACAGCTCGCGCGCTTCATGCCAGCCGACCAGTGGGAACGCCTGCTTACTGCTGGCCTTGCTCGCGACTTCGAGCAGCTGAGGATCGACTTCCTGTCGCGAATCCGCACCAAGGAACCTGACTCGGCGACGGAGGAGTGGATCACGTCGCAGGGACCGCGCTTGGAGCAGTTCCGCAACCTCATCGCACGTGCGCGCACCGAGGGCTCCGTAAGCGCGTCGATGCTTGCCCAGATCGCGTCGCAGGCGCGGATATTGCTCGCGCGTTAATCCGTGCGCTTCGCTTTCCTGGTCCCGGCCCGGACTATCCGGAGCCGAGCGGGCTAAAGATCAGTATCCGAGCCGTAGGGCTTCGTAATCAGCTCTAGAAGGTGATTGTCCGGGTCGGCGAAATAGACGCCGCGCCCACCGAAATGCGTGTTGACCTGCCCGGACTGCGATCGGGCCGGATCGGCCCAATATTCCAGGCGTTGCTCCTGAATCTTCTTAAAGGCAGCATCGAACTCTTCGTCGCTGACGAGGAAGGCGTAGTGCTGCGGCGAGACTGGGCCCTCCTTCTGATAGTAATCGAGCGACACGCCGTTCGTCAGATCGACCACCAGAAAATGGAAGAAGGTCCGTGCAGGCTGCAAGCCAAGGATCCCGGTCAGAAATTGCGACGAACGCGCCTTGTCGCTGCACCAGACGATCGTGTGATTGAGTTCCGCCACCACTTACTCCTTCGCGCGCTGGAAAAGCCACTGCCGCACCGCGGAGGTCAGGTTGGGGATCGGCCGCGATTCCAGCCGCGCCGCGTCGATGTCCGCGATCAGTGCACTCAACGGCTTTTCCGCCTCCGTGGCCGCACGCTCCAGCGCACTCCAGAACATCGGCTCGAGGCTGATCGAGGTCTCGTGCCCGGCGATCGTCACCGACCGTTTCACAGGACGGCCGAAGCCTCCGGGCTTCGCCATCAATACATGTGCTGCCCGCCGTTGATCGACAAAGTCGAGCCGGTGATGAACCCGCCATTCTCGTCGACCAGGAACGACACTCCGCGGGCAATCTCGTCGGCTCGGCCAAGCCGGTTGACCGGAATTTTCGCGATGATCTTGCCGAGCACTTCCTCGGGCACGGCCGCGACCATGTCCGTGTCGATGTACCCCGGAGCGATTGCGTTGACGGTCACGCCCACTCTCGCGCCTTCCTGCGCCAGCGCCTTGGTGAAGCCGTGGATGCCCGATTTCGCTGCGGCATAGTTGACCTGACCGTACTGCCCGGCCTGGCCGTTGATCGAGCCGATGTTGACGATGCGCCCGTAGCCGCGGCCGGTCATGCCTTCCCACACGGCCTTGGCCATGTTGAAGCAGCCGCCGAGGTTCGTATCCACCACCTCCTGCCATTTCTGGTGGTCCATCCGCTTCATCGTCGTGTCGCGGGTAATGCCGGCATTGTTAACGAGCACGTCGACCGGACCGACCTCGGCTTCAACCTTTGCGACGCCATCCTGGCAAGCCGCGAAGTCGGACACGTCCCATTTGAAAGCAGGGATTCCAGTGCGCTCGGTGAACTCGCGCGCGCGTTCATCATTGCCGGCATAATTTGCGGCCACTTTCATTCCCTGGTCGCGGAGCGCGATGCTGATCGCCTCGCCGATCCCACGGGTTCCGCCGGTCACAATCGCAACGCGTGCCATGAGTCTCTCCTGTTTCTCTCTCCTGCTGAGGCACTTATGGTTACGGCAGCCAGCCTGCAAGTTCGCGACGGATCAGCGCCTCCAGCATGTCCGTTCCTTCAGCCGACACGTTGAGGCATTCGAGCCGCTCGAAGGCTTCCCCGCCGTTCGCCATGAACGTCTCGCGTCCGCGGATTCCGAGTTCTTCGACAGTCTCCACGCAGTCGGCCGAGAATCCCGGAGCGGCGATGGCGATTCGAGTCACACCCCTCGTCGGGTAGGCGGCCAGCACCTTGTCGGTTGCAGGCTCCAGCCACTTGGCGCGACCGAACCGCGACTGGAACGCGATGTCGGTTGGAATGCCGAGCTGTTCGCCGAGCAGCCGCGCCGTCTTCTGGCAGTGGCAATGATAAGGATCGCCGAGTTCCAGCGTCCGTTGCGGCATTCCATGAAAGCTCAGCAGCAGGCGCTGCGGCTCGAAGTCGAGCGCTGCAAGTTGGCGCTCGATATTCGTCTTCAGGGCGTCGATATGCAGCGCATCGTCGTAATATGGCGGGAGCGTTCGCAAGGCCGGTTGGTGACGCATCGATGCCAGTTTGCCGAACACAGCATCGACCGCGCTCGCGGTCGTCGCCGCGCAATATTGCGGGTAAAGCGGAGCGGCGAGAATGCGCTCGCAGCCCAGCCCGGCGAGGTTCTCGATCGACCGCCCGATCCCCGGATTGCCGTAACGCATCGCGAAATCGACGATCACGCCTTCGCCGAAACGCTCCTGAAGCGCTTCGGACTGCCGCCGCGTAATCGCCGCGAGCGGCGATCCTTCCTCGGTCCAGACCTGCTTGTAGGCGTGCGCCGACTTCTTCGGACGCGTGCGCAAGATGACGCCGTGCAGGATCGGTAGCCAGGCGATGCGCGGAATCTCGATCACTCGTGGATCGCTCAGGAACTCGGCGAGGTACCTACGAACCGCCGCGGCCTCGGGAGCGTCAGGGGTTCCGAGGTTGATCAGCAATACGCCGATGCGGCCGCCTGCGACTTGCGGGTGATCAGAAGGTGTCAATGCCGGTACTGCGCCTTGATCGCGACGCGGTCGATCTTGCCGGTGCCGAGCTTGGGCAGCGGCTCATTCGCGACGATGAAGCGCGTCGGGATCTTGAACGCCGCCATCCGGGGTTCCAGGAAGGCGCGCAACTCCTCCTCCGTGAGCTTGCTTCCCTCGTGGAGATGGATGACCGCGACCGGCACTTCGCCGAGCCGGTCGTCCGGAACTCCGAAAACACTGGCTTCGGCGATCGCGGGACAGGCGTAGATCTCGGCCTCGACCTCGGCACAGGCGATGTTCTCGCCGCCACGGATGATGATGTCCTTCTTACGGTCGACGATAAAGAGATATCCGTCCTCGTCGAGGTAGCCGACGTCGCCGGTCCGCATGTAGCCATCGGCCGTGAAGGCGGCCTCGGTCGCGGCCGGATTTTCCCAGTAGCATTTGATGTTTGCCGCCGAGCGGATCCCGATTTCGCCGCGCTCGAACGTCGGCAAATGCTTGTCGCCAGCTCCGAGAATGGCGAGTTCCACATACGGCTTCTGAGCACGCCCGGTGGAGTCCGGCTTGGCAGCGTAATTGCCCCAGAAATTGGAGCAGCCGACCGCGTTCGTCTCGGTCAGTCCATATCCGAGCGCCGGCTGAGCGTTCGGGAATTCCCGGTTCAGCCGTTCGACATGGCTTATCGGCCGTGGGGCTCCGCCCGCTGCGATGTCGCTGAGCGACGACAAGTCATACTTGTGGCGGTCGGGATGGTTCATGAGCTCGAGGCTCATGGTCGGAACGCCGACGAAGTACGTGATTCCCTCTTCCTCGATCAACCGCAGCGCCTCGCCCGCATCCCACTTCGGCATCATCACCATCGTGCGGCTGATGACGAAGCTGTTGAGCATGACGGGGACTTCGCCGGTCACATGGAACAGCGGCACATTGATCAACGTGCGCTTGGATGCCGGAGCGCGATTCTCCTCGGTCATGATGCCGAGCAGAACGATCAATCCGGTCGAATAGGCGTAGACGCCGGTGGTGACGGCCCGATGCGTCGACAACGCGCCCTTGGCCTCGCCGGTCGAGCCGGAGGTAAACAGGATTGTCGCATCGTCGTCGGGCGTAACATCGGGCAGGGGAGCCTCGGGATCGGCTCCGTCGAGCAGCGGGGCGAGGGCCTCATTCAGATGCTCCTCGATCGGGAGGACCACAAGCTCGCAGCTACCGCAAACGCCCTCGATCCTCTTGGCCCGAGGAGCGTCCGCGATCGTAAGCTTCGGCGAGACCATGTCGAGCGCGTGCTGCATCTCGTGCGGCTGCCACCAGCCGTTGAGCAAAGTCGCGACGCCCCCCGCCTTGAGGATCGCCATGTAGCTGACGACCCACGACGGACAGTTGCGCATCGCGAGGCCGACGCGGTCGCCTTTCCGGATACCGCGACTGACCAGGGCGTGGGCCAGCTGCTCCGACCAATGGTCGAGATCGGCGAAGGTCAGGCGCTCGTCCCCCGCAACAATCCCCTCCGCCTGCGCATTGAGCGCGCAAAAGGTGCGAAAGAAGGTTGGAAGGGTTGCTGGGAAGTTTGTGACGATCGCTCGGCCTCGTTCGTCCTCGCCGATGATCAGCCGGCCGCCGGGTCCGATGACCCGGCCGAGCATGTCGTCGAACTTGAGGTCAAGCTCAGAGGGCATGCGAACTCGCCAACTTTCAACTCCTTTGCCTTTGCCGTTCGCAACCTTATGAGACGCTGTCCATAAACGGGGAAGACCTTGGCGATACAATCAGTACTCGGTGCAATCGTCTGGAGCGATCTTGGCCTCAATCCAGTCGCGCTCGACCTCGGGTTTTTCCAATTGCGGTGGTACAGTCTTGCGTACCTGGCCGGCATTTTCATCGGCTATTGGTATCTCTTAAAGCTGATCAAGCAGCCGGGAAGCCCGATGGCCCGCCGCCATGCCGACGACCTCGTGTTCTACGCGGCTCTGGGAATCATCCTCGGCGGCCGCGTCGGCTACGTTCTGTTCTACAACCTCAGCTACTACCTCCAGCACCCGGTCGACATCTTGAAGCTGTGGGACGGCGGAATGTCCTTCCACGGAGGAATGATCGGCACGGTGCTCGGAATCCTCTACCTGAGCCACAAGGAGAAACTGCAGTGGCTCCGAGTGCATGATTACGTCGCATGCTGCGTTCCGTTCGGCCTTTTCTTTGGCCGGATTGCCAACTTCGTGAACCACGAGCTGTGGGGAGCTCCGACGGATGTGCCATGGGCGGTGCGCTTTCCGGAAGCGACGGGCCGCTTCCTTGCCAACGGCGATCCGGAGTTCGTGGCCGGCGTGGCGCGACATCCGAGCCAGCTCTACGAAGCGGGCCTCGAAGGCATCGTGCTTTTCGCGATCCTCGCCTGGTTGTTCTGGAAAACACGGTCCCGGTACGAGCCGGGCAAGCTCGTCGGTGCCTTCACCCTCTTCTATGGCTTGTTTCGCTTCCTTATCGAATTTGTCCGCGAGCCGGACTCGCAGCTCGTCGGCTTTGCACAGGCGACCGGTCTCCACATGGGCCAGTGGTTGTCGCTTCCGATGATCCTGCTCGGCGCTTGGCTGATGTGGACTGCGAAGGGCCGCCGCCGGCGCGTGGAG
The DNA here is from genome assembly GCA_046731355.1 of Pseudomonadota bacterium. Taxonomy (GTDB): domain Bacteria; phylum Pseudomonadota; class Alphaproteobacteria; order Sphingomonadales; family Sphingomonadaceae; genus Sphingomicrobium. Next base: position 9,271 of record JBKPKZ010000191.1, on the reverse strand, counting down.
CCAGTCGCCGGAACGGAGAGCGTCGCCTGACTCCGCTGGAGCGGGCGCTGAGGGAGCGAATCCAGGCCGAGGGCCCGATCACCGTCGAGGCCTACATGGAGGCCTGCAACGCCTATTATTACGCAACGCGCGACCCGCTCGGCCGCGACGGAGACTTCACGACCGCGCCCGAGATCTCACAGATGTTCGGTGAGCTCGTCGGCGCCGCGCTTGCCGACGCCTGGGTGCGGGCAGGGAAGCCCGCCGAGGCTATTTACGCCGAGCTTGGACCGGGGCGAGGATCGCTCGCAGCGGACGCTCTTCGGGTGCTTAGCGCCGCAGGATTCAAAGGCTCGGCGCACCTTGTCGAGACCAGTCCCGTGCTTCGTCAGCGGCAGTCGGAAAACGTGCCGAATGCCCAATGGCATGGCGCGATCGAAGACCTGCCTGCAGCGCCCTTGCTGCTCGTCGCCAACGAATTCTTCGACGCTCTGCCGGTCCGGCAGTTCGTGGGTGGCGAAGAACGCAAGGTGATGGTCGCGGCAGGCGGGCTGGCGTTCGATCGTGATGGCGAGATCGTCGAGACATCGCCGGTCCAGCAGGCTGCCGTCTCGGCCATTTCGACCTGCCTTTCGCAGTGCGGTGGCGTCGGATTGATCATCGATTACGGTCATGAGCGCAGCGCCTCCGGCGACACGCTTCAGGCCGTTCGCGGCCATCGCTACGTTCCGACTTTGGTCGATCCCGGCGAGCAGGATCTGACTGCCCACGTCGATTTCGAGGCGCTGGGGCGAGCGGCACGCGATGCCGGGGCATCGGTCACGTCGGTCGTGACCCAGGGCGAGTGGCTGAACAGCCTCGGGATTGGGGCCAGGGCGGCGGCCATCGCGACCGCCAATCCGGACCGCGTTCCCGAGCTCGAAACCGCGATCGACCGCCTATGTCACGAGGAACAGATGGGGCAATTGTTCAAGGTCATGGCCATCCATTCGCCTGATTGGCCTGCGCCAGCAGGGTTTCCGGAATGAACGTCACCTATCGCCGGCCCGGGATCGAAGACGCGGCTGCGGTCGACCGCGTCTTTCGGACCAGCTTCGTCGATACCTTCGCCCATCTCTACCGGCCCGAGGATCTCGAAGCCTTTCTGGCCAAGTTTTCGATGGATGCCTGGGCTCGCGAGCTCGGCGACGAGCGCTTCGTCTTCCAGCTCGCGGAAGCCGACGGGCTGCCGATCGGCTTCGTGAAACTCGGCCCTCCCGAGCTTCCAATCGAATCCGATGAGCCCTGGGTGGAGCTACGCCAACTCTATGTGATCAACGAATGGCGTGGAGCCGGCGCTGCACGGCACCTGATGGATTGGGCGCTCGAGGAGACCAGGGCTCGAGGGGTCAAAGACCTTTACCTGACCGTTTACACGGACAACCACCGCGCCCGCCGCTTCTACGAGAATTACGGCTTCGTCGAGGTCGGTCCTTATGCCTTCATGGTCGGCGAGCAGGCCGATGAGGACGTCATAATGCGGAAGAGCCTGTGACCGTCGACGTCGTCCGCTCCGACCTTCTCACGACGGTGCCCCACGGGTTCCTCGGTCGCCAGGGCGGCGTTTCCGAAGGCGCGATGTGGGGCCTCAACGTCGGCTACGGAAGCGGTGACGATCCCGGCAGAATCGCCGAGAACCGGAGGCGGGCGATCGCGGCCGTTCTTCCGGGATCGACCCTCGCGACCGTCCACCAGATCCATTCACCGACCGTCGTCTACGCCGAGAAGGCCTGGCCGCAGGACGAGAGGCCGCGAGCCGATGCGATGGTGACGGATCGGCCGGGGCTCTTGCTCGGCGTGCTTACCGCTGATTGTGCGCCGGTCCTGCTCGCTGACGAAGCGGCCGGTGTCGTGGCAGCCGCGCATTCCGGCTGGCGCGGTGCGTTCAGTGGCGTGAACGAAGCAGTCATCGACGCCATGGAAAGCCTCGGCGCGAAGCGCGAGCGCATTGTCGCGGCGATCGGCCCAAGCATTGCGCAGCAGTCTTACGAGGTCGACGATGGATTCTGCGCGAACTTCCTTCAACAGGACGCAGCCAACGAGCACTTCTTCGTCGCCGGACCAGCCGGGAAGCCGCACTTCGATCTCCCCGGCTACATCCTCCACCGCTTGTCCATTGCCGCAATCGAGAAAGCCGAGGCGATTGCACTGGACACCTATTCCAACCCGGATCGCTTCTATTCCTTTCGGCGTTCGACTCACCGGAACGAGCCGTCCTACGGGCGACAGATCGGGATGATTGGGCTGCCGATGAAAAGCTGAGCTTATGGATAAGCGCCGCGGACTTGATTGGCCTCCGACCCAGTGAGGCGCTAAGGCGCCCCCGACAGGAGACGTTTTTTGCCTACCGAAGACGATATCAGCGGCTCGCCCCATCGGCGTCCGAAACAGTCCCCCACCAGCATCGGCAACCACAAGCTCAAGCCATCGACACTAATGCTCGGCTACGGGTTTGATCCCGCGCTCAGCGAAGGTTCGCTGAAGCCGCCGGTCTTCCTCACCTCGACCTTCGTGTTCGAGAAGGCCGCCGACGGCAAGCGCTTCTTCGAAGGCGTGACCGGCAAGCGGCCGGGCGGGGCGGAAGGCCTGATCTATTCGCGCTTCAATGGCCCCAACCAGGAAATCCTCGAGGATCGCCTTGCTGTTTGGGAGAGCGCGGACGATGCGCTCGCGTTCTCGAGCGGCATGTCGGCGATCGCGACACTCCTGCTGACGTTTGTTCAGCCGGGGGACGTGGTCGTCCACTCGGGTCCGCTCTATGCCGCGACGGAGACGCTGATCGCGAAGATCCTCGGCCGCTTCGGCGTATCCTACCTCGATTTTCCGTCCGGCGCGTCCCGCGAGGAAATCGATGAAGTGATCGAAAGGGCGAAGGAGAAGGGCCGCGTCGCGCTCATCTATCTCGAAAGCCCGGCAAACCCGACGAACCAGCTAGTCGACGTCGAGGCCGTGACGGCGGCCCGCAACGCGGCCTTCCCTGAGGCCCAGCGCCCGCCGATCGCGATCGACAACACCTTCCTCGGCCCGCTCTGGGCGCATCCTTTGAAGCAGGGCGCTGACATCAGCGTCTACAGCCTCACCAAATATGCCGGAGGTCACAGCGACCTCGTCGCCGGCGGCCTGGTCGGGCGCCAGGGGCTGATCGACCAGATTCGAATGATGCGGAACACGATCGGCACGATCTGCGACCCGAACACGGCGTGGATGCTCCTGCGTAGCCTCGAAACCCTCGAGCTTCGAATGGAGAAGGCCGGCCACAATGCAGAGAAGGTCTGCGCTTTCCTGCGCGATCATCCGAAGGTCGAAAGCGTCGGCTATCTCGGTTTCCTCGAAGAGGGATCGCGCCAGTCCGACATCTACAAGCGCCACTGCACGGGAGCGGGTTCGACCTTCTCGCTCTATCTCAAGGGCGGAGAGAAAGAAGCGTTCGCCTTCCTCGATTCGCTCAAGATCGCGCACCTCGCGGTGAGCCTTGGCGGAACCGAGACCCTGGCCAGCGCTCCGGCGGCGATGACTCACTTGTCCGTACCGGACGAACGCAAGCAGGCGCTCGCGATCACCGACAACCTTGTGCGAATCTCGATCGGGGTCGAAGATCCGGACGACCTGGTCGCGGATTTCGAGAACGCGCTTCGGGCCGTCTAGCCCGCGTCGATTTCCCGGAGCAGATTGTTGGCATAGCGGATCGCGACGGTGATCGCGGTTCCGAACAGGAAGCCTTCCAAGGCGCCGAATCCAATCTGGGCGGCGAGGCCGAAATGGGTCTCGCCGAACCAGCGCCCGAGCCCATCGATGTTGAGCGGAGATTCGGGGAACGCGTCGGCGAGCGCGTCGAGGCTTGCCCCCATCAGCCGTCCTCCGAGCAATGGAAGCAAGGCGCCGGCGACCGCACCCGCGAGGGCCGCGCCGGAGATGGAAGGCCACGAACGAACCCTGAGGAGCGACAGATGGGAGCCCAGGCCAACTGCACCGCCGAGGACGAACCCTTCGAAGCCTCCGCCAATCCCGACGGGCGCCTTGCCGAGAAGGACGCTGAACGCGTCGAGCCCCATCATCTTCACCGCGGCGCCGATCACCAACCCGCCGACGGCGGCGCCGATCGCGGTCGGCAGTACCCTGGCGCCGGCGAGCCGGTGCGCGGTCGAAATTCCAAATCCGATACCCAGGCCGCCGATCGCTGCCGCCAGGATGTTCACCGACAGCATGACCATCAGGAATGATGCGGCGCCCACCGCCGGTTTCAGCGGGTCGGGCGAGGCTCCAAGCCCGTAAATGAAGCCACCGGCTACTCCGGCGAGGCCGCCGCCGATGGCACAGGCCGCCGTCAGGGAGATTCCGCCCTGCCAGCTCCGAGGGAAGGTGATCTGACGTCCAACCAGGGTCTGAACCTGCCGCTCTTCGACCGGAGCGATGAAGCGGTATCCGTGCTTTGGGACAGTCTCGATGAAGCGTGGCTTCGCAGCATCGTCGCCTAGCGTTCGACGAAGGTTGGTGATGCACTGGCTAAGCGCTTCGTCCGTCACTGGAATGCCGTTCCAGACATCGTCGAGGAAGCGATCGCGAGTGATCAGTTCGCCCGGGTGCCGAAGCATCAGGATCAGAGCGTCGAGGTAGCGGCTGTTGACTTCGATCGTCTCGTCACCGTTGCTCAGCCGCCGCTGGGCGGCGTCTACCTCGAAGCGTTCGAACTTGAACCGCGCGGTCATTCTAGCTCCAGTCCTCGACGGCCCATCCCCGTTCGCCCGCAAGCTTGCTGAGCCTCGAGTGGGGATTCACCGCGACCGGCTCGTCGGACCACTCGAACACCGGCGCGTCGCTCGCGTGGTCTGAATAGAAACGGATGTGACCGCGCTCGAAGCCGCTCTTCGAAAGCCAGTCTGTCACCATCCGAAGCTTCGCCGGTCCGTAGCAATTCTCGCCGTCGATCTTCGAGTGCACGCGCTCGTCGAGACCGATGATCGATCCGGTGCCGATGACATCGTCGAATCCCAGCCGGTCGCCGATTGCCTTTGCGTAGAGCCGGTAGCTTGCTGTCGCCATGACGAGGCGGCGCCCCTCGGCCTTGTCGCGAGCGATCGCATCCCGCGCCCCGCGTCGGATGTTGGACCTCGCAGTCCTGTCGGCGAAGCTGTCGACGAGTGGCTTCAGCTCGTTCGGATGCCTCTTCGATCCAAGCAGCAGGCGATGGTTGATCTCCTTCAGCTTCCCGCGGTCGATGAGCTTGAGCACGTAGGCGAGCATCGACGCGATCACCAACGGCAGCAAGAGCAGCCTCCACGGTGCTCGGCGCATGGCGCAATGCAGAAGGAACGGCGTGTAGGTTGCGCGCCGAGTGACCGTCCGGTCCATGTCGTAGATGGCGAAGTCGGTCTTCACGCCCGCCCCTCGAGGATCGCGGTCACGAGCTCGTGGTCGGCCGGCTTGTCGACATCGACCGCCGCGAGCGGGTCGGACAGCTCCACGGCCCGAATGTTGAGGCCGAGCCTGCGTCCGACGCTGTCCAGGGTCTGCTGCAAAGTGCGCAAGCGAAGCAGGGCGCCAAGGAAACCGAACAGGCCCAGCGTCAGAAGCATTCGCCACGCCTTCTTCCGGTTCTGCTCGTTCGAGCTCCACAGCTGCAGAGTGGATCGGATTTTCGGGCTACCGAGCAGGAACAGGTTGGCGCCGCTGTAGGAGCCGCCCCGGAATCTCAGCCAGGTGCGTTTCGTCTCGGGCAGCCGCTTCAGCAATGCGTCCATCGAAACCACGCCGATCGCGATGTCGGCGCCCTTCGACTGGGCGAGGAAATCGGCGATCATGTCCGGCGTCAGCAGCGCATGATCGGCGGTGGTAACGAGGATCGGCCACTGGACGTTCGGGTCGACGCACATCTTCTCGAGCGTCGACGCGATCGTGTCGCCCGATGCGTCGACCGAAACCTGCGGATCGTTCGGAAGCGCCGCGCGGATTCGAGCCTGCTGCTGCGCGAGAACGCGAATGCGGTCGACTTCGGGGCTTGCGAGCAACGCCTCTACCGGTCGCCTCACCATTGGTTCGCCGAGAATCGGAATCAGCGCCTTCAAGTCGGTCCCGTAGCTTTCGGCGAACGGATCCGTGCCCGGGCGCGATCCGGCGAGAACGACCGCGGTCGTCAGGGTCATGCGAGCCAGGACACGATCTTCTGGCCCCTGTCGTGCGCAGCGTTCGCCTGCGCCAGTCGGACCGCGTGGAAGATCAGCGAGATGAGCGTCCACAGTGCAACAAGCTCGATACCGACGTCAGGCCGGCCGAGAAGAAGCGCGAAGAACAGGATCACCATGTTCGGGTTGCGGCGAGCGGTGATCAGCCGGAACTTGCTGTCGATCGGCCGCCACACGTGAATGTGCATCTTGTCGAACCGGCGCATGAAGATGCCCTCGATGACGCGCTGGGCGATATAGCCGCCGACGATCGCCCACAGCAGCATGACCGCATAGACCGGTTCGATCGGCGTCCCGTAGGCGGGGAGCCCATGGATCCACGCCCACCACCAGAAGGGCGGGTGCACCAGATCGATGCCGTGATCGAAGACATTGCCCCACTTCGACGAACTGCCCGTGCAGCGGGCGAGCTTCCCGTCGACCGTGTCCAGGACCATGAAGACGAGGCCGGCGGCGATCCCGGTCCAGTAACTGCCGATCCAGAACAAATAGAAGGCGAGAACGCATCCGACGGCGCCGATTAGGGTCACCATGTTCGGCGTCATCCCGATCTGGGCGGCCCAGCGCGTCAGATGGAATGCCGGCTCGCGCCACAAATAGAGGGTCAGGATGTCGGTAACGCCCTTGTAGGCGCCGTCATATGCCGCCTTCTCGACCGCGATCGGGTTCGCCGGGTCGAGCGGCATGACGAACGGACGCTCACGCTTGCGGAGCTGCTCGTTGTTCAGCTCTCCGGTCTCGGCGTCAACCAACTCGTAGCCGTCCAGCGCTCCGCCGCTGCTCATCGCCTCGATCGCCGACGCGGCATCGCGGTCGGCGGGGATATGCGCAAGAACCGGCTTGCCAGCGAGCGTTAGGACCGCCCCCGGCCGACGCCAGATCTCGCGCAGCCACGCCGGGTCCCAAGCGAACGCCATGTCGGCGAGAACGACGCTTTGGCCGGGTGCCGCAGTCTCCCCGGCCTCCAATCCCATGTTTTCGGCGAGCCGGACGGCGCGCGTTCGCGCGTCCATTCCGAACAATTGCGCCGGATTGGAGCCGACGGGCACGAAAAGAGTGGGCTGATGTGTCGCCATTACGGCTGCGGCTTAAAGGCAAGAATCCGGGCAGGAAAGTGGCGTTGACCGGCTCCCCTTGCTCGCAAGTTTGATTGCGGGCAGTGTCCGCGCCGAATGGTCGCATCGGCTGCATCCACCGCTGGGGGCGGAAATCCGCCGTTTCGAATCAGGGGCACGCTGACGATCACGCGCGCCGCGAGCATTCAGCGCGAAATCGACGCCGAGCCCGATCCGCTCACCTTCGACTTGTCTGGCGTCGAGCGCATGGACACGGTCGGAGCCTGGCTCGTCTATCGCGCGGTTCGCGATCGCGGCGCGAAGGTCTCGCAAGCGAGTGATGAAGCGAAGAGTCTCCTCGACCAGGTCGCCGAGTTCGACAAGCCAGTCAAAGTCCGTCCCGAGGAGGGCCCCAGCTTCTTCCGCGCCCTCTCAGAACTTGGCGAATGGATCTTCGAGAGCGGCCGCACGCTGGTCGGCCTGCTCGGCTTCTTCGGCGCGACCCTCATCGGCCTGGTCAACGTTTTCACACGGCCCAAGCGCTTCCGCCTCAACGCCGTCGTCCAGCGCTTCGATGTCGTCGGAGTCCGAGCGCTCGGAATCATCGGCCTGATGAGTTTCCTAATCGGGATCGTCATCGGGCAGCAGGGCGCGGTCCAGCTCCAGCAGTTCGGAGCGGAGATTTACACGATCAACCTGATCGGACGAATTACCGTCCGCGAGCTCGGCACCTTGATGACCGCCATCATGGTTGCCGGCCGCTCCGGTTCCTCTTTCGCGGCGCAGCTCGGAACGATGAAGATCACCGAGGAGATCGACGCGATGCGCACGATCGGTGTCTCGCCGGTCGAGGCACTGGTCATTCCGCGCCTGATCGCGGCCGTGGTGATGATGCCGCTGCTGGCTTTCTGGGCGATCCTGACGTCGCTCATCGGCGGAGGCCTGTTCGTCTGGCTTTCGCTTGGTATCCCGCCGCTCACCTATATCCAGCGGCTGGGCGAGGTCATCCCGATCACCGACCTGTGGGTCGGGCTGATCAAGGCGCCCGTGTTCGGCTTCATCATCGCCCTGGCGGGCTGCTTCCAGGGAATGCTGGTCGAAAGCAATTCCGAGGAAGTCGGCCTGCGAACGACGACCGCGGTCGTCCAGTCGATCTTCCTCGTCATCGTTCTCGATGCCGTGTTCGCAGTCTTCTTCAGCTCGATCGGTTGGGGATGAACGACAGCAAGCCGATCATTGTGGTGCGCGGCCTCTCCAACCATTTCGGCGAGCAGGTCATTCACGAGAACCTCGACCTGACCGTCCGCCGCGGCGAAATCCTCGGAGTCGTCGGCGGTTCGGGCACCGGCAAGTCGGTGCTGATGCGCTCGATCATCGGGCTTCAGACACCGTCGGCCGGCGAGATCGAAGTGCTCGGCGAAAACATGATCGGCCGCGAAGAGGACGAGGCCAAGAACATTCGCCGACGCTGGGGAATCCTGTTCCAGAACGGCGCCCTGTTCTCGACGTTGACCGTCGCCGAGAACGTCGAAGTCCCGATCCGCGAGTACTTCCCGTATATCAAGCCGCCGCTCCTGGACGAGATCGCGTCCTACAAGATCGCCATGGGCGGACTGCCTTCGGATGCCGGGCCGAAATATCCCGCGGAGCTTTCCGGCGGCATGGTGAAGCGCGCCGGCCTTGCGCGGGCGCTTGCGCTCGACCCGGAACTCCTGTTCCTCGACGAACCGACCGCGGGTCTCGACCCGATTTCGGCGGCTGCCTTCGACGAACTTATCCTGGGTCTTCAGAAGCGGCTGGACCTCACCGTCTTCCTCATTACGCACGATCTCGATACGCTCTATGCCATCTGCGATCGTGTTGCCGTGCTCGCGGACAGGAAGGTCATTGCCGTAGGAACGATACCGGAGCTCTTGGCTTTGGATCATCCTTGGATACAAGAATATTTTAACGGGCCGCGTGGTCGGGCCGCAGCGGATACGGCGAAGGAGCACGCGCAGGCCTGATGGAAACGCGGTC
>JBKPKZ010000190.1:0-43017 GCA_046731355.1 Pseudomonadota bacterium | reverse complement strand
CAGATCAGCCTGATCATGGGCCCATGCGCCGGCGGCGCGGTCTATTCGCCGGCGATGACCGACTTCATCTTCATGGTGAAGGATTCGAGCTACATGTTCGTCACCGGCCCGGACGTGGTGAAGACCGTCACCAACGAGGTCGTGACCCAGGAAGAGCTGGGTGGGGCAATAACGCACACGACCAAGTCGGGGGTGGCCGACGTCGCCTTCGAGAATGATATCGACGCGTTGCTCGCGACCCGTGAATTCTTCGACTTCCTGCCGCTATCGAACCGCCACGATCTGCCCGAGCGGCCGACCACCGATTCGGGCGACCGCACCGACGAGAGCCTCGACACGCTCATCCCGCCGAGCGCGAACCAGCCGTACGACATGCACGAGCTGATCCGGAAGGTGGCCGACGAGGGCGAGTTCTTCGAGCTCCAGCCAGGCCATGCGGCGAACATCATCACCGGCTTCTGCCGTATCGAGGGCCGCACGGTCGGCGTCGTCGCCAATCAACCGATGGTGCTTGCCGGCGTCCTCGACATCGCCAGCTCGAAGAAGGGCGCGCGCTTCGTCCGCTTCTGCGACGCCTTCGAGATCCCGATCCTGACCTTCGTCGACGTGCCCGGTTTCCTCCCCGGCGTCGCGCAGGAGCACAACGGCATTATCAAGAACGGCGCCAAGCTGCTGTTCGCCTATGCCGAGGCGACCGTCCCGAAGATCACGGTCATCACCCGCAAGGCCTATGGCGGCGCCTACGATGTTATGGCGTCCAAGCATCTTCGCGGGGACTTGAATTATGCGTGGCCGACCGCCGAAATCGCCGTGATGGGCGCCAAGGGCGCGGTCGAGATCATCTTTCGCAAGGACATCGGGGATGCCGATAAGATCGCCCAACGCACCCGCGAATATGAAGAGCGCTTCGCCAACCCCTTCGTGGCCGCGAGCAAGGGCTTCATCGACGAGGTGATCATGCCGCACTCCACGCGGCGGCGGGTCGCGCTGGGGCTACGCAAGCTTAGGAACAAGCAGCTCGAGAACCCGTGGAAGAAGCACGACAACATCCCACTCTAAGCCCGCAACGGTTGTCGGCCGCTGGTGGGTTGCGCTGTCCTGGTGCGAGCAACTGCTGTTGGCCGAGGAATCTGAGGAAATGAGCACCTACACCGCCACGATCCGCTGGAGCCGCCAAGGAGAAGGCGACTTCACCAAGGGCCAATACAGCCGAGCCCACACGTGGGAGTTCGACGGCGGCGTGACCGTGCCCGCTTCACCCAGCCCGCACGTCGTCCCGCAGCCCTGGTCCGACCTCAACGCCGTGGATCCCGAGGAGGCCTTCGTCGCGTCGCTCTCGTCCTGCCACATGCTCTTCTTCATCGACTTCGCTCGGCGGGCGGGCTTCGTCGTCGACGGCTATACTGATGAAGCGGAAGGTGTTTTGGACAAACGCGCGGACGGGAAGATGGCTATGACCCGCGTCCTGCTCCGTCCGCGAGTCTCTTGGGGAGGGGAGATGCCGCCGGACGGAGCAACCATCACCGACCTCCACCACCGCGCCCACGAAGCCTGCTTCATCGCCAACTCGGTGACCACGGAAGTGACGGTGCAATCATGAACCTCGGCCGCCTCAACCACGTCGGCGTCGCCACCCCCTCGATCGAGCGAAGCCTCGAGCTCTACCGCACGATGTTCAACGCCGAGCCGCACGGCCCCGCCTTCGACCTGCCAGCACAGGGCGTCCGCGTGTGTTTCGTCGATACACCAAATTCGCAGGTCGAATTGATCGAGCCTCTGGGCGAGAATTCACCGATCGTGAAATTTCTCGAAAAGAACCCGCTCGGAGGCCAGCATCACCTGTGCTTCGAAGTCCCGGACATCCACGCCGCCAAGGCCGAGTTCGAAGCCAAGGGCGCCCGGATCCTCGGCGAACCCCGCATCGGCGCGCACGGCACCCTGGTCTTCTTCATCCACCCAAAGGACATGGGCGGCGTTCTGACCGAGATCATGGAGACTCCAAGATCGGCGCATTGACGCGGTCGCTTGCAAGGCTCCTCGTGGCATTGCTCGTGGCGGCGGCCGTGCCCGCGGCCGCCCGGATGCCCGCAATCGTGCAGCAGGTGACTCCCAAGGCCTTCGCCTACGTTCCGGCGGAGGTTTCCGGCCCGGCCCCGCTCATCGTCCTGCTGCATGGCGCCGGCGGCGACGCTCGCAACTTCCTCGACCAGTTCAGGCGCGAAGCGGATGCCAGAGGCGCCATCCTGATTTCGGTCCAGTCGAACGGTCGAACCTGGGCTCAGCGCAAGCCGAAAGACGGTGAGGCCGACGTTTCCAATATCAAGGCTGCAATCGCCGGATTGTCGGCCAGGGTGCCGTTCGAGCCAGGCCGCGCGACGGTCATGGGCTTCTCCGACGGCGCAAGCTACGCGCTGTCCGTCGGAATGGCCTACCCCGAGCTGTTTCGGACCATCGTCGCGTTCTCACCAGGCTACGCGTTCGCCCCATCGAATCTGGATACGAAGCAGCGCATCTTCATCGCCCACAGCCGGCGTGACCCGATCCTTCCCGCTGAGAACACTCGGCAGATGATCAAGGGTCTGGAGGGCGCGGGCTTTGCGCCCGAGGTCCACTGGTTCAACGGTGGCCACGAGATTGACCTCGCGTTGAAGAAAGCCGCCTTCGACTTCGCTCTCGCGCAATGAAGACTGCTATAGCCGCCTAAGAAGGGGGCAGCATGGACTGGACTTTGTGGGCCGGCTTCGTCGTCGCGTCGCTCATCGTAGGCCTGATCCCGGGTCCGGGCGTCACCAGCATCGTCGGCTATGCTCTGACGGCAGGCCTAAGAACTGCCCTTGGATCCGTATTCGGTGCGACCGCAGGCAATGTCGTCGCAATGACCTTTTCCCTCATCGGAGTTGGAGTACTGATCGAGCAGTTCCCGGCCGCATTCACGATCCTGAAATGGGTCGGGGCGGCTTATCTGGTCGCCATCGGCATCTATGGCATCGTCACCGCGCGCGCGGCTGATGGAGATGGCGCTACAGAGAAGACGATCCGTCCCTCGACGGCGTTCTGGGGCACCTTCGTGGTAACGGCCGTGAACCCCAAGACGATCATCTTCTTCATCGCCTTCACTCCCCAGTTCATGTCGCCGAACCTCGATTACTGGACCCAGGCGGGCGTGCTGCTGCTCACCTTCTGCGTGGTGGTGACGCTGAGCGACGGTTTCTACGCGGTCGCAGCGAGCTGGGTCGCGGGCCACCTCAAAGGTCCGAAAGTCCATCTCTGGTCGCAGCGGGTCGGGGGCGCCGTGCTCGCACTGGCGGGCGTCGCAACGGCAACAATGAATGCCTGAGGTTGACCAGTTGCGACCCGTCCCGTAACGGGCAGTCCGCTTCGCAAGAGGCCCCATCGTCTAGCGGTCTAGGACGTCGCCCTTTCACGGCGAAAACACGGGTTCGAGTCCCGTTGGGGTCACCATCATTTGATGGTCAACTGGAAGCGTCTCCGACAACCTCCGGCTTTGCTGCCGAGTCAACGAACAGAACGCGGTAGAGCAGGCCGCCGATCAATCCGCCGATGAGAGGCGCCAGCCAAAATAGCCAGAGTTGCTGGATGGCGAGACCTCCGACAATCAGCGCCGGACCAGTGCTTCGGGCCGGGTTTACCGACGTGTTGGTGACGGGAATGCTGACCAGGTGGATGAGTGTCAGCGCGAGACCGATGGCGATTGGCGCAAAGCCTTTCGGAGCGCGATCGTCCGTCGATCCGAGTATGACCACGAGGAAGCCCGCGGTCAGGACGACCTCCGTCACGAAGCAGGCCGCAAGTCCATATCCGGCAGGAGAGCCCCGACCGAAGCCGTTCTGCGCAAGCCCATTCGTCGCCAGGTCGAACACGGGTGAACCCGAAGCGATGGTAAGCAGAAGGAACGCGGCAACGATCGCTCCGATGACCTGGGCGATGACGTAGGGAATGATGTCGCCCGCCGGAAAGCGCCCACCAGCCCAAAGTCCGCAGGTAACCGCCGGGTTGAGGTGGCAACCCGAGACGTGCCCCAAAGAATAGGCCATCGTCAGGACGGTCAGGCCGAACGCCAGCGAAACGCCGAGCAGGCCGATTCCGACATCAGCGATCGACGCTGCGATCACTGCGCTGCCGCAGCCTCCGAAAACGAGCCAGAAAGTTCCGATGGCTTCCGCTGTTGCGCGACGGGCTATCTGCATGGAGCACCTCCGCTTCGACGCCTAACCGCGGCCGGAAACGGCAATAATCGGGGTAATTCCCTAGCCCTCGCGAAGGCGCTCCGAATGCCAGCGCAAATGGTCGGCCATGAAGGTCGAGATGAAATAATAGCTGTGGTCGTAGCCCTCGCGCAGGCGCAGCTGAAGCGGGATGTCCGCGCCCTCGCAGGCCTCGCGCAACAGGTCGGGCTTGAGTTCCGTTTCGAGGAACGGGTCCGCAGTTCCAACGTCGACGAGCAGCTCGTCGAGGAGCGCACCGTCCTCGATGAGAGCGACCGCATCATGCATGCGCCACTTCGACTGGTCGTCGCCAAGGTAGCCTCCAAGCGCATTCTCTCCCCATGGGACCTGGGCCGGCGCGACGATCGGCGCGAAAGCCGAAACGCTGCGGAAACGGCCGGGATGGCGGAGGGCTACCGTAAGTGCGCCATGTCCGCCCATCGAATGGCCGGTGATGCCTTGCCTACCCATGTCCACTGGGAATTCGGCCATCACCAAGTCCGGCAGCTCCCGAGTGACGTAGGTCCACATCCGGTAATTTCGCGAATAGGGCTCCTCCGTCGCATCCACGTAGAAACCGGCGCCCAAACCAAAGTCGTACGCGCCCGCCGGATCATCCGGAACCTCTTCCCCGCGCGGGCTGGTGTCCGGAGCAACGAACGCGATGCCGAGCTCGGCGCAAGCGGCGCGATATTCGCCCTTCTCGGTCACGTTCGCGTGCGTGCAGGTCAGGCCCGACAGGTACCAGACGACTGGCACCTTTCCTCCGTCCTCGACCTGGGGCGGAAGGAAGATCGAGAAGGTCATATCCGTGCCAGTGGCGACGGACGAATGCTTCACCACGAGCTGCCGCCCGCCGTGCGCCTTGTTCTCGCTGACGATCGCCACGCTCACTGATCGGCCGGGATCCGGTAGAAGCCACAGAGCTTGTTGCCGTCGGGATCGCGCAAATAGGCAAGGTACATCTTGCCGAAACCACCGTCGCGGATGCCGGGCGGATCCTCGCACGAGGTTCCACCGTTCGCTAGTCCCGCGGCATGCCAGGCATCGACCTGCTCAGGGCTCTGGGCCTTGAACCCGATGGTCGAGCCATTGCCGTGGCTGCAGCACTCGCCGTTGAGCGGTTGCCCGATGCCGAGCGAGCCTTCGCGAGTCATCCACCAGTCGGACTTTCCGAAGTCCTGCCCCGGCCTGATCCCAAGCGCACCGAGCGTGGCGTCGTAGAATTTCTTCGACCGTTCGCGGTCGCTACATCCGAGCATCACATGGCTGAACATCGTCATTCTCCCTAGATTTCGATCGCCTTCGTGGCCGTAGCCTCATCGCCGGTATTGGGCATGTCCCGTGGGTCGATGAGCAAAAGCTTGGTCTCGCCGCGGGAAACCGGCCGATGCTCGGTCCCACGCGGGACGACGAACAGCTCGCCGGGCTGCAGGTGTATCGTTCGGTCACGAAGCTCGATGTCGAGGGAGCCTTCTATCACAAGGAACAGCTCATCCGTTTCATCGTGCTGGTGCCAGATGAATTCGCCCTCGACCTTCACCAGGCGAACCTCATTCTCATTGTAGCGCGCTACGATCCGCGGCGCCCAATGATCGGAGAAGCTCGCCAGCTTCTCGGCGAGGTTCACCTTGTCGGCCATCAGTAGACGACCACGCTCCGGATGCTTTCCCCCGAGTGCATCAAGTCGAAGCCCTTGTTGATGTCTTCGAGGCCGAGCACGTGCGTGATCATCGGGTCGATCGCGATCTTGCCATCCATGTACCAGTCGACGATCTTCGGGACATCGGTCCGGCCCTTGGCTCCGCCGAACGCCGTGCCGCGCCAGTTGCGGCCGGTGACGAGCTGGAACGGGCGGGTGGCGATTTCCTTGCCGGCCTCGGCAACGCCGATGATGATGCTGGTCCCCCAGCCGCGATGGCAGCATTCGAGCGCGGTGCGCATCACTTCGGTGTTGCCGGTCGCATCGAACGTGTAATCCGCGCCGCCGTCGGTCATCTCGACGATCTTCGCGACAATGTCCTCGCGGCTCATCCCCTTGGTATTGAGGAAGTCGGTCATGCCGAACTTGCGGCCCCATTCCTCGCGGTCCGGGTTGATGTCGACGCCGACGATCTTGTTCGCGCCGACAAGCTTCGCGCCCTGGATGACGTTGAGGCCGATGCCGCCGAGGCCGAACACGACGACGTTCGCGCCCGGTTCGACCTTGGCGGTCTTCACCACCGCGCCGACGCCGGTGGTGACTCCACAGCCGATGTAGCAGCTGGTCTTGAACGGAGCGTCCTCGCGGATCTTCGCGACCGCGATCTCGGGCAGGACCGTGAAGTTCGAAAAGGTCGAGCAGCCCATGTAATGGTAGATGGTCTGCCCCTTATAGCTGAAGCGGCTGGTTCCGTCGGGCATCAGGCCCTTGCCCTGCGTGGCGCGGATCGCGGTGCAGAGGTTGGTCTTGCCGCTGAGGCACGACTTACACTGACGGCATTCCGGCGTGTAGAGCGGAATGACGTGATCACCGGCCTTCACGCTGGTAACGCCGGGACCGACCTCGCGGACCACGCCCGCGCCCTCATGGCCGAGGATCGACGGGAAGATTCCCTCGCTGTCGAATCCGTCGAGGGTGTAGGCGTCGGTGTGGCAGATGCCGGTAGCCATGATCTCGACCAGGACCTCGCCCTGCTTCGGCCCTTCGAGATCCAGTTCGACGATCTCGAGCGGCTTCTTGGCCTCGAATGCTACTGCTGCGCGGGTTTTCATGAGTCGTTTCCCCCAAAGAGTTTGGTGGCGCCTATGCCTCCAAGAAGCGTCTTATCCAACCACCAACGCGGGCATTGTCGTTCGGAGCGTCGAGCGAGGCGATCGCCGCATCCGGATCGGGCACGATGTCGTAGCGCTTCTCGATCAGGGCCTTGGCGAAGGCTGGCGAGAACTCCGGGTGGAACTGGAAGGAGATGGCCGGCCGGTCGGTCCAGGAAAGCGCGGCGAAAGGCGTGAAGTCGGATTGGGCAACGATCTCGGTATTGGGCGGCTGAGCGACAACTTGGTCCTGATGAGACGCTGGAACGAAGATCGTCCCCGCCCCGTCCAGCCACGGCTCAGGTCGAACGACGTCGTATCGATGCAAGCCTGCGCCCCAGCCCCTGTCCGATTTCTCCACCTGGCCCCCAAGAGCCTCCGCCATCACTTGATGCCCGAAGCAGACGCCAACCATCCGCGCGTCCTTCGCAGCGCGGATGAACTGCTGCAGCGGAGCGATCCACGGCAGCGGGTCATAAACGCCTGCGGGCGAGCCGGTGATCAGATAGGCGTCATGTGCGCGCGGCTCCGGCAATTTCCCGGCCTGGACATCGAAGCTATCGACCTCGAAGCCCGAGCCGAGCATCGCCTCGAACATCGCCGGGTAATCGCCGAACTCATCGGCAAGCTGGCCGGGAGGACGCCCCGTCTCGAGGATTGCAAGCTTCATGGCCGCCGCCTTGCCACCTCACCGGGCTTCGGCCAATGCGGTTTCGAAAGGGGAGAGCGATGCACGCTGATCATCCGCTCGACGGGCGCCATGCGCTGATCACCGGCGGGGGCACCGGAATCGGGGCTGCGGCGGCGGAGCTTCTGAGCGCCGCTGGAGCCAAGATCTCGCTGCTGGGCCGACGGGTCGAACCTCTCCAGGAGGTCGCCGGTCGCGTCGGCGGATCGGCATTCCAATGCGACGTCGCTATCCCCGCAAGCGTCCACAAAGCGTTCAAGGAAGCACGGGCGGCGAATGGGCCGATCGACCTCCTCATCGTCAACGCCGGCATCGCCGAGAGCGCGCCCTTCCACAAGATGACCCGGGAGGCATGGGACCGGATCATCTCGGTCAATCTGACCGGCGCGTTCGACACGGTTCAGGCGGGCCTTCCCGATCTGCTTAAGACCGCGGACGCGCGCATCGTCTTCATCGCTTCGGTCGCCAGCCTTCGCGGCGTCCCGTACGCAGCGCATTATGCGGCATCGAAGCATGGACTCCTCGGACTTATGCGCTCGATGGCAGCTGAATATGCCAAGTCGAAAATGACCGTGAACGCGATCTGTCCGGGCTATGTCGACACGCCGATGACCGACCAGTCGGTCGCTCGCGTGTCGCAAATCACCGGGCGCGGCGAGGATGATGCTCGCTCGGCGATCACCAACATGAATGCGAGCGGGAGATTGGTCGACCCGCGCGCGATCGCCAACCTGGTGCTCACGCTCTGCCTGCCCTTGAGCCGCGACATCAACGGCGCCGCGATCACGATTGACGGAGGCACGAGCGCGTGACGCTAGACGCGGCGAATTTCCGGCCCCAGCACTTCCTGTGGGAGTTCGCGGACGGCGTCGCGACGGTCTCGCTGAACCGGCCGGAGCGGAAGAATCCACTGACGTTCGAAAGCTATGCCGAGCTTCGCGACACTTTCCGTGCTCTCGAGGATTCAAAGGACGTGAAAGTCATCGTCATTCGCGGCGAAGGCGGCAATTTCTGCTCCGGTGGCGATGTCCACGAAATCATCGGTCCGCTGACCACCATGGACGACGCCGGGCTCTTGAAATTTACAACCATGACCGGGGACTTGGTCAAAGCGATCCGCGCCTGCCCGCAGCCGATCATCGCTGCGGTCGAAGGCGTGTGCGCAGGTGCCGGCGCGATCCTCGCGATGGCGAGCGACATTCGCTTCGCGTCGCCCAGTGCCAAGGCGGCATTCCTGTTCACCCGCGTCGGCCTGTCCGGCGCCGACATGGGCGCGTGCGCCATCCTGCCGCGAATCATCGGTCATGGCCGAGCGGCGGAATTACTGTTCACCGGGCGATCGGTGAACGCCGACGAAGGGCTCGCCTGGGGCTTCTGGAACCGTGTGGTCGAAGACGTGCTCGCCGAGGCGAACGCGCTTGCGCTGGAACTCGCGCACGGACCCACGTTCGCGCACGCCATGACCAAGCACCAGCTCGATGCCGAGTGGCACGTTTCGATTGACGAGGCGATCACCATGGAGGCCAAGGCGCAGGCGGTCTGCATGAAGACCAGGGATTTCCACCGCGCGTTCGAAGCCTTCGCCAACAAGCGGAGGCCGGAGTTCCAGGGCGACTGATGGCCGATCACAACTTTCTTGCCTGGCCGTTCTTTGAAGAGCGTCATCGCCTGCTCGCGGCGGAGCTCGAAGAATGGTGTGGGGCGACGATCCACGACGCCGAGGCCGCCGACCCCGACTACGCTTGCCGGGCGCTCGTTCAGGAATTGGGACGCTCCGGCTTTCTCAAACTGTGCGTAGGAGATGGCGAGTCACGCCCGGACGTCCGAAGCCTCGCAATCTGTCGCGAGATCCTTGCGAGCTACCACGGCCTCGCCGATTTCGCCTTTGCAATGCAGGGGCTCGGCTCCGGAGCGATCAGCCTGTTCGGAACGATCGAGCAGAAGCGAAAATGGCTCCCGCGCGTGGCGAGTGGAGAAGCGATCGCCGCCTTCGCCATGACCGAGCCGGACTGCGGTTCAGATGCGGCCAATATGGCGACCTCCGCAATGCGCGAGGGAAACGAATGGGTGCTGGTCGGGGAAAAGACCTACATCTCCAACGGTGGCATCGCAGACTTCTACCTGACCTTCGCGCGCACCGGCGAGGGCGAGGGATCGCGCGGATTGTCGGCTTTCATCGTGCCGGCCGATGCAGTTGAGATCGTTGAGCGCATCGACGCAATCGCCGCACATCCACTCGCGCGCCTGAAATACGACAATGCCCGAATCCCGGCTGACGCGATCGTCGGCGAACCGGGCGAGGGTTTCCGCGTCGCAATGGAAACCCTCAACCTGTTCCGAGTGACCGTCGGCGCAGCCGCGCTCGGCTTTGCACGGCGCGCTCTCAACGAGGCACTGGGTTTCGCGTCCGAACGCCGGCTCGGCACCGGCAAGCTGGCCGACAATGCGGTGACTCAGGCCAAGCTCGCCGACATGGCGACCGCAATCGACGCGTCGTCGCTGTTGATCTACCGAGCGGCCTGGCAGCAGGATGTCGGAGGAACCGACCACCGCCGCTCCGCCGCAATGGCCAAGCTCAATGCGACGGAGTCTGCCCAGAAGGTCATCGACGCCGCAGTGCAGCTGCACGGCGGGATGGGCGTGACCAAGGGGGCCAAGGTCGAGGAACTCTACCGCGAGATCCGGGCGCTTCGAATCTACGAGGGCGCAAGCGAGGTGCAGCGGCAGATCATCGCCCGCGACCTCTTGAAGGAGCATCGCACGTGAAGGCGCTTCAGCCGACTGGCTGGCCTCGGCCAAAGGGTTACGCCAACGGCATGGCAGCGCGCGGCCGAATCATCGTGACAGCAGGCGTCGTCGGCTGGAACGAAGAGGAACGCTTCACCTCCGACCGAATCGCGGACCAGTTCGCTCAGGCGCTTCGCAACATCCTCGCCATCCTTGCCTGCGACGGCGCCGACGTGTCGATGATCGTCCGCCTGACGTGCTACGTCACCTCGATCGAGGAATATCTCGAAAGCGCCAAGGAAATCGGTGCCGCCTGGAGCGCAATCATGGGCAAGCACTACCCGGCAATGGCGCTGGTCGAGGTCGTCCGGCTCGTCGAGCGCCAGGCAAAGATCGAGATCGAAGCGACGGCGGTGGTGCCCGAGTGAGAGACCGGTTCGTCGAGGAACGCCTGCCTTCGCCGGACCAGCTTCCGGACTTTCGTTTCGACCTTTCTGAAGTCCAGTATCCCGAGACTCTGAATGCGGCTGCCGAGTTGCTGAACGGTGGAACGCCTGAAGCGCTCGCGATCGTCAACGATCATGGCCGCTGGACCTATGCCGAGCTCGACGAATTCAGCGGCCGCATCGCCCGTTTGCTGGTCGTGGAAGAGGGGCTGGTCCCCGGCAATCGCGTCCTTCTACGCGGGCCGAACGGCTACACCATGTTCGCGGCCTGGCTCGGCGTTCTGAAGGCCGGCGGAGTGGTCGTGGCGACCATGCCTCTGCTTCGGCCCGGCGAAATCGCAACGGTGATCGAGCGGGCGCAAATCAGCCACGCGATCGTCGACAGCCGCTTCATCGGCGACTTTCGCGAAGCGGTCGACCAGGCGCATTTCGTCAAGCACATCATCAAATATGACGGCGACTACGGCCGCGGCGAGCTGGAAACACGATGCGCCTCGCTCAAACCCCTTCCCGCCCAGGATACGCACCGTGACGACCCGGCACTGATCGCGTTCACCAGCGGCACGACCGGCGTACCCAAGGGTTGCGTCCAGTTCCACCGCGACATCCTCGCGCCGTGCGACACGTTCGCGAAACACCTCGTCGGGCCCAAGCCGGGCGACGTGTTCATGACCAGCGCGCCGATGGCGTTCACCTTCGGCCTCGGAATCACCCTGATGTTCCCGCTGCGCTTCGGGGCGGCCGCCGCGACCATTGAGCAGGCAACCCCGCCGAAGATGATCGAGGCGATGGTGAAGTTCGAAGTCACCCACCTCGGCACGGCACCGACTGCCTACAAGGCGATGCTGTCGCAGCCGAATCTCCAAAATGCGCTGAAGTCGCTGCGCTACTGCATCTCCGCTGGCGAACATCTGCCCGAAGCGACCTGGCGGGCGTGGCATGAGCGGACATCTATTCCGATCACCGACGGCATCGGTTCGACCGAGATGATGCACATCTTCGTCTCGGCGGCGCGCGAGGACATCCGTCCCGGCTCAACCGGCAAGGCGGTGCCGGGCTACATCGCCACCATCCTCGACAATCATGGCAGTCCGTTGGAGGAAGGCGAAGGCCGCCTCGCGATCAAGGGTCCCACCGGTTGCCGCTACCTCGATGACGATCGGCAGCGAAACTATGTCGAGAATGGCTGGAACGTCACGGGCGACACCTACCGCCGCGACGCCGACGGCTATTACTGGTACGTCGCCCGCAGCGACGACATGATCGTCAGCTCCGGCTACAACATCGGCGCTCCGGAAGTCGAAAACGCGCTCCTCGCGCACCCTGCCGTCGCCGAATGCGCGGTGATCGGCGTGCCCTGCGACGAACGCGGCCAGAAGGTGAAAGCCTTCATCGTCTTAGCCGACTTCGCCGCGCCGAGCTCCGAGCTCTCCGAGAAGCTGCAGAACTTCGTGAAGGACCGGATCGCCCCCTTCAAATACCCGCGCGAAATCGAGTTCGTGGACGCGTTACCCAAAACCGCGACGGGGAAACTCCGGCGGAGCGAGTTGAGGAACCACTGAGCCCGTCGGTGCGGCGATTTTCAGCAATGACCTGCCGGACGCAGATCATCCGCCGCCCTGTTACGCCCTACTCGAACTCCACGATGACCTGATCGACGGCGACGCTTTCGCCGGCCTTCACCGGCGTTGCCTTGACCGTCGCCGCCTTGGGCGCGCGAAGGATGTTTTCCATCTTCATCGCCTCCATGATGGCCACCGTCTGGCCTGGCTCGACCTTGTCGCCAGTCTTCACGTCGAGGCGCGTTACCAGGCCCGGCATCGGAGCGAGCAGGAGGCGCGACAGGTCGGGCGGTGCCTTTTCGATCATGTGCACCGACAGCTCGGCGACGTGCGGGTCGAGGACCTGCACCTTGTGCGTCGCTCCCCGCGTTGTCAGTTCCCACTTCCGGCCATTTCGCGCGATCTGAACGGTACGCTGGCGCCCGCCGATGGTCAGGCCGAGCAGGCGCTGCCCCGGAGTCCAGTTGCCGAAGATTTCGACCGGCGCGCCGTCGTTGACGCGGGCCATCGTGCCGCCCTCGAAGGGCTCGATGTGCACTCGGTGTACCGCGCCGCCGATTTTCACCGAATGATCGCGGGGCGGCTCGATATTGGTGTCGAGCTGGTCGCTGATCTGGCCGGCGCGCGCCTCACGCGTCGTCTCGACCATCGCGGCGATTGCAGCAAGGTCGGCGATTAGCTGCGCGTCGGCCGGAGCACCTTCGAAGCCTTCGGGATATTCCTCGGCGATGAAGTTGGTGGTGATGTTCCCCTCGCGGAAGCGCGGGTGCTGCATGAGCGCGGAGAGAAAATCGACGTTGTGGCCGATGCCGTCGATCTCGAACGCGTCCAGCGCCTCGACCTGGGCGTCAATCGCGGCTTCGCGGGTCGGTCCCCAGGTGACAAGCTTGGCGATCATTGGGTCGTAGAACATCGACACTTCGCCGCCTTCGAACACACCGTCGTCTATGCGCACGACGATGCCGTCGCGCTTCTCGGGCGATGGGCGGTAGCGAACGAGGCGGCCGGTCGAAGGCAGGAACCCGCGATAAGGGTCCTCGGCATAGACTCGGTTCTCGACCGCCCAGCCATTCAACTTTACGTCGTCCTGGCTGAGCTTGAGCTTTTCGCCGGCCGCGACGCGGATCATCTGCTCGACGAGGTCGAGGCCCGTGATTTCCTCTGTCACCGGATGCTCAACCTGCAGCCGGGTGTTCATTTCGAGAAAGTAGAAGCTCTTGCCAGTGGTATCCGCGCCCGAGACGATCAGCTCGACCGTGCCAGCGGAATAATATCCGACCGCACGGGCGAGGGCGACGGCCTGCTCGCCCATGGCCTTGCGCATTTCGGGCGTGACGAACGGCGATGGCGCTTCCTCGACGACCTTCTGGTGGCGGCGCTGGATCGAGCATTCGCGCTCCCCGAGATAGAGGATGTTGCCGTGCTGGTCGCCGAGCACCTGGATCTCGATGTGCCGCGGTTGTTCGATGAACTTCTCGATGAACACGCGGTCGTCGCCAAAGCTGTTGAGACCCTCGCGCTTGGTGGCTTCAAAGCCTTCGCGCACGTCCTTCTCGGACCAGGCGAGCCGCATGCCCTTGCCGCCGCCGCCGGCCGAAGCCTTCATCATTACCGGATAGCCGATGTCCTTAGCGATCTTCACGGCGTCGTCGGTCGTCGCGATGTCGCCGAGATAGCCGGGGACGACGTTCACTCCCGCCTTTTGCGCCAGCTTCTTCGATTCGATCTTGTCGCCCATCGCCGCAATCGCCTTGGGCGGCGGACCGATGAAGGCGATGCCGGCCTTGTCGAGCGCCTTTGCGAAGGTCGTGCGCTCGGACAGGAAGCCGTAGCCTGGGTGTACGGCCTGGGCGCCGGTCGCCTTGCACGCATCGATGATCAGTTCGGCCTTGAGATAGGATTCCGAGGCGGGGGGCGGGCCGAGGCGCACAGCTTCGTCAGCCAAGCGCACATGCGGCGCGCGGGCGTCGGCGTCGGAGTAGACCGCGACCGTCTTGATGCCCATGCGTTTCGCCGTTCGGATGACACGGCAGGCGATTTCACCACGATTGGCGATGAGGATCTTCTTGAACATCTACTCGGCAGCCTCATCCAGCGGTGGGCGATTGTGCCCGAGCAAGCGCAGCACTTCGTCGGCGGCGTCGGCGAGATTTGTGCCGGGGCCGAAAATCGCTTGCACTCCCGCTGCACGAAGCAAGGCGTAGTCCTGCGGCGGAATCACTCCGCCGGCAACGACCTTGATGTCGGCTCGGCCCATGTCCTTCAGCGCCTCGATCATTTCCGGGATGAGCGTTCGATGGCCCGCGGCGAGCGAGCTCGCACCGACGACGTCGACATCATTCTCGATCGCCATTTGCGCGGTCTCGCGCGGGGTCTGGAACAGCGGCCCGGGGATCACGTCGAAGCCCAAATCGGTGAACGCCGATGACACGAGGTTCGCGCCGCGATCGTGACCGTCCTGGCCCATCTTCGCGATCATGATGCGCGGCTTGCGGCCGAGGCGATCCGCGACCGATCGCGTACCATCTTCTGCAGCTCTCCAGCGCCCATCGTTGCGAGTCTTGCCGTAGATGTCGCGGACCGGTTCGGGCGTCGTGTGGTAGCGGCCGAAGGCGCGCTCCAGCGCGTCCGAAATCTCGCCGAGCGTCGCGCGATGGCGGGCCGCGGCAACACTCAGTTCGAGCAAGTTGGCATTGCCGCGCGCGCCCTCTTCGAGCGCCGTCAGCGCCGCTCGAACCTCGCCCTCGTCACGTGATGCGCGCACTTTACCGATCCGCGCAATCTGCGAGGCACGGACCTTGGCATTGTCGACTTCGAGGATGTCGTGCTCGCCTTCTTCGGCGAGGCGGTATCGATTGACACCGACGATCACCGTCTCACCGGTGTCGACCTTCGCCGCACGCGCAGCCGCAGCTTCCTCGATTCGATGTTTCGGCAAACCTTCGGCGACCGCCTTGGTCATTCCGCCATGCTGCTCGACTTCCTCGATCAGCTCCCAGGCACGCTCTTCAAGTTCCCGGGTCAGCTTCTCGACGTACCAGCTTCCCCCGAGCGGATCGGCAACTGCGGTGATTCCGCTTTCTTCCGCGAGGATGAGCTGCGTGTTGCGGGCGATGCGCGCGCTGAAATCGGTCGGCAGCGCGATCGCCTCGTCGAAGCTGTTGGTGTGCAGCGACTGAGTTCCGCCGAGCACGGCCGCAAGCGCCTCGACCGTCGTGCGCACGATATTGTTGTACGGATCCTGTTCGGTGAGGCTGACGCCCGACGTCTGGCAGTGGGTACGAAGTCGCTTGGATTCGTCGCGTTGCGCGCCGAGGTCGGTCATGATCCGGTGCCAGAGCGTGCGCGCTGCACGGAGCTTCGCGATCTCCATGAACAGGTTCATGCCAATGCCGAAGAAAAAGCTGAGCCGACCCGCGAAGGCATCGATCTCGAGCCCCTGCTTCATCGCCGCCCGCGCATATTCCATGCCGTCCGCGAGGGTGTAGGCGAGCTCCTGCACCGCCGTCGCTCCGGCCTCGTGCATGTGATAGCCGCTGATCGAGATCGAATTGAACTTGGGCATTTCGCGAGCGCAGAAAGCGATCACGTCGGACACGATCCGCATCGAGGGTTCGGGCGGGTAGATGTAGGTGTTGCGGACCGCGAACTCCTTGAGGATGTCGTTCTGGATCGTTCCGGTAAGCTGGGCGTGCGGAACGCCCTGCTCTTCGCCAGCAACGATGAAGAAGGCCATGACCGGAAGAACCGCGCCGTTCATGGTCATGCTGACCGACATCTCGCCGAGCGGGATGCCTTCGAACAGCAATTTCATGTCCTCGACGCTGTCGATCGCGACTCCTGCCATGCCGACGTCGCCGGCGACGCGCGGATTGTCGCTGTCGTAGCCGCGATGAGTGGCGAGGTCGAAGGCGACGGAGAGACCCTTCTGACCCGCGGCCAAGTTGCGGCGATAGAAAGCGTTCGATTCCTCGGCGGTCGAGAACCCGGCGTACTGACGGATGGTCCACGGTCGACCGGCGTACATCGTCGCGTAGGGGCCGCGGGTAAACGGGGCGACACCCGGGTAACCGCTGTCGATGGCTGCTTCGGGCCCATAGACGGTATCGAGCTTGATGCCCTCAAAGGTTTCGCGAGACAGATCCTTGCCGCGCGACTCCTTCGCGGCGAGCGTATCCCAGTCGGATTTGGTCGGCTTGTCGGTCACGGCGCACGCACTAGCGCGAGGCTTGGGCGACCGCCAGCTTCAAGCGGCGACGGCCGCGTCTTCCAGATGCATCTCGGCGTAGTTTCCGCCGTTCCATTCGTCGCGCTTGATGGTGCCGGCAAGCCACCAGCGCTTGTCGCCGGTGGAAGACAGCAGCGCCTGGCCAAGCTCGGTACCGGCGATGCGGAAGGCGATCCATTTGAAGCTCTTGCCATCGTCGCCGCAGGCAAAGCCGCGCACGTGGCCGTCGCCGACGACGCCGGTCTTGAGAAGGCGCGCGGGACCTGCGGCGACGCGGGGCGCTGGCCAGCCGGCGCCATAGGGACCGGCCGCGTCGAGCGCATCGCACAGCGTTCCAGCAACGCCGCCGGGAGCAAGCAATGCGTCAAGCAGAAGCGCTCGACCATCGAGTGCACGCTCGACATCAGGAGCCAGCCGTTCGCTGATGAAATCGCGGAATGCGTCGAGACCGCCCGGCGCGAGCGTCAGCCCAGCGGCCATCGCGTGGCCGCCGCCCGCAACCAACAGGCCGCAGTCCTTCGCCGCGAGCACCGCCGCGCCGAGATCGACGCCGCCAATTGACCGGCCGGAACCCTTTCCAGTGCCGTCTTCGGTTTCAGCAATAACAATGGCGGGCCGGCCGAACCGCTCCTTTACGCGACCGGCGACGATACCGATCACGCCGGGGTGCCAGCCAGGCGCCATCACGGTCAGTACCGGCGCGCCGTTCAATTTGTCGGCTTGCTCGAGCGCCTGCTCGCAGACCTGCATTTCGATCGCTCGGCGTTCCTCGTTGAGGCGGTCGAGCTCGGCGGCGATGTCGCGCGCTTCATCGGGATCGGTGGTGGTAAGCAGACGGACACCAAGGTTGGATTTTCCGACCCGTCCGCCGGCATTAATTCGCGGCCCTAGCGCGAAGCCGAGGTCGCGGCAGCTTGGCGCCTTCACCAGCCGGGCCGCTTCGGCGAGCGCGTTCATGCCGATATTCTGGCGGGCGGCCATGATTTTGAGGCCCTGAATTACGAACGCCCGATTGAGAGTGTGCAGCCGAGCGACGTCGGCGACCGTGCCGAGCGCGACTAGGTCGAGGAGGTCGATCAACTTTGGCTCGTCACGGTCCGCGAAAGTCCCGCGTGCGCGAAGCTCGCGCACGAGCGCGACACCAAGCAGGAAGGCCATTCCAACCGCCGCGACGTGACCGTGCGCCGCGCCGAGCTCGCCCTCGTCGAGACGATTTGGATTGATTAGCGCGAATGCGACTGGAAGCAGGGTCGAGCACTGGTGGTGATCGACGACGATCACGTCGAGCCCGGCATCCTTTGCCTGGCTCAGCGCCTCGAACGCCTGGGCGCCGCAATCAACGGTGACAGCCAGGCTTGCACCGCGGTTCTTCAGCTCGACCAGCGCCGCGCCCGAGGGGCCGTAGCCTTCCATCAGTCGGTCGGGGATGTAGACCATCGCCTCGACGCCGAGCTTGCGAAGCAGAAGGACCAGCAAGGCCGCGCTCGTCGCGCCATCAACATCGTAATCGCCATAAATGGCGATCATCTCTCCGGCCTGAACTGCATCGGCCAGCCGGGCCGCGCCCTTGTCCATGTCCTGGAACGCGGAAGGATCGGGCAGGAAGTCGCGGATGGTCGGCTTGCGGTGACGCTCCAGATCGTCCCGCGCGACTCCTCGCGCGAGCAACAGCTCGTCGACCAGCGCATCCATCGTCAAACCGGGCTCAACCGAGCGCCGCCACTTCCATGGCTGCCCCGCGGCCGAGCGCTCCACCCCAAGCGCGAACATCATGCGCCCAAGTCTAACAGCAGATCGCGCAACTTGCGCGCCTCCCCCCTGGGGATTGCGGGGATGGAATGGCCGGTCATTCCGCCGCCGGCTACTCCGAATTGAAGCCACGAGACCCCGAATGCCCGCGTGACGAAATTCTCGCGGAGGTCGACGCTCTGAATTTTCCTTGCCGGAAGGACAGTCGTTCGCCTCCTCCACCAACCGGTGCGAACCAATATGCGGTCTCCTTCGACGACATAGCCGGTCCGTCGCCAGGCTAGCCAGCGCATGCCGACTGCTCCGATGAGCAGGACGAGAAAGGGTATGCCGACGATCGGTTCGAAGAAGAGGTTGCCGATGGCGATCAGGAAGATCGGTGACAGCGCGACCGCGAAGGCGATGACGAATTCCGGAGACACTCGAATCCACGCGGGGAAGCCGGGAAGCGGCTTCCAGTCCATTTCGCCGAGAATTCGGTCGACTTCCTCGTCGCGCGCAAGCGGCGCGAGAACGTGGGAGCCGCGGGTGTTTTCGTCCTTGGCGAGGCTCTGGACGCGCAGTTCCCGCCACCGGAGCCAGTCCTTCAAGGGTGAGGTCGCCACCACCGCAGCCTGCGCTCGGCTAACCGGCAAGGTCACGTCGGTGCGCGTCAGGAGGCCGCGTCGCCTGCGCAGCCCGACACCTGTCTTGTCGAGCCGAAATCCAAAATCAGTGAGCGTCGTCCTGACGATGCCGGTCAGAATGCCGACCAGGACGAGAACCACCGCTCCGGCAAGGGCCGAAGCCACGCGGTGGGCAAGGATGAGCTCGCGGACCGGATCTCCGGCGCTCAGCAATCCCGTCCAGAAACTCGGTTCGAACGGATCGAAACCGACGAAATCGCCGAGGGTCTGCGTCAAGCCGAA
This sequence comes from Pseudomonadota bacterium, assembly GCA_046731355.1. Classification (GTDB taxonomy): domain Bacteria; phylum Pseudomonadota; class Alphaproteobacteria; order Sphingomonadales; family Sphingomonadaceae; genus Sphingomicrobium. Next base: position 23,690 of record JBKPKZ010000190.1, on the reverse strand, counting down.
CAGTCCCGCGAAGACTGCTAGCGAGAAGTTGAAGGTCCCGGCGAGGGCGAGGCGCTTGAGGTCCATCTCGTAGATCGCCGGCCGGGCCTCTTCGTCTGTGTCGACGGCGGCCAGATCGGTTCCGGTACGCCTCGCCCGAACCAGGGTTCGCAACTCTTCGGCGCGCTCGAGCCGGATCGCCGGAAGAACGCCTTCCTCCTTGCCCCCCGAGGCGCCCGTTTCGAATTGCACACGCGCGAGGCCCAAGGCTCGAGCGACCGGTCCTTGGACGATATCCACGTCCTGAATCCGGTCGAACGGGATCGACCGGTGCGTCCGATTGAGGATGCCGCTGTCGACCCGGATCTCGCTCGCCCCAACGCGGTACTCGAACCGCCTCCAGTAGAGAAAGATTCCGGCGGCCATGAAGGCGAGCAGGAGCAGGACGGAGATCAGCGCCGATCCCAATTTCCCGGAAACGGCCAGATAGCCGATGGCAGCATAGAGACCTGCCATTCCTCTAAGCGAACTGCCGAGCCCCGTTAGCAGGAAAAGAGGGTGCAGATGCTCCGGCGGCCCGACCGCCGAATCGTCAGGCGAAGTCGGTTCGGACATGTTCGCGGATGATGTCGCGGATCTGGGCAGCACGCTCGGGCGCCAGCCCCGGAAGAGTGACGATGCTGTTGTGAGTGCCGGCCGTGTGTACGACCAGGGTCGCCACACCGAACATCTTCTCGAGCGGGCCGCGGGTCACGTCGATGTGCTGGACCCGGACGAGCGGAACGACGGTGTCGACGTGGAAAAGCCAACCGCGCACCACCTGCAGCAGTCGCTCGGTAAGCCGGAAGTGAAGCCGCCGGTAGACGCGCTGCGGAGCAACGACGACAGCCGCCAATCCGATGATGGGAACGCCGAGCGTGAGCAGGCCGGCAATCGGGGTCATCTTGAGAAACACCTGATCAGCGACCGCCGCGACGGCCCACAGGACCGACCAAAACATGACCAGCCGAACCCGCAGCACGGTCTTGTAACCCGGCTCGACCGGTTCGAGCGCAATCTCGCCGGCGGGTTCCAACTGAGATGCCATGCCTCCTCCCATCGAGACTCTTGTCCACGAACGGGCTGCGCGCCGCAATGCCCGGCAGGAACCTGCAGGCCGTTCGTGCTTAATGCTGTCGAGGAGACGCGCGAATGCGGCAGAACTGGCCGGAAAGGCTTTGGCTGGTGCGGCACGGGCAAAGCCAGGGGAACGTCGCTCGCGACGCTGCTGACGAAGCCGGGTTGCACGAGATCGACATCGACGTCCGCGACGTCGACGTTCCTCTCTCGGAACTTGGCCACTCCCAGGCCGAAGCGACCGGGCGATGGTTCGCGGCACTTCCTTCGAAAGACCGCCCCGAGGTGATCATGTCGTCACCCTATTTGAGGGCGCGCCAGACCGCGGAGGCAATCTGCAACGCGGGCGGAATGTCGGGGCCCGTGAAGCCGGTGATCGACGAGCGGCTTCGGGAGCGCGAGTTCGGAATTTTCGACCGGCTGACCACGATCGGCATCCGCGACAAGTTTCCGGAGGAAGCCGCACATCGGCAGATGCTCGGCAAATTCTATCATCGCCCCCCGGGCGGCGAGAGCTGGGCCGACGTCATCCTTCGCCTTCGGTCCGCCCTCAACACAATCAACCTCCATTATTGCGACCGCCGCGTGCTGATCGTCTGCCACCAGGTCGTGGTGCTGTGCATGCGTTACATCCTCGAGGAACTGACCGAGGTCGACATCCTCAAGATCGACAAACAGGCCGACATTTTGAATTGTGGCATTTGCGTCTACGATTTCGAGGCGGATTCGGACGGGCTCTGCGTGCCGAAGCTCGAAGTCTGGAACCATGGCGCACCGCTCGAGGCCGAGGGCGCTCCCAAGACCGCGGAACCGGACATGATGACCGGCGCGCGATGAGGTCGGGTAAGCTGCTGACTCGAGCCACGCTGAAGAGGTTCCCACTGCCGCTCGTCGTCGATGGCGACAAGGAGACGAAAGGCCGGATCCTGATCATCGCGGGCAGCCGCCCGGTCGCGGGTGCCGCTTTGCTTACAGCCACGGCCGCGATGAGGGCCGGTGCAGGCAAGCTCCGGATGATCAGCGTCGAAGGAGTAGCTGTCCCGACGGCGCTTGCGATGCCGGAAGCAATGGTGATCGGGCTCGAAGAGGCCAAGGACGGCGGTTTCACCCGAAGCGCAGTGAAGCAAATTCGAAACGAAGCGGACCGCGTGGATGTCGTGGTCGCCGGCCCCGGCATGGCGCAGGCAAGAACCTGCGAGGCGCTCGCCCAGGCATTGCTCGAAAGCTCGGCCTCCATCGTCCTCGACGCGGCGCTTCTGCACAGCCTGAAACCGCTCAGTGCAGGCAAACGCGGAAGCAATCAGCCTCCGGTCCTGCTGCCCCATTCGGGCGAACTGGCCTCCCTGCTCGACTGCGACGAGAACGAGATCGACCTCGACCCGATCGGTTGCGGGCTTCGCGCGGCTGAGCATTATCGGGCGCACGTCCTCGTCAAGGGCGTGACCAGCCATGTCGTTGCCGCGGACGGCAGGGCCTGGACGTTTCGCGGCGGAGCGCCTGGCCTCGGTGTCTCGGGAAGCGGAGACACGCTCGCCGGGATCGTCGGCGGCCTACTGACGCGGGGAGCGGCTTCGCTCACGGCCTTGCTTTGGGGCGTGCTCCTCCACGGCGAAGCCGGCGAGGCACTATCTCGGAAAAGTGGGCCGATCGGCTTCCTCGCGCGCGAAATTCCTGAGGAGATTCCCGCGCTTCTGCCTCGTTAGAGCTTTTCGATATCGGCGATGGTCATCGGCTCTTCCAGCAGTCGCTGGAAGGCCCGCCAACGTTGCGCTTGCGTCCGGCCACGCAACTTTCGATCGATCGTCATCCAACCGACGTCTGACGCGATGATGTAACTTCCTAACTGATCGATGGCTGGCAGGAGCTTCGCGGCTCCTTCCGGGGTCATCAACCGATACTTGATGAACGCCTGTTCCGCCTGGGCCTTGTCCAGCTCTCCGTCGAGATACGCCTGGGTGACGCTCGCCGTCGCGCCGAGCATGTCGAACCTGGCGCTCCAGAATGCCCTCCATGCATCAGGCTCCTTCATCTGAAGTCCCGCGAGCGGGTAAAGGACGTCCCGTTCGAACCGGATGCGGTCTTCAATCGGAAATGTCAGGCCAACCCCATATTCCGCGATAGCCTCGGCGCCCGGAATCGTTGGGCCGTAGTTCTGTGAAAGCGAGAATTCCGGCCAGCCCCGCTTGTGGAAGAGTTCGGCACTTTGAGTGGCAAATTGGGTATGGTGACCTGGATAGATCTCGTGACACGTGACCCAGAGAAGCTGGTCCAGCTCCCATTTATAGTCGCGGCTGAGCTCGGTTAGGCTGTGACCGTTACCCTTGAAGGTGTTGCTACCCGGAAAAAGCGGATTTTCGATCCAGCGAATTTCGACGCTTTCGCCCTTCGGCAGACGGACGTGCTCGGCCGCTCGTCGCCTACATTCCTTGAATGCGGCATCTTGAACGACACGAACCCGATCGGCCGGAACAATCGTCGCCTGACGCATCTTCGCGATGCGCTCTGACAAACTGCCGCTTCCGGGCAGCTGCTTGTCGAGTTGCGCAAGAACGGGATTGTATGAGCTGAGCGGTTTGAAATCGGGCTGAAAGCCGTAACGGAGCTGCACTTCCTCCCGCACATTGAATTTGGCGCCGGCTTTCACCCGAAGTTGCATGCGAAGCGATACCAGATTTGCGCGCAACCATTCCTGACGTTGTGCAAGTAGGTGATCGCTCGACACCGGAATCCTATCGAGGCGATCGATCAGAACTCCAGTCTTCTCGATGATTGCTGGAGCATCCAATTGGGCCGCTTCAGCTTCGGCAATAAGGTCGGCGGGCACTTCCGGAGCTTCGAACCAATCGGTCTCGATCCGTTTCACGCTCAGCGCCAGCACAACGTAATCCCGTGCAATGGAATCGACGCTGTCGACGGTGGGCGAAGGAGCGGCAGCGATCAGGCCGAACGCGGCCGATAGGGCTAAAAGCAACTTGCGCATGGCAGGCACTCCCTGAGGGGCGCAGGCTCTCCTGAGGCAACAATGCTGTCAATTGTCGAAAGTTATTCCGGCGTAGTGTGGCGCTCGAGCTCGTCGCCGATGAGGCGAACGACGTGGAGGACATTGGTCGAGCCTGCCGTGCCGAACGGAATGCCGGCCATGATCACGATTCGGTCGCCGCCGGTGGCGAGGTGATGCCGCAGGGCCATGCGCTTCGCCTTTCCGACCATTTCCTCGAAGGCGGAGACGTCACGTGAGTGGACCGAGTGCACTCCCCAGTAGAGGCCCATGCGGCGTGACGTCGTCTGTGACGGGCTCATTGCGAGGATCGGAACGGGCGGGCGCTCGCGCGCGATTCGGCGGGCGGTCGAGCCCGACTTGCTGAAGACGACCATCGTCTTCGCATTCACCGTTCCAGCGATCTGCCGCGAGGACCCCGACAGGGCATCCGCGATCGTCGGCTCCATCTGGGTCTCGGTGAAATGGATTCGCGAGGAATAGACGGGGTCGCGCTCAACGCTGTTGGCGATGCGGTCCATCATCGCGACCGCTTCGACGGGATACTTGCCCGCGGCACTCTCGGCCGAGAGCATCACCGCGTCCGCGCCGTCGTAGATTGCAGTTGCGACGTCGCTTACCTCGGCGCGGGTCGGGGTCGGCGAGGTGATCATCGATTCAAGCATCTGCGTCGCGACGACCACCGGCTTTCCGAACTGGCGGGCACAGGCGACGATGCGATTCTGAAGCGGCGGGACTTCCTCGGGCGGAAGCTCGACACCGAGGTCACCGCGAGCGACCATCACTCCGTCGGCAAGAGCAATGATGTCGTTGAGACGGTCGATCGCGGCCGGCTTTTCGATCTTGGCCATTAGAGCCGCCTTTTCGCCGATCAGCGAGCGGGCCTCGGCCACATCCTCGGGCCGCTGGACGAACGACAGCGCGATCCAGTCCGCCCCCTGCTCGAGCGCAAATTCGAGGTCCGACTTGTCCTTATCGGTCAGCGCCGGAATCGGAACGACCACGTCGGGAACGTTGACGCCCTTGTTGTTCGACACGGTTCCGCCGACCTGCACCTCCGCGGTGATGCTGGTTTCAGCGGTCTCCAGCACCTTCAGGCGCACCTTGCCGTCGTCGATCAGCAGGCGGTCTCCCGGGCCGATAGCCGCAAAAAGCTCGGGATGGGGAAGCTCGAGCCGATGGGCGTTACCCGGCGCATTTTCCTGGTCGAGGACGACCTTGGCGCCCTTTTCCAGCTGCACCGAACCGCCCTCGAAGCTTCCAACGCGGAGCTTCGGCCCCTGGAGATCGAAGACGATCGTGGTCGGGCGCTTAAGCTCCTTCTCGAGCGCTCGGATCGCCTCGACCAGCTTGGCCTTCGACTTCTGATCGCCGTGGCTCATGTTTATTCGGAAGGCGTCGGCGCCTGCCAGCATCAGCTTCTTGATCATTTCCGGCTTGCTCGAAGCCGGTCCCAGCGTCGCCAGGATCTTCACTTTGCGGGAGCGCGGTTTCAGCGGCTCGGTCAACTTGCTTCCTCTCTTTGTCGCGAGGGCAATAACGCGTTGAGCCTCGCGTTCAACCGGCTTGAGCGGTGGCCTGCCCTCGCTTACAGCCGCTCCGAATCCCTGAACGGAGTTGTGAAAGATGGCGGAAGGTACCGTCGCGGCCGATCAGCTGCGGCTATTCATCGAGCGAATTGAACGGCTTGAAGAGGAAAAGAAGGGCATCGCGGACGACGTGAAAGATGTCTACGCGGAAGCGAAGTCCAACGGCTACGACCCAAAGATCATGCGCATGATCGTGCGCTTGCGGAGGATGGAGACGCACACTCGTCAGGAGCAGGACGCCGTGCTCGAGACCTATCGCGCCGCGCTCGGTCTCGCGTAAGGAAAAGCCATGGCGGGCCATTCCAAGTTCAAGAACATCATGCATCGCAAGGGCGCGCAGGACAAAAAGCGCTCGGCGATGTTCTCGAAGCTCAGCCGCGAGATCACCGTCGCGGCAAAGATGGGCCTGCCCGACCCCGACATGAACCCGCGCCTTCGCGCGGCCGTTCTCGCGGCGAAGGCGCAGTCGATGCCGAAGGACAATATCCAGCGCTCGATCGACAAGGCGACCAAGGGCGACGCCGAGAATTACGAGGAAATCCGCTACGAGGGGTTCGGCCCCGGCGGAGTCGCCCTCATCGTCGAGGCGCTCAGCGACAACCGCAACCGCACGGCGACGAACGTCCGAACTGCTTTTTCGAAGAATGGCGGCAACCTCGGAGCCTCGGGTTCCGTGAGCCACGGATTCGAGCGGATGGGCCTGATCGAATATGGCGCAGGCGCCGGCGATGCCGACAAGGTCCTGGAAGCAGCGATCGAAGCGGGCGCGGAAGACGTCGAGTCGGATGAGGAAGGCCACGAAATCTGGACTTCCGTTGACTCGCTTCACGAAGTCGCAAAGTCGCTCGAAGGCGCGCTTGGCGAAGCCGAAGCGGTCAAGCTCGGTTGGAAGCCCGGCACCGAGGTCGAGGTTCGCGGCGACGATGCCGCGGGCCTGATGAAGCTGATCGACGCGCTCGAAGAGGACGACGACGTCCAGACCGTCTGGGGCAATTACGATGTCCCCGACGAGGAGCTGGAGAAGCTTGCCTAAGCTGCTTGGACTGGACCCCGGCCTCGGAACGACCGGCTGGGGGCTGATCCATGTTGAAGGCAATCGCCTTTCACATATCGCCAACGGGCAAATGAAGACCGACACGGCGGCTGCTCTGCCGGAGCGGCTCGCCGATCTCTCGCGTCAGCTCGAGGCGTTGATTGCCGATATCGCGCCGGATGCAGCCGCGGTCGAAGAAGTCTTCGTCAACAAGAACCCTCAATCGACACTCAAGCTTGGCCAGGCTCGCGGGGTCGTGCTGATGATCGCTGCCCGAAGCGGCATGCCTGTCGCCGAATATGCCGCTCGGCTGGTCAAGAAGGCCGTGGTCGGAAACGGCAACGCCGAAAAGGTTCAGGTTCACGCGATGGTTTCGAGGCTTCTACCGGGAGCCAAGATCGCCGGGCCGGACGCCGCTGACGCCCTCGCCGTCGCCATCACTCACGCGCACCATCTCGCAAGCGCGAGATCGCTTCGTTAAGCGGGCACCGGCTCCGTTCGATCCGCAATCAGCGCCGGCTGGCGCTCCGAGTGCCGCTCCGCCCAATCGAGCGCGAAGTCCGCGACTTCTTCCCAGCCCTTGTCCATGCAGGTCCAGTGCGATCTTGTCGGGAAAATCCGGAGCTCGGTCATTGAGGCGGCACGCCGCTGCTTCCGGAAGATCGCCTCGGTCATCGCCGCATCCGCGATCAGGTCTTTCCCGCCGCCGATCAGAAGTAGCGGCGGTCGCTTGGGATTGGCCCAGTCAATCTTGATCTTGTTGACGACACCATCCCAGTAAACCTTGCCCGGAGTCGGAACGATGTAACTGTCGTAGAGCGCATCGGCCTCGTGTTTTGGAGCGGTCTGAGCGAAGCGATTCCGGAAGAAGGTTCGCGACATGACCTTGGCCTTCCGCCAGCTCAACGGATCGAGGAAAACTGGCAGAGCTGAGACGATCGCGTGCGGATAAAGTGGGACTCCGGGGGTCGGAGCGGGATTGATCGCGACTCCCGCGACGCCCAGGCCCCGGTCGAGCAGATGCTGCGTGAACGTCCCGCCTGCCGAATGCCCGATGATGATCGGCGGCTCGTCGAGATCACGGATGATCCGCTCGTAATGGTCGAGGATCTGGCGCTGGCCGAGGTTGGAGAGTTCCGGCGCCGGCGAAGCCCGAAGTTCCGCCGGCGGCCGGTCATCGTACGGCCAGTCGGGCGCGATGACCCGATGGCCACTACTCTCGTACCGTGCCTTGAACCCCGCCCAGCTCGCCGAATTCAGCCACGCGCCGTGAATCAGAACGATCGTAGAACTCATTCGCTCAGGCTCCCAAAGCTGTGGGTTCGAAACGGCCTCGACTCACCGCGTCCCTGTCGACCTCGACCTATAACCATAAGATGCAGGGTCGTCAGCGACGCGCCGATTCCAAAGTGGCGCTGCACGCGCTAGGCATCAATCATGATTGCCCGCCTGTCCGGAATTCTCGCCGAAACCAGCGCCGACACGGCAATCATAGACGTTGGCGGAGTCGGCTATCTGGTCCACGCGAGCGGGCGGACGCTCGAGGCGCTCGGGCCGGTCGGCGGCGAGATATTGATCCTCACCGAGCTCCAGGTTCGCGAGGACGCCTGGACCCTTTTCGGGTTTGGTTCGACAGTGGAGCGTGATTCCTTCCGTGCGCTGACGTCCATACAGGGCGTCGGCGGAAGGCTCGCGCTTGCAATCCTTTCCGTCCTATCGCCCGACGAATTGGCTCGAGCCGTCAGCCACGACGACAAGGCGATGATCGGCCGGGCCAATGGCGTCGGACCGAAGCTGGCGGCCCGCATTTCGAACGAGCTCAAGGGCAAGCTCGGCTTCGCCGGCCTCGGAGCTTCGCTGGCGCCGCCGCCACGCGGCGGAGCCTCGTCGGATGCGCTCTCCGCGCTTGCGAACCTCGGATTCAAGCCGGCCGAAGCGAACGCGGCTGTCAACGCTGCCCAGGACGAGCTGGGGCCCGACGCTGGCCTCGACGCGCTGGTGAGACTGGCGCTTCGCAAAGCGGCGAAGTGAGGCGGGTTCGGCCCTTCACCATCCTTCTCGTGCTTCCGCTCGGCGCCTGCGCAGTCGCCTCAAGCGAATATTCGGCAATCGACAATTGCCTCGATGGCGGCAAGGCCTGGAATTACCGGTCGAGCCGGTGCGAGGCAGCGGACCCCGGGCCTGTCGACCTGATCCGGGTGGACAAGTCGGAGCATCTGATGACGGCCTTCCGGAAGGGCGTCCCGGTCCGTGAATTCCGAGTGGCTCTCGGCCGCGGCGATCCCGGCCCCAAGCAGCAGCAGGGTGACGGTCGCGTTCCAGAGGGCTCCTACCGGATTACCGCCCACAATCCGAACAGCGCGTTCCACCTCTCGCTAAGGATCGGATATCCTACTGCGGAGCAGATCGCGGCCGCCGCTAGGCTCGGCGTGAAGCCCGGCGGCGACATCATGATCCACGGCCTGCCGAATGATCGCAGCTGGATTGGAAGCAGGCACACCTCGGTCGACTGGACTGAGGGCTGCGTCGCCGTCACCGACCGCGAGATGGACTGGCTCTACAAGGCGGTGAGGGACGGCACTCCAGTGGAGATCAGCGCATGACGACGCACACCGCATCGTGCCGCTGCGGTCAGCTCAAGGCGACGGTCACCGGTGAACCGGTCCGCGTTTCCGTTTGCCACTGCCTCGATTGCAAGAAGCGGTCGGGAAGCGCTTTCGCGGTGCAGGCCCGGTGGCCAGTTGATCAATTCACGACGGACGGAGAATCCAGAACCTGGTCGCACCGGGCGGACAGTGGGAACCGGATCAGCCACCACTTCTGTCCGGAATGCGGATCGAGCCTGCACTATTTCATCGAAGGCAAGTTCGACGGCCTCGTCGCAATCCCGCTTGGAGCGTTCGACGATCCCTATTTCGTCTCCCCCAAATTCTCGGTCTGGGAAAGGCGCAAGTACGACTGGGTCGAGATTCTCGGCGATGTCGAACATTCGCATTGACCCGGCACCCGTCGAAACGGAATTGGCGATTGCCCGCAGGGCTCAGCCGCCCCAGGCCTCGCGGTAGACGCGCAGGAAATTGCCGCCCATCAGCTTTTCCAGCCGAGCTTCGTTCCAGCCACGCTTCTGAAGGTCCGAAGCGACCCGGCGGTAACGGTCGATGCTGTTGTAGTCGGAGACCATCGGCCAGACGTTCAGCCCCTCGCCGGGCGCCGCAATTCCGGCTTTCATCCGGGCTGCGGCCCACTCGTTCAGCTTCTTGGTCGATTCCGCATCTACGACCTGCGGCAGCGGGCCGTTGTCGGTTCCGATTCCGACATGATCCTCGCCCGCGACGTTGGCGACATGTTCGATGTGGCGAAGCAGATCTTCACCTTTGGGATGGCTGTCCAATGTCAGGAAGGGCATGAAATAGACGCCGACCACGCCACCCTTGTCGGCGACCGCCTTGATCGTTTCATCGGCCGTGTTGCGGGGATGGTCGGTCAAGGCCTTCGCCCCCGTATGGCTGATGACCAGTGGCCGCTTCGCTTGCGCGGTCGCTTCCGCCATCGTTCTCGCTCCGCCGTGACTAAGGTCGAGAAGCAGTTTCTCTGCCTCGATCCGCTCGATGGTCGCCTTGCCTAGCTTCGACAGTCCCGCATTTGCTGCCTCGAGCGAGCCGTCACCCGACAGGTTGCGGTTGTTGTAGGTGAGCTGGACGGTCATCACCCCGTCCTTCTTCATCTGCGCGAGCCGATCGAGCTCCGGCCCGACCATCGAGGTATCCTGAGTGCCGATCAGGATCGCGAATTTCTTCTCGCGCTTCGCCTTCAGGACGTCGGCCGCGTTCCGGACCAGGAGCAGTCGGTCGGGATTAGCGTTGACGATGTCGTGCTTGGTCGAAATGTCCTTCTGATAATCGGCCCATGGATCGGTCACGTTCCCGACTGGCATCACGGTGTCGCGGACCAGGGTCACTCCGGTCTCGAGCATTTCCTTCCATGCGCGGTCGCCGATTCGAAGCTGCTCTTCGGGAGAATAGGGGTCACCGACGCCTCCAAGCGCGTCGATGATGATCGCCCGATTGTACCAGCCGCTCGTCGAGCGTTTCTGCGCGAACGCCGGCCCGGCGACGAGAGCAGCCGCTCCGGTTGCGATCAGAGTCCGTCGATCAACCCGCATATCGCCCCCGCAAGCCAAGTCGCGAGCAACAGTAAGCGCCTTGTCGGCGGCCCGTCCATCTGCGAATCAAAATGAAGAGATGGCGACCGACCCAGCCCGAATCACGACGCCGGAGCGAACCAGCGAGGACGCGGACGCCGCTCTTCGCCCGAAGAGCCTCGACGAGTTCATCGGGCAGCAGGCCGCTCGCGAGAATCTGCGGGTCTTCGTCAATGCCGCGAAAAGCCGTGGCGAGGCGCTCGATCACGTTCTGCTTCACGGTCCGCCCGGACTCGGCAAGACGACGCTCGCGGGCATTCTCGCCCGAGAGATGGGCGTCGGCTTCCGGGCTACGTCCGGCCCGGTCATCGCCAAGTCCGGCGACCTCGCGGCGCTTCTGACGAACCTCGAGGACGGCGACGTCCTGTTCATCGACGAGATCCACCGCCTCAATCCGGCTGTTGAGGAAGTGCTTTATCCGGCAATGGAGGACCGGGCGCTCGATCTGATGATCGGTGAAGGTCCCTCGGCGCGTTCCGTTCGGATCGACCTCCCACGCTTCACTTTGATCGGAGCGACAACCCGGCAAGGCTTGCTCACGACACCGCTGCGGGACCGCTTCGGAATTCCGGTCCGGTTGAATTTCTATACGGTGGAAGAGCTTGAGCTCGTCATCCGCCGCGCCTCGAGGCTGCTCGGTGTCGGGATTTCCGACGACGGTTCACGCGAAGTCGCTCGTCGGTCCCGGGGAACGCCGCGGATCGCTGGCCGCCTTCTCCGCCGAGTCCGCGATTTCGCCCATGCCGTGGGCGCGGAATCGATCGACGCTGGAGTCGCCGACAGGGCGCTCTCGCGGCTCGAGATCGACGCGCTCGGTCTCGATGCGATGGACCGGCGCTACCTGACGATGATCGCCGACCTTTACGGCGGCGGCCCGGTTGGAGTGGAAACACTCGCGGCAGGTCTCAGCGAACCACGCGATACGATCGAGGACGTGATCGAGCCCTACCTCATTCAGCTCGGCCTCGTCGCCCGCACCGCGCGCGGGCGCTGTCTGAACGGTCGCGGCTACACGCACCTCGGCCTCAACCCACCCGCCGGCGCCCAGGCCGGCCTGTTCGATCCGGGAGCTGCCCCCAAGTGATTCGCACCCTATTACTGAGCTTCGCCGCGCTGGTAGCTGCTGCACCCGCTTCGGCTCAGCCTGCTGCTCCGGCTCCCGTCGATTATTCGAAGGAGAGCAACTGGCTCTGTCTTCCCGGTCGGGCCGACATCTGCTCGACCCCGCTTGCGACCACAGCGCTGAACCCGAATGGCTACGGCTCGGTCGGGAAGAGCGAGGTCGTGAAGGATGCCCCGCTCGATTGCTTCTACGTCTACCCGACGGTCTCGAACGACCAAGGCCTCAACAGCGACCTCAACGTCGACAACAGCGAGCGCGGCGCTACGCTTGTCCAATTCGCTCGCTTCGCCGGGGTTTGCCGTACATTCGCGCCCATCTACCGCCAGATGACGCTCGGCGCAGTCGCGGCAGCCGCAACCGGCGCCGACGTTCGCCAGCCCGCGGCCCTCGCCTACGCCGACGTCGCCAACGCCTGGCGGACCTACCTAGCCAAGTACAATCAGGGCCGTCCGTTCGTGCTGGTTGGACATAGCCAAGGCTCGCTGATGCTCCAGCTGCTCATCCAGCACGAGATCGAAGGTAAGCCGATCGCGAAGCGGATGCGCCTCGCCATCTTGCCCGGGTTCAACCTCTACGTCCCGCAGGGCAAACGCGTCGGCGGAACTCTGAAATCCACGCCGGTGTGCGGCTCGCCGGCCGAGACCGGCTGCGTGATGACCTGGGTCAGCTTTCGCGAGAAGAACGTCCCGCCCGCCGGCGCGATCTTCGGCAATGCCCCCGGACCGGGAATGACGGTTGCCTGCACCAATCCGGCGAAGCCGGGCTCGACGGCGTGGCAATCGCTCGACAGCTACTGGAACACAAGGTTCGGACAGCCTGTGCCGGGCGGCCCGATCAACTGGTCAACCGAGGGCGCTCCGCCGACCCAGTTCGTGCGAACTGAAGGACTGGTCTCGGCCCGCTGCGTCAATGACGGCCAGCTCGGCTATCTTTCCATCCGCACCAATGTCGACCCGAACGACAAGCGCACCGACCGGGTCTATGGGGAAGTTGGGATCCTCGGCATGTTCATACCCGGCTGGGGAATGCACCTCGCCGACGTGGCCGAGGCGCAGGGCGACATGATCCGCCAGGTCGGCGAGGTCAGCGCTCGATCCAGAACAGCTTCTCAACAGGCACGCTGAGCGCCCGCGCAAGCTTTATCGCGAGCAGGGCCGAGGGGGTGAAGACCCCGTTCTCGACGGTGTTGACGGTCTTGCGCGTAACGCCAACGCGCTCGGCGAGCTCGGCTTGGGTGAGGCCGAGCTCCGTCCGCTTTTCCTTCAGTCCGTTGGCGAGCCTTTCAGACATCCCGATGCGCTCGGCGCTCCAGCCTGCCGAAGGTCAGCATGGCGGTCGCGATCGCGGCGGTCAGGATGATGTGGACCGTGTCGCGGCCTGAGATCGGTTCGAACAGGTTGAGGGCATAGATGACGATTGCCGCGAGGCAGGCGGCCCAGAAGCCGCTGACAAAGCCTGCCCGGCGATGCTCGCGCGTGGTTTCGTCGTTGAGAAGCGCCCGAACCTCGGCCGACCGGAACCAGCCGCCACCTGTTGCGAGCATCAGGAGAAGGACGATCGATAAGGCGAGCCAGGCGGCGATCTTCACGTGGCCGACTGGGCTCGCGAGATCGTGCCGTCCGGAAAAATAGATCGCCTGCTGCGAAAGGAAGATCGCGGGGAGCACGAAAAGCATCCTCGACCTCTTCTGGCTCAGCCGCTCGGCTTCCTGGGAAATGCTCTTTTCAGCCACGACTGGACCCTTTGCTTAAGTAACCTATGAGTTACATGTAACCTTGGGGTTACATGGATGTCAAGCGGGCGATTTGCGAGAGGTGAATCTGGCCGGTAAGCGGGTTTCGATGAGCGCCCCCGACCTCGACACACCCTATCGCGGCGGCTTCATCGGACCGGAGCATCGCTTCGCGCTGACGGTCTATTTCGAGGACACCGATACCGCCGGCGTCGTCTACTACGCCAACTATCTGAAGTTCATGGAACGGGCGCGCTCGGACATGATCCGCGCCGTGGGCGTCGACCAGGGCGAGGCGCTGCGCGGCGACGGGAGCGCTTATTACGTTTCTCAGGTCGCCATCAAATATCTCCGGCCCGCGCGACTGGGCGACGATCTGATCGTTGTCAGCACGGTGGAGGCCGTTCGGGCCGCCTCCGTCGACATTCATCAGCGGGTCATCCGCGGAACGGAACAATTGACCGACGCGAGGGTGACAGCCGCCTACCTGGACCGTGATGGCAGGCCGCAGCGCCAGCCCAAGGACTGGGTCGAGCGGTTCAACAGAATAACGACCGGAAAGTGATGCGTTTTTCCAAGTCCAGTTTCCTGACCCTGACTTTCACCGCCGGTCTGGCGGCGTCCGCACAGGCGCAGTCCGGTCCATCGCAGATCGTGCTCGCGGTCCCGCAGTTTCCGACGCCGAAGAACGTCAAGACGGATGGCGGAGAAACCGGTGTCATCGGCATCCAGATCGCCCAGCAGATCGTCTCGGACCTGCGCACCACACGAGCGATCTATCCGACTGGGCCGGACGGTCTGCGTCACTACACGCCGACCGAGGCTGGCGCCCCGCTTTATCCGAACTGGGCGGGCATTGGCGCCGGAGCCCTGGTGACCGGCTACGTCCAGGCCCGCGATGACGGGCGAATCAACGTCGTCTGCTATCTCTACGACCTGAAGACGCGGCGCGAGATGACCCGCAAGGGCTTCGCCGTCGACGCGACCGAGTGGAAGCGCGCCGCCCATCGCTGCGCGGGCGCGTTCTACACCGCCGTGACCAAGCGGCCAGGTCTGTTCGACAGCCGAATCACCTATGTCGCAGCGACCGGCACACGTACCCAGCCGGTAAAGCGCATCGCGATCATGAACTGGGACGGGACGGATCACAGCTATCTGACGCAAGGCGGAGTCACGGTTACCAGCCCGCGCCTGTCCCCGGACGGAGAACATGTCGTCTACATGAGCTTCGCGGGGGGAATGCCCAACCTCCGGATCATGGATGCGGACGGAAGCAACGACCACCAGCTCCTGCAGTCCACGTCGATGAGCTTCGCTCCGCGCTTCTCGCCGGATGGCCGCTCGATCGCATTCTCGATGGCGGTCGACGGCAATACCGACATCTACGTAGTGGATTCCAACGGCGGCTATCCGCGCCGGCTGACGTCGGCGCCGGGGATCGACACCTCGCCGAGCTTCTCACCGGATGGCAGGCAGATCACTTTCGAAAGCGACCGTTCGGGAACGCAGCAGATCTACGTCATGAACTCGGACGGCTCGATCCAGCACCGAATAAGCTTCGGCGGAGGATCGAATTCCTCGCCGGTGTGGAGTCCTGATGGGGACCGCATCGCCTTTTCGCGCTGGACGGGTGCGAACATCGCCATCGGGGTCATGAGCCCGACCGGTGGAGACGAGAAAATACTGACCAGCGGCTGGCAGGACGAAGCGCCGAGCTGGTCGCCCGACAGCGAGTGGGTGATGTTCCAGCGGACACAGCAAGGCGCCGGCACCGGCTCACTCCACATGGTTTCAGTAGGAGGCGGCGAGCCCAAGGCCGTCGCGACGCCGCAGCCGGCCGCAGATCCGAGCTGGTCGGGAGTCGTTCAATGATTGCTCGCGGGTTGATCTTGGCATCGGCGCTGTTCGCATGCGCGGCTTCGGCGCAGGGTTACCAGCCATATCCCTATCCGCCGCCTCCAGCGCCCGGATATCCGCCGCCTGCTCCGGGTTATCCGCAAGGGCCGGGGGCATATCCGCCAGGCCCGGTACTCGCGATACCGGTGCTGGAGCAGGACCTCAGGGTGAGGGCGGGGTCGGACACGGTCCGCTTCGGCCGCGACAGTTACGTGCTCACCCCGCAGTCGCAGGCGACACTGACCGCGCAGGCCCAGTGGCTGATCCAGCACCCTTATGTGAATGCGAGCATCGAGGGGCACGCCGATGTCCGCCAGACTCGCGATTATGCGCTCGCGCTTGGTGAAAGGCGCGCCGCAGCGGTTCGGAATTATCTGATCGCTTCAGGCGTTCCACCCGAGCAGCTCCAGATTGTCAGCTGGGGCCGGGAGCGACCGACCAGCGAAGCGGTCCACGACGCGACCTGGCTACAGAACAGCCGCGTCGTCACCGTCTTGAAGCAGCCGCCGCAGCAGTTGCAGCCCTGGATGCCGCAGCCGCAGCAATAGCAACGTTAAGCGGCGTAGCGCTGGTGCGAGCCGAGCCAGGCGCGCGCCTGTCTCTGAGCCTCGGCGATTTCACGAGCCGTCATCTCGATCGCGATCTCGGCGCGGCACTGCTGCCCGCGAGTGCAACCGTTAAGAGCGGCGAGATTGAACCACTTGTGCGCTTCGATGAGATCGACCGGAACGCCCCCGCGACCGGTCGAATAGGTCACTCCAAGCTCGAACAGGGCATCGACATTGCCGCGCTCTGCGTCCGCAAGGCGGCTGCGGATCAGGAACTCCGCGCTCTTCTGGCTAATTGCACCCACTTGAACTCTCCCCCTGGTACGAAGCGAACTTCGGGCCGGGATGGAAAATAAATGGTTAACGGCGTCGTGACGCCAAAGTCACACCCCGACAACGATATTGTCGATGAGACGGGTACGGCCGATGACCGCCGCTGCAATCAGGCGCATCGGGCCCTCGGCCCTCTCCAGCGGTTCGAGCGTGAGCGCGTTGACAAGCGCGACGTAATCGATCCGTGCGAAGCCCGCATTGCTGAGGTGTGCCTTGGCATCGGTCAGCGCCTGGGCGACCGGAATCCCTGAAAGGATCCGGTTGGCGGCGTCGTTCAATGCGCGCGGTAGCTCGAGCGCGTTGTTCCGCTCTTCGCGGGACAAATACGCATTGCGTGACGACAGGGCCAAGCCATCCTCGTCACGAACAGTCGGCACTCCGACGATTTCGGCACCGAGCTGGAGATCCCGAGTCATCCGCCGGATGACGGCCAGCTGCTGAAAATCCTTCTCTCCGAATAGAGCAATGTCGGGCCGGACTGTGCAAAGGAGTTTGGCAACGACCGTCGCGACTCCGTCAAAGTGCCCCGGACGCGCCTCCCCTTCCCAGCGGTCGCTGATGCCCTTGACGCTGACATTGGTCGCAAAGCCCGCCGGATACATTTCGCCCGCCTGCGGAAGCCATAAAAGGTCGCAGCCCGCTTCCTCCAGCATCGCGGCATCCTGTTCCTCCTGCCGCGGATAGCGGTCGAGATCCTCGTTTGCTGCAAACTGCAGCGGATTGACGAAGATCGTGGCAACGACCCGGTCGGCGCGACCCCTCGCTTCATGGATCAGGGCCATATGCCCTTCGTGAAGCGCTCCCATGGTCGGAACGAGGGCAAGACTTTTGCCCCCTGCCCTCAAAGCGATGAGCGCGGACGCAAGTTGGGGGACCTCACGGATTATTTGCAAGGATTCAGCCCCTTCGGTAAACCGTTAACCGGGGCGCGGTTCTTGGAGCCGCGTGGGAAAAGTGCAAGGGGGGTGGGGATGGCCCAGCCGCATTTCATCGTCTTCGCCAACGAAAAGGGCGGAACCGGAAAGTCTACGACGGCGGTTCATGCCGCGATCGCGCTTGCTTCCATGGGGCACAATGTCGCCGCGCTGGATCTCGACAGCCGACAGCGCACGATGACCCGCTATCTCGAGAACCGCGACGCGACGATGCGCCGACTCAACGTCGAGCTTCCGCAGGCGCGCTACACGGTCTTGGAAGAGCAGACCCACGAAGGCCTCGAGAATGCCGTCCGCGCGCTCAGCGAGGACGTAGACGCCATCGTCATCGACACTCCGGGCCGTGACGACCCGATCGCCCGAGCCGCGATCCTCAAGGCCGACACACTTGTCACACCGATGAACGACAGTTTCGTCGATCTCGACCTCATCGGCCAGGTTCACCCTGAGAATTACAAGATCACGCGCCCGAGCTTCTACGCCGAGCTGATCTGGAACAGCCGGACTCAGCGCGCCAAGAACACCGGCAAGAGTGTCGACTGGGTCGTGCTCCGCAATCGCCTGCAGCACATTGAAAGCCACAACCTAAAGCGCGTCGGCGCGGCGCTCGACGAGCTGGCACGCCGGGTCGGCTTCCGTGTCATCCCGGGCCTCGGTGAGCGGGTCATCTATCGCGAGCTGTTCCCGAAGGGCCTGACCCTGCTCGACATCCAGCACATCAACGAGGTCGGCATCGGTCACATCACCGCCAGGCAGGAGCTTCGCGAGATGATCGCCGGTCTCGGAATTCCCGAGCCGGGGGCCGAGGAGCCTATCGCCGCCGCAGGTTGAACCATCTCGGCGATTGGGTCATTGGCGTCGTCGCCGAACCAAGTCCCTGATTTTTAGCGAGTTCAATGACCCATATCTTCGATCGCACCATCCTTCGCGAGTATGACATTCGCGGAATCGTCGGGAAAACGCTCAACGAAGAGGACGCCTACGCGCTCGGCCGGGCTTTTGCTTCGCTGGCGCAGGAAGAAGGTGCAAGGAGCCTCGCAGTCGGCCGGGACGGTCGGACCCATTCTCCCGATCTGGAGGCCGAACTGGTTCGCGGCCTGATCGAAGGCGGGATCAATGTCCTTCGTACCGGCATCGGCCCGAGCCCAATGCTTTACTATGCCGTCGCGACACTTGGAGTGCAGGGCGGAATTCAGGTCACCGGCAGCCACAATCCATCCGACTACAACGGCTTCAAGATGCTGTTGAACGGGCGCTCGGTCTTCGGAGCGGAGATCCAGGACCTCGGTCGGCGAGCAGCCGATGGCGAGTGGTCCGAGGGCCATGGGTCGGTCGAGCAGGTCGACATCCTCGATTCCTACGTCGATCGCCTCGTGCAAGACTTCCAGGGCGGGGCGTTCCGGATCGGTTGGGACGCGGGCAATGGAGCGGCCGGTCCCGCGCTGGAGAAGTTGATCGAGAAGCTTCCGGGCGAGCATTTCGCAATTCACACCGCGATCGACGGCACCTTCCCGAACCATCATCCGGATCCCACCGTCGAGGCGAACCTCGCCGACCTCAAGGCACTGGTGGCCGAGAAGGGTCTGGACTTCGGAATTGCCTTCGACGGCGACGCCGACCGCATCGGTGCAGTCGACGGCAAGGGCCGAGTGATCTGGGGCGACCAGCTGCTGATGATCCTCGCCGAGCCGGTTCTGAAGGAACAGCCAGGCGCGACGATCATCGCCGACGTCAAGGCGAGCCAGATCCTTTTCGACCATGTCGAAAAGGCCGGAGGGACGCCGTTGATGTGGAAGACCGGCCATAGCCTAATAAAGTCGAAGATGAAGGAGACCGGCGCACCGCTCGCGGGTGAAATGAGCGGCCACATCTTCTTCAAACACCGCTGGTACGGGTTCGATGATGCGCTCTACGCGGCGGTTCGGTTGATCGAGGCGATCGCCCAGTCCGGCAAGTCGCTGAGCGAGACAATGGAGGCGATGCCCAAGTCCATCGTCACTCCGGAGATGCGCTTCCCGGTCGACGAGAGCCGCAAGTTCGCGGTCGTCTCCGAAATCCTCCAGCGACTCTCGGCCAACGGCTCTAAGGTCAATGCAACCGACGGCGCCCGAGTGATGACCGACGACGGTTGGTGGCTCCTTCGAGCATCCAACACCCAGGACGTGCTCGTCGCTCGCGCCGAGGCCCGCGACCAGGACGGGCTGGAGCGCCTCCTCGCCCAGATCGACGACCAGCTTGCAAAGTCAGGAATCGAGCGGACCGAGGGCGCCGGCCACTAGCTATTGGCCGGCGGCCGCGGGCGTGAACGATAGGTCCTGATAATCCCAGCTGAAGTCGGCTCTTGGTGAGACCGGCTTCATCGTCACCCGATCGACCTTCCCGTCGGCACCGATCGAGAAGGTTACGTACGCCGGTTCGACCCAATCGAGCGCAGGATTCATCTTGAACGTGTCGTACTGATAATGCGTCAGCGGCCCTTCCATGCCCGTCGAGTGCGGGAAATCGATGGCCAGGCCCTTGGCCGACTGGCGGACCTTGATCGTACCATACCATGGGTCGGTGTACTCGCCGACATAGTTGGCGAGCGGAAGGGATGGGCCGATCCTCGCCGGCTTGGCCTCGGCAGCCTGAACCTGCTTCGCGGCCTGGGTGAGCCGGTTGACCTTGAAGTTGTGCCACTTCTCCGGCCACTGGGCCTGAGGGTAGCCCAGGTAATGGTCCAGCAGCTCGAAGAGCAGGCCTCGAATGATCTCGCCGTCCTCGCTGTTGGCGGCGATGAAGATGCCGACGTTCTTGTCGGGGAGAAGCGCGACCGTTGCCTGTGAGCCGAGGACGGCGCCATCGTGCCCAACGACCTGCGCGCCGCGATAGTCGGAAAGACCCCAGCCCAGGGCGTAAAGGTCATAGTGAGGCTGCGCGGCCGCGAACTCGGGCGGATATTGCGGGACCGGCGTGATCACGGCCCCCGTCCACATCTGCTCCGACTGCTCTTGAGAAAAAAGGCGCTTGTCGCTTCCGGGAAGCTTGCCGCGGCCGAGCTGCGTCAACAGCCAGCGGCTCATGTCGTTGGCGCTGATTGCAAGCCCACCCGCAGGGGCGGCGTTCTGCGCAATCGTCGCATCTTCATCGAGGGGCGCCTGTGTCCCCAGTCCGTGGATTGGACCGTCGTTGCGACTGTGCGGACGCGCGTGGTTGGGATTCGCCTGGAACTCCTTGTCGGTGTTGGTCGAGTTCTTCATCCCCAGCGGGCCGAAGACGTGGCCGTGGAGATACTTTTCCCACGTTTCGCCTGTGACTTCTTCGATCAGCTGCCCGGCCGCCATGTAGAGGATATTGTCATAGGCATACCCACTTCGAAAACTGGTCGCCGGCTTCAGGTATCGGATCCGCCGAACTGTCTCCTTGCGCGACAGGGTACTGTTCGGGAGGAACAGGAGATCGCCCTGCCCGAGACCAAGCCCGCTGCGGTGAACGAGGAGGTCGCGGATCGTCATCTCGCGCGTGACCCAAGGGTCCCACATCCGGAAATCGGGCATGTGGTCGATGACCTTGTCGTCCCATTTGATCTTGCCTTCGTCGACGAGGGTGGCGAGCGCGGCATTGGTGAACGCCTTGCCGGTCGAGCCGGTGAAGAAGATCGTGTCAGCATCAACCGGCTGGTTCGTCGTGATGTCGCGAACGCCCCAGCCGTGCGCGAGCGTGACCTTCCCGTCCTCGACGATCGCGATGGTGACGCCGGGCACCCCGATGTCCTTTCGAAGCTGCTCGACCCGCTGTTCGAACCCGGCCGGTGGAGCGGCATCCGCAACACCGCAAAGCGCGATCAACGAGGCCGCAGCGAACAGATCGCGCAACGCGACACGAGGCTTCATTTCAGTCCCCCTTCATTCAGTGATGGAGCGCCGGCTCACCCGCGCGTTCGTTTCGGACGATCTTCCACACGCCGATCGTCAGCAGCGGAAGGACGAAGACCCCCAGGAAAATGTAGGCGAGAGCCCGGTATCCGTTGGCGATCAGCGCAACGAGGCCGAAGCGACCCGCGGCGAACATGCAGAGCGCGAGCAGGGTTAGGCCGATCGCAAGTCGCGCATGGTGCGACAGCGGAGTGCCCTTGCGCGCTTCCCACGCGGCATCGATGCGCTCGTTGACGGCATGGACGGCACTCGTTCCGCTTTCCAGAAGCGCCGCGAAGATCATCGCCTGGAACAGCAGGTGAAACCACGGCAGCCCCATCTTCTGAAGCAGGAAATCGGAGGGCAGAGGTGCGTCCTTGACGGCTGGGTAGAAGGCCACCATCGGGATGAAGAACAGCAACGCCGGAAGCATGGTGAGCGGTCCCGCGAGCAGGCCCGAAATCACCGCGTCGCGGTCGGTCAGGAGGTGCCGAAGAACGGGCAGAATGATGACTGCTCCGACCGTGTTGTAGCTGGCATAGGTCAGTCCGCCGACCGCCCATCCGCTGGTCTCCGGATGCGCCGCGAAAGACGGGCCGATCAGGTGACCGAACGAGTAGAGCGCGAAGACGATGAAGAGGGCGTATACGCCGTAGAGCAGGTAGGAAACGTCGCGGAAGAGCCTCTCGACCGCCTTGTTTCCGAAGGTCACCACGCCGGCGATGCCGAGCATCAGCGCGACTGTCCCGGCCCACTCGGGCGCGCCGAACACGGCAGCTGCGATTGCCCCGGCCGCCGCTCCGTAAACGGCGAGGATCAGGATCACGAGCAGCAGATAGGCGAGCTCGAATGCGATCCATCCGGGACCGAGCAGGCGCTTGAAGAAGGTGCGATAGTCGAATGACTGCAGCCGCCGCGCGACAACAAACGTTACAACCGACAGCAGGCTCATAACGATGGTCGCGAAACCGATCGCAAGGAGGCCGCCGCGCGGCCCAGCCGGAAGGAAGAACTCCGCCAGCTCCCGACCCGTCGCATAGCCGCCGCCGATGACGAAGGCTTTGAGACCGAGGCCGGGCAGGAGGATGCGCTTGAACCAGCTGTGCTCGCTGGCGGTTGACGAATTCACGACTTGAGGCACTCGTCGATTAGGGCTTCGAACTCCGGCCCGCCCCTGATCGGATCGCAGACCGGCAAACCGAGCCGCGTGGACTCGGCCTCGCAAAGCTGCGCCGCACTCGCCTCGTTCATCGCGAACGTGTTCAATGAAATGCCACCGCAACGGATCTTCGGGTTCGTCCGCGACCCCAACTGGATCGTGAGATCGATGATCGTGTCGACCGAGGGAACGGCGAATTCCTCGTCGCCGAGAAGACGGGTCCTGGTCGGATCGTGGCAGACCACGAACACGTCGGGCTGGCTGCCATGAAGCAAGGCGAGCGACACTCCGGCATAGGCCGGATGCAGGATCGACCCCTGACCTTCGATCACATCCCAGTGGTCGAGTGCGGCGTCCGGGCTTAGGATTTCGGCGGCGCCGGCCGCGAAGTCCGACACTACGGCGTCCATCGGAATGCCGCCGCCGGAGATCATGATGCCGGTTTGGCCAGTCGCACGGAAATCGACGTTCGCACCGCGCTCCGCGAATCCGCGGGCAATCGAAAGCGCAGTGTATTTCTTGCCAAGCGCACAATCGGTGCCGACGGTCAGCAATCTCTTGCCGCTCCGCTTCAGGCCCGTCGCGATCGGGATGTTGGAAGGCGGTGTCCTTATGTCGATCAACTGACGCCCTCGGCGTTCGGCGCCATAGCGAAGTTCGGGAATGCACCCGAGCTTCGAATGCATTCCGCTCACAATATCCAGTCCCGCATCGAGCGCATCGACCAGCGCCGGAATCCACGATTCCGCAATGAACCCTCCCGAATTGGCGACGCCGATCACCAGCGCCCTCGCACCGCGATCGGCAGCTTCCGCGGGGCTCAGCTGGGGGAGCCCCACGCTGATCGTAGCCGCTGGCAAAGCAAACTCGCCCACGCAGAGGTCGGGCGCCCAGTCGCGAAGACCGAAGGCGGTCTTCGCGAATCCGGCTTCGACCGTGTCACCAAGGAACAGGAGGTACGGCTGCGGCAATGCGAGCCGGACGGTCTCCCCCCCGTGCCCGGCTCGCATCGTCGCCGACTTCTCCCCCGGATCGTCGATCATCGGCGCACTAGAAGCCAGCGGTGACCGACAGGCCGATCGTCCGCGGACGAGTCAGCGCTGCACGGATGGCATCACCCGGAAGGAGGTTGGTGCCGAGAACCTGGTCGGTGAG
>JBKPKZ010000189.1:0-10031 GCA_046731355.1 Pseudomonadota bacterium | reverse complement strand
GGCCGATGTGGATCATCCTGCAAACCGGCTTACGTCTTGTGGAACACGGCATTGGCGACCTGGCGAGCAGTATCTGCGATCACGTGCGCGGCGTCCTCGTCCTTTGCCATGGACATCATGAATCCTCGCGCCTGCTTGAAGCTGACATGCGGCGGAAGGGGTGCGATTTCGGGATCCGTCTTGACCTCGAGAACGACCGGCCCATCATTCGCCAGGGCGTCTTCCCATGCGGCGGCGAGCTGATCGGGGGCGTCGACGTAGATTCCTCTCAATCCGATTTGCTCCGCGAATTGCGAATAGCGCACGTCGGGAATGCCCTGGCTGGCGTCGTAGCGGGGGTTGCCGTTCATCACCCTTTGTTCCCAGGTCACCTCGTTCAGGTCTTCGTTGTTGAAGACGCATGTGACGAGCCGTTGGTCGGGCCAGCGATCCTTATATTTCGCGATGGTGATGAGCTCGGCCATGTTGTTCATCTGCATGGCCCCGTCACCCACCAGCGCTACGACCGGCCGGTCTGGATGCGCAAATTTGGCGCCAATGGCGTATGGCACCGCCGCGCCCATCGATGCGAGCCCACCTGAAAGTGACGCCATTTGCCCGCGCTTGACGCGGTAGTCGCGAGCATACCAATTCGCGCACGATCCGCTGTCGCTGGTCACGATGGCGTTGTCGGGAAGGAGCGGTGACATTTCCCAGACGACGCGCTGCGGGTTCACCGGATGGGCGTTTGTTTTGGCCCGGGCCTCAAGCGTCTCCCACCACTCGTTCATCCAACTTTCGATCCGGTCCTGCCAACTGCGATCCGTTCTACGGTCGAGCATCGGCAGCAGCAGCCGGAGCGTTTCCGCCGCATCGCCATGCAAGTTCACTTCGCATGGATAACGGAGCGAAAGCATCGCGGGATCGACGTCGATCTGAACGGCGCGCGCCGCGCCGTCCTTGGGCAAGAACTCTGACCATGGGAAACCGCTGCCGACAATCAGAAGCCTATCGCACTCGTTCATGAGGTCCGAGCTCGGGCGCGTTCCCAGCAGGCCGATTGCGCCGGTCACGAACGGCAGGTCGTCCGGAAGCACCGCTTTTCCAAGCAGCGCCTTGGCGACGCCCGCGCCGAGCTTCTGCGCGATTTCGATCACCTCGTCCGAGGCATCCTTGGCTCCGGCGCCAATCAGCAATGCCGGTCTCTTGCCGGAATTGAGGACCTCCGCGGCCTTCTGCAAGTCACGCTCCGCCGGAACGATGACTGGGCGCGAGTAGCCAAGGCCGGAACGCGTAAACCCGTGAGCTCTCGGGGGTTTGCTGAAAGCCCGTTCCTGGACATCCTTTGGGAGGATGACCACCGTCGGAGCGCGATTGGCCAGGGCAAGCCGAATTGCACGATCGATCACGTGCGGCAGCTGTTCCGGCTGGGTGACTTCCTGGACATAATCGGCGACGTCCGCAAACATTCGGTCGAGGTTGAGCTCCTGCTGGTAGCTCCCGCCGCGGACAGTCGTTTCTGCCTGGCCGCAAATCGCGAGCACCGGCATGTGATCCAGCTTGGAGTCATAGAGACCGGTGATGAGGTGCGTTGCGCCCGGACCCCCGGTGGCCAGGCAAACTCCAAGCTTTCCCGTGAACTTGGCATGGGCCACCGCCATGAAGGCGCCCATTTCCTCGTGTCGAGGCTGAACGAAGTCGAGACTGCCATCACGCTGGATTGCGCCGATGACGCCGTTTATCCCATCACCCGAATAGCCGAATATGCGTTCGACGCCCCAGGATTTGAGCCGTTCAACGAGAAAGTCTGCGGTGTTCATGGAGATGTCCGCTCGCGTGTGGGATCACCGCGAGAACGTCCACAGCGCTTCAATGCTCCACGTTTCCGACGAAGCTAGACGCGGTCAGGGTCATTTCGTTTTTGGAGCGGGTGAAGGGAATCGAACCCTCGTCGTAAGCTTGGAAGGCTTCTGCTCTACCATTGAGCTACACCCGCTTGCCTGAGCGGACGCGTCCCATGCCCTACGCCCCGCGCAACAGTCAACCGTGCCTTAGCGCCAGGCGTGCAGGCGCCCGTCGTCGTCGAGGATGTAAAGCATGTTGTTTGCGACGACCGGAGGCAGGTGGACCGCGCCCCGGATGCTCGTCTGGCTCTGGAACGATCCGTTCGACGGATCGATGTTGATCAGCGCGCCCTCGGAGCTCGCCACGATCAGCCTGCCGCCGGCGAGGATCGGTCCGACGTAATTGATCGGGCCGGCCTTCTTCTTCTCGTGACGGAAGGCCGGAGCCTGGGCGATCCAGCGAATCTTCCCGTTGGAGCGGGAAACGCAGATGATCTTGCCGTCGTCCGTCGCGACAAAGATCCACTCGCCGGCGACCCAAGGCGTCGAGATGCCGGCGATGTTCAATTCCCACTGCCGCTGGCCCGAGAGCAGGTCGATCGAGACCATTCTGCCTCCCTGGCCGACGGCGATGACCTGTCCGCTGTCGATGACCGGGTCGGCGTCGACGTCGGAGATGGAGGCGACGCTGGTACGGATGCTGGTCCGGGCGAGCTGGTCCTGCCACACTAGGCGGCCGTTCTCGTAGCGGTACGCGTTGAGTTCGCCCGATGAGAAACCGGCGACGACTGTGCCTTGGCCGACCGCCGGGCTCGCCGAGCCGAACATGCCCGCGATTTCGAGCGCTGCCGACTGCGACCAATCGGTCGAGCCGTCGCTCGACTTGAGCGAATAGATCTGGTTGTCCTGCGTGATCACGTAGACGGACTCGCCGACCACTGTCGGTGCCCCGCGCAGCGGGCCGGTCGGATGGACCTGCCAGATGATCCCGCCATTGCGGGCGTCTAGCGCCGCCACGTAGCCGAGGCCGTTCGTCGCGTAGACGCGGCCGTTGCCGTAGGCGACGCCGCCGCCGAATAGCGAAGCGCTATTGTTCTTCTCGATTCCGAACTGGGTCGACCAGGCCGTTCCGCCGGTCGAGGCGTCGAACGCCCGGACGGTCGCCTGCGTGTCGATGGTGAAGACCTTGCCGTCACCAACGGCGGGCGAGGACGCGAGGCGCTCGCTCAGCGTCCCGCCTTTGCCGATCGAGACTTCCCAGGCCTCACCGAGCGACTGGCCGAGAGCGACATGGCCCATCGACTTGGCCGCATTGCCACCGGACTGACCCCATTCGGTGTTCGCGACCGGCTCGGGAAGCGAGAAGGGGAGGGCAGCCGTCGCCGGATCGACCGCGACGTCCTGCTCGGCGGTGAGGACCGCGACGCGCTCGCCGAGCACGGGAGTCTTGGGCGCGCCCTTCTTGAAGATGCCGCATCCGCTTGCCGCGAGGGCGGCGAGCGTCAACACCACGAACTTCGTCCGAACTGACTTCATCTTCTTCAATCCTGCTGCTGCTGCAGTCCCGGCAATGACGCGCTTGCGTCCACGCCGAGTGTGCCCGCGACCTGGACGGCGCGGGTGCGAATGGAATTGGGAACCTGGTTGTCGGCGGCGATCTGGGCAAACAGCTTGCCGGCTTCCGCCTTCTTGCCCTGCTTGAGGAGCGCAAGGGCAGTCATTTCGCCGGCGCTTCCGAACCAGGGGTTGCCGGTCTTCGCCATCGGCTCCAGGCGGGCGATGACTTCTTCCGGCTTGATCGTGTCGAACTCGAGCGCGGTCAGCCGGATCGTTCCGACGTCGCGATAGAGCTGGGGCAGGCCCTTGTCGTTGGCGAGCTCGCGGTATTTCGCGACAGCAGCGCTTCGATTGTTCTTCTCGAGGGCCAGGGCCGCGTCGGTAAGCACCGCCGATGCCCGCACCACGTCGCCGTTGGCCTGCTCCAGCTTCTGGAGCCGCTCCGGAACCGTCTGCTGCTTGTTCTGGGCAATGTCGTTGAAGATCGCGTGGAGCTGCTCGGACTGCTCGGCCGACTGCTTCTTCTGACGCTGCTCCCAGTAGATCCAGCCGCCGGTCGCACCAAGGAAGAGGACGACTGCCAATGCGATCCACTTGCCGTTCTTCCTGAGGAAGTCCTGCATCTGGTCGCGCCGAAGATTCTCGTCGACTTCCCTAAGAAAAGTGTCGTTGCTGTCCGTTGGGAGCGCCAAGACCTGCCTCTAAATTGGATGACCGGAAAACTTTGCCGGGCGCTTCCTTCCTCCCCGGAGATGAATGGAAGCTGGCGGCGAACGTCTAGCGCCTCGCCGGCCAAAGGCAAAGGGGGAGCGACCCGCTGCGGTCAGGCTTTGCTGCGCTTCCGGTCGGCGCGGATTTCCTTGCCCTCGCGGTGAAGCACGAAATGGCTGATTCCGTCGGCATCGGAGTGGAACACCAGAGTCGCCTTCACGCCCTCGGGGCGGAATTGAGCTTCGCCGTCGGCAATCAATGGTATCGGGCGCAGACGGTCGATCTGGAGAGTCAGTCGGCCATCCTTCGCTACGGCCACCTTTGCTGTCCCGAGCTCGCATTTGTAGATTCCGACATAGCGCTCGAGCACGGAGCGATCGACGGCGATCGCGGGCGGACGGACCTCTGGGGATTGCACGGCTGGTGTTCCCTGCGACCAAAGCGCGCTCATCGCTGCGAACATCAGGGCCGCGGGAGTGCTAATCATCGCCTTTGCCTCCATCATCGTAGGTGGACATAGCGTGCCAGCGATGCCTGTGAGTGGCCTGAGCAACGGCTGAGATTTCGTTGAAAAACGAGGCCTTAGTCCGGTGTCGGCGACTCGATACATTCACCGGTGCGCATCCTGGCTGTAGCAGGCGTATTAGTCGACTAATACACGCCGAATGTCAAGGAGCTCATCGGCTGCCGTCGACGAACCGGCGCCTGGATTCGACCGGGAAAGCTGGTTGGGAGCTTCTAGCCCTTGGGCCGATAGGTCTGGTCGGCAGACGGGAAAGTGCGCGCTCGGACCTCGTCGGCGTAGGTCTTCGCGGCGTTCGAGATCTGTTCTGCGAGATTGTCGTAGCGCTTCACGAAACGGGGAGTGCGCTCGAACACTCCGAGCATGTCGTCGGTGACGAGGATCTGGCCGTCGCAATCGGCGGATGCTCCGATGCCGATGATCGGGGCCGCGACCTCGCGGGAGATCCTGGTCGCCAGCTCCTCCATCACGCCTTCGACCACGATACAAAAGGCGCCGGCGTCCGAGATGGCCTTGGCATCGCCGAGGATCTTCTTCGCTTCGGCGTCGCCGCGGCCTCGAGCGCCGTAGCCGCCGAGCGTGTTCACGGCCTGCGGGGTAAGTCCGACATGGCCGACGACGGGAATTCCGCGCTCGCTGAGGAAACGCACGGTCGGAGCCATGGCCTCGCCGCCCTCAAGCTTGATTGCCGCGCAGCCCGTCTCCTTCATCACCCGCGAGCAACTGGCGAAGGCCTGCTCCGGCGATCCCTCGTAGGAGCCGAACGGCATGTCGACGGCGACTAGGGCATGCCAGCTTCCGCGAACGACCGCCGCTCCATGGGCGATCATCATGTCGAGCGTCACCGGAATGGTGGACGGCAGTCCGTAGATCACCTGGCCGAGGCTGTCGCCAACGAGCAGGAGATCACAATGCTCGTCGAGCAATTGCGCCATGCGCATGGTGTAGGCCGTCAGCGCGACGATCGGCTGCTCGGTCCTACCGTCGACCTTTCGAGCACGCAGCGACGGCGCCGTCATTCTCTTGCCGGGAACCGGGGAAGGTGTTGCGCGGCTGGTGGCCGTGTCGATGGTGAAGGTGGACATGGGCGCGGCTTCTAGCGGTTCCAACGCCCGTCAGCCAATCCCGAGGCAACCACAACTCACCGACAACGGGCCGAAACCACTGAGCTTAGCGCAAGGTCGCACGTTCAGGCGCGCACCGGGTGCGTATTCCCCTGTCCTTAGCAACAAGAAGGATTTTCCATGAATTCGAGCAAGCTCATCCTTGCTGCCTTGCCGCTTACCTTTGGCGCAAGCGTCGCTTTTGCCCAGTCTCAGGACCAGTCGGCGCCGCCGGCCGATCCGGCCGCCGCCGCCGGCCAGGCGGCCGCTACGGCTCCGTCCACGGATCCGGCCGCAGGTGCACCGGAAGCGACGACAACGGCTCCGGCCGACCCGGCAGCGGCGGCACCGGCGGACGACGCCGCGAAGGCGACCGACGACGGCACGGCGCACAAAGACAAGAAGAAATCCAAGAAGAAGGCCAAGGAGCCTCAATAGGTCGAGAGCGGGCGCGCCCCAATCGCTCAGGTTACCGGCGCGCCCCAATCGCCCGGGTTAGCGCAGCCATCCCCGTTTGCGTGAGCTGCGTGCGAACTGCCAGATCGTGCCTGTAATCAGGATGATGATGACTGCGACCGCGATGTCGTTGGTGGTGACGTTGTCGCGTATGGCCGGGACGGTCGCGAGCGGCAAAAATGTGAAGCAGGCCGCGATGAGCGAAACCATGAGCAAGGGCTCGGACGCCTTCTTGCGCATGAGCAAAAGGATCGCCCCGAGAAGTCCGACCCAGACCGCCATGGCATAGGCTGCGACCTGCCAGATCGGCCGTGCCATTACCAAGGCCCGCTGATCGACTGGAAGGGTGTCGGGATCGGTGGTGACATCGATGAGATAGCCGGCGCAACCGACGGCCATGAACAGGATCGATGCGATCGCGGCGAACCTGAACCAGCCTGCGACAGGCTGCGATGCAGATTGTTCGTCCATTGTCCCCCCTTTCCGAACTCGCTTGAAGCGGACAGTGCCTCGCCGGCAACCGTGACGCAAGCGAACGGCACATTCTCGTTGCGCGAGCGTTACGGCGGCGATGGAGCGTTTTTTCACACGTGTCGCGACGGGTATCTCGGTCGCCGCGGGCCAGCCCGTGACATTCCTGATCGCCTTAGCGGTGATCGTTGTCTGGGCGGTCACCGGGCCGATCTTTCACTTTTCCGACACCTGGCAGCTGATCATCAACACCGGGACGACGATCGTCACATTCCTGATGGTGTTCCTCATCCAGAATGCGCAGAACCGCGACGCCTCGGCGATGCAGGCCAAGCTCGACGAGCTCCTTCGAGCGGTCGGGAAGGCGCGCGATCAGTTCATCGGTGTCGAGCATCTGACCGAGCGCGAGATCGAGATGATCCGCCGCGCCCTCGAACGCGAGGCGAAGGATCCAAGCTCGAAATCCGGAAGCACGAAAGGGACCGTCGATCGGCTGCTCGACCGATTCTAGGACAGTCCAGGGGGACGATTCAGCTTGAAACGCAGGCACATGCCAATAAGGATTGCCGAAGGGGTGGGAGAGTGCCGGCATGTCAGGCCGGTGAGTGAGGACGGACGCGCCTTGTCGAGTCTCAATAGTATGTCCGAGCAGCAGCGTTTCCAGCTGCTCATCAACTCCATCACCGACTACGCGATCTACATGCTCGACCGTGATGGCCGCGTCACGACATGGAACCCCGGCGCCGAGCGGTTCAAGGGCTACACGGCCGACGAAGCCATGGGCCAGCATTTCTCCATCTTCTTCACTCCCGAAGACCGCGAGGCCAAGCTTCCCGAGAAAGCCCTTCGAACGGCCCTCGCCGAAGGGCGGTTCGAAGCGGACGGCTGGCGCATCCGAAAGGACGGCACTCGCTTCTGGGCGAACGCGGTCCTCGATCCGGTCTTCGATCCCGAAGGCAACCACCTCGGCTTCGCGAAGATCACCCGCGACATCACCGCCAAGCGGGAGCAGGAAAGGGCCCTGTTCGAAAGCGAGCAACGTTTCCGCCTGCTCGTCCAGGGCGTGCGCGACTACGCCATCTACATGCTCGACGAGCAGGGCTTCATTACCAACTGGAACTCGGGCGCGGAAAGCATCAAGGGTTATTCAGCCGACGAGATCGTCGGGCAGCATTTCTCGCGTTTCTACACTGATGAGGACCGCGCGCGCGGGGAGCCTCAGTTCGCGCTCGAAACCGCGATGCGCGAGGGCAAGTATGAGCGGGAGGCCTGGCGCGTTCGCAAGGACGGCTCCCTGTTCTGGGCGAGCGTCGTGCTCGATCCGATCTTCGACGAAAGGGGTAAGCACGTCGGTTTCGCGAAGATCACCCGTGACATCACCGAGCGGAAGAAGGCGCAGGAAGAGCTGGAGGACGCTCGAACCTCGCTCTTCCAGTCGCAGAAGCTCCAGGCGCTCGGCGAGCTGACGGGCGGACTCGCCCACGACTTCAACAATTTGATGACGGTAGTCGCAGGCTCCGCGGATTT
Source organism: Pseudomonadota bacterium (assembly GCA_046731355.1). Taxonomy (GTDB): domain Bacteria; phylum Pseudomonadota; class Alphaproteobacteria; order Sphingomonadales; family Sphingomonadaceae; genus Sphingomicrobium. The sequence continues at coordinate 1,860 of JBKPKZ010000189.1, read as the reverse complement.
TCTCCTAAGGAAGCCCGACCTTCCCGACGCCAAGCGCAAGCAATATCTCGAAGCGATCACCGAGACCGCGGACCGGGCGACGACCCTCACCAATCACCTGCTCGCATTCGGCCGCCGGCAGCCGATCAAGCCCGAAGTCCTGGACTTGAACGTCCGCCTCGATGCTCTCGCGGAGGTTCTCGAGCGGACACTTGGAAACAATGTCCAGATCGAGCTCGACCTTTCACCAGGCCTCGGCTGCGTGGAGGTCGATGCGGCGCAGCTGGAAACGGCGATCCTCAATGCCGCGGTCAACGCGCGCGATGCGATGCCGGACGGCGGCACGCTCACTCTCTCGACAGACGCGCTGAACGAGAATGGAACGGCCTACGTGGCGCTTGGAATTCGCGACACCGGCTCGGGTATGCCGAGCGACGTCGTCGCCCGCGCGTTCGAGCCCTTCTTCACGACCAAGGAAGTCGGGAGGGGGACGGGCCTCGGCCTCTCCCAGATTCACGGGTTCGCCGCCCAGGCTGGAGGACGCGCGGAAATCCTTTCGAAGAAGGGCGAGGGAACGACGATCAGACTGATCCTTCCGAGCACGGAAAAGAAGCCTTTGACCGTGGCCGAAGGGGAGGTCATGCCGGAGCTTCCGAACGGTCTTCGGGTCCTTCTCGTCGAGGACAATCCGCAGGTTCGGGAGTTCGCGGAAGGCCTACTTGCCGACCTCGGCTGCGAAGTGGTTTCGACAGAAACCGGTGAAGAAGCGCTGGATTACCTAAGCGGCAAGAAAGTCGATCTGGTCGTCACCGATGTCGTCATGCCCGGCATGAGCGGAGTCGAGCTCGCCCGACTGATCGGCCAGGCGCACCCCGATGTCCCGCTGCTTCTGGCGACCGGCTACAGCGACGAGATCGTGAAGCGCGGCTCCGAGTTCGTCGTCCTGGCGAAGCCATTCGGCGCCGCCGACCTGAGCAGGGCAATGGCGGCTGTCCTCGACGGGGCTAGCCGGCAGCCTTTTGTTGCTGCGCGCGGCTGATTGCTTCCCTGACGATCCGGCGAGCGTCCTCCGCATCGCCCCAATTTCCGACCCGGACCCATTTCTCGGATTCCAGGTCCTTGTAGTGGGTGAAGAAGTGCTCGATCTGCTGGAGGATGATTGAGGGCAGGTCCTGGCGCTCGCCGACGTCGGAATAATAGGGAAAGGTCGTGTCGACGGGCACGCAGATCAGCTTCTCGTCACCGCCATGCTCGTCTTCAAGATTCAGGACTCCGATCGGGCGGGCACGAACCACGCAGCCCGGAACGAACGGCGAGCGGGCGATCACCAGCGCATCGAGCGGGTCGCCGTCGGGCGAGAGCGTGTGCGGGACGAAGCCGTAATTGGCCGGATAGCGCATCGGAGTGTGCAGGATGCGGTCGACGAACAATGCGCCCGACTTCTTGTCGAACTCATATTTCACCGGTTCGCCGCCGACCGGCACTTCGATGACGACGTTCAGGCTCTCGGGCGGATTGTCGCCGACGGGAATCAAATCGATATTCAAGGAAGTGGTGCTCCAATTCGAAAAAGGCTGAGGCCGGCGAACAAAGCGACCAGGCTGAGAATCACCGAGCCCAGGATATATGCTGCCGCCGACCAGTAAGCGTGGCGCTCCATTAGCAGGGCTGCGTCGAGACTGAAGGCGGAAAATGTCGTGAATCCGCCCAGAATGCCGGTGGTTAGGAAAAGGCGCATGTGCTGCGGAACGCCGGTCCGGAACGCGAAATAGCCGGCGAGAAGGCCCATCAGCAGCGAGCCGGCGATGTTGACGATGATCGTCCCGAACGGGAAGCCGAAGCCGAACAATCGCACCGAGGCGAGGTTCACGCCGTGGCGCA
>JBKPKZ010000188.1:0-13202 GCA_046731355.1 Pseudomonadota bacterium | reverse complement strand
TTGCGAAGAGCACCTGCTTGCCATCCGGCGAGGGCTCCGGATGCGCGCTCCAGCTGGTCTCTTCGCTGAGCACCTTCCTTCGGTCTCTCGGGTTGTCGACGGCGACGGACCAGATGTCGCCCGTGCCCCATGCGACCTCATTGTTTGTGACGTAGAGAATATGCGCTCCGTCCGGCGTCCAGGACGGGTTCAGCGCATGATCGTAGGTCGAATAATAGTAGCGGGTAATCTTGCTCTGCCGCTGGCCGAGCAACGGCCGAGCGTCGCTCAGACCGTCAGGCCCGATGTCCGCGATGAACAGGTTGAAGTGGCCAGTCCCAAGCGTTGAGACCCAGACGATCCGCTTGCCGTCTGGCGAGATCCTCGGTTCCACGTTGACCGAATTGCCCGACGTCAGCTGCCGTTCGCGACCACTGCTCAAGTCCAATTGCCACAACTCGATCCCGTCGCCGCCGTATCGGCTGAAGACAAGGCTTCGCCCGTCTCGAGCGATGTCCGGCTGGTAGTCATACGCGGCCCGGGGGTGTGTAAGCTCGACGGCTTCGTCGGAGCCGATCGCCTGCTGCCACAGCGACCCGCCCATGCTGTAAATCAGCGCCTTCCCGTTCGGCATGAATGCCACGCTCGACGGGCCAGTCGTCAGCTGCGGGATGTAAAGCTCTCGCCAGTAATAGGTGTGGGGGAGATCAACTTGCTTGAGAACAGGTTCGCGTTCGGCGTGGACCCCTTGCGTTCCTCCGAACAGAAGGGCCGCCGACAATGCCGTCACTCGAACCCCCCGCATTCGCCCGCTCCCCTATTCGCGCGCCCTGACCGTCAGCTTCTCGATGCGCTTCTCATTGATCGTGCTCTTTACGATGCGGTGCACGTAGATGCCCGGTGTGTGCACACAGTCGGGATCGATCGTTCCCACCTCGACGAGCTCTTCAACCTCGGCGACCGTCGTCCTCGCGGCCGTGGCCATCACCGGATTGAAGTTGCGCGCAGTCTTCCGGAACTGAAGATTGCCTTCGGCATCCGCCCGCCACGCCTTGATGATCGCGAGGTCCGCGCGGAGCCAGGTCTCACGAACGTAGATCTCGCCTTCGAACGTCTCCTGCGGCTTTCCGTCCGCAACGACGGTCCCGACCCCGGTCCTGGTGAAAAAGGCGGGGATTCCCGCGCCGCCTGCCCTGATCCGCTCCGCAAGAGTGCCCTGAGGATTGAACTCCAGCTGCAGTTCGCCGGACAGATACTGCTGCTCGAAGAGCTTGTTCTCCCCGACGTATGACGAGACCATCTTGCGGATCTGCCGGCTCTGAAGAAGGTGCCACAGGCCGAAGCCATCCGCTCCGGCATTGTTCGAAATGATCGTCAGGTCCTTCACTCCCGATGCCCTGATTTCGGGAATCAGGCTTTCGGGATTGCCGGAGAGGCCGAAACCTCCGGACATGATCGTCATTCCATCCTGAAGCAGTCCTTCGAGCGCCGCTTTGGGCGTGTCGTAGAGCTTGTTCACAAGGAGCCGATCAAGGTACGGCTCTGCTCACGCATGAACTGCGGAACGTACCAACTGCCGAGCCCGCCCTTTCCCGAGGTACCCGAGCCCTTCCATCCGCAGAATGTCTGGAATCCCGGCCAGGCGCCGGTCGTCGCTCCACTCGCTCGATTGGCATAAAGAACTCCGGCCTCGATCGTGTTGAGGAAGGAATCGAGCTCGTCCATGTCACTCGTGTACACTCCGGCTGTCAGACCAAAGGCGCTTTGATTGGAGTCCGCGATCGCCGAGCCCAGATCGTCGAACGGGAGCACGCTGATGAACGGAAGGAAGAGTTCGTCCCGGTTGATGCGATGATCCGGTGATAGTCCCCGGACGATGGTTGGTGGGACATACGGCCCCTGGTCGAACAGACCGCCGCTCAGTCGCCTGCCGCCGAGGACGATCGACCCGTCGGTTCCTGCTTCGGCCACCGCCTTCGTATACCGGTCGAGCGAGTTGAAATTGATGACCGGTCCCATGAACACGTCCTGCCGCCGCGGATCTCCGATCACGAGCTTGTTCGAAGTCTCGATCAAGGCTCCAAGGAAGTCATCGAGGATCGCTCGCTCGACATAGGCCTTGGATGCGGCGCTGCACTTCTGGCCCTGCAGTCCGAAGGCGGATCTCGCCACGCCGGAAGCGGCAACGCTCAAGTCGGCGGAGCTCGCAACGAACGCCGGGTTTTTGCCGCCCATTTCGGCAAGTACGGGCCGCATCGCCGTCGACGAGGCCGCGTGGCGCATGATCGTCATTCCGACGGCGTTCGAGCCGGTGAAAGCGAAACCATCGACGCCTTCATGACGAACAAGCGCTTCCCCGGTCTCGCGGCCGCCCTGGACCAGGTTCAGCACTCCCTCCGAAAGGCCACCTGCGACCAACGCCTCGACAACCAGTCGACCGGTCAGTCCCGCGGCGTCACTGGGTTTGAACACGACCGTGTTTCCCGCGATCAGCGCGGCCGACATCATTCCGACCGATAATGCGACTGGGAAATTGAACGGCGCAATGACTCCAAACACGCCATACGGCCGAAGAACGACGCTGCACCTTTCCGCCGATGAAGCGCCGGCATGTTCCTCGCGGAACCCGTCGGTCCGCTCTATTTCATCGCAATAATGGCGGATGAGGTCGATTGCTTCCTCTACTTCTCCAACCGCCTCAAGACGTGATTTCCCGACTTCCACCAGGCATGCGACGGACAGGTCCCACTTGCGCTCTTCGATCACGTCTGCGCCTGCGCGCAGGATGCTGACGCGCTTCGGCCAGCCCATGTCTCGCCATCCAGGATAGGCCGCACGTGCTGACCGCACGGCTTCGTCAACCATCGCTGCACCTGCCTGCGGGAACTCGCCAAGGACGATATCGCGGTCGATCGGGCTCCGTACCGCGACAGCCTGACCCTCGGCTCGGTCGCGGCCGCCGATGAAGGCGGGCCGAAACCGACCCAGAAGCCGCGCCTCGGCATCCGGGATAAGCCCGTCAAGATAGGCATGGACCGAGGAGAAATCTTCGCCGGTGTTCGAGTAGGTGACTCGCGGAAGGTTCATTTGCTGGCCTCGAGCCGATTATAGCGCTTCAGGATCGAACGAAGCTCGTCGTGGGGAATGCCGTAGACCCGAGTGCCATTGATGCCGGTCATCGTCCGTGCAGCGACGAGGGCGTTGACGATCGCCTCCTCGGTCGCCTCGGCCGTTCCTTCGAACAGCGGGTCGATGGCAAGATTTCCAAGCGGCGAGATGGGGCTAGGCTTGCCCTGCTCCGCGGCATTTACCTCCGGCGCCGCAGTCGAGAAGCTAAGGATCAGGTCTCCGGACTGATTGCCCGAATAGGAACCCAGGCGAGCAAGGCCCATCGCGGCCCGGCGGGCGACCCGGTTCAGCTGCAAGGACGTCAATGGCGCGTCCGTGCCGACGACGATGATGATCGACCCCTCGTCCGGCGCTGACTTGCCGCGCGCTCCGTCGGGAGTGCACGATGGAAGATCGCCGGAAGCCCGTGCGACTCCCGCGTCGAAACAGCGTAGCCAGCGCTTCGCGAGCGCCTGGCCGACGGGAGCACCCGCGATCCGGAGGACTTTGCGGTCTCCGGTGTTGCATTGCACCAGCACGCCGACGGTATAGCTCTTTCCTTCGACCGCCAGGACGCGCGACGCGGTACCGATGCCGCCCTTGAATCCAAAGCAGATCATTCCGGTCCCGCCACCGACGCTTCCTTCCTCCACCGGACCCGGCTTGGCACTGTCGATCGCAGCCATCACCGTTTCCGCGGTGACGTGAAAACCTTCGATGTCGTTGAGGTACCCGCTCCACGTCTCCGCGACGACCGGCCATGAAGCCGTTCCCGTGCGCTTCGATGTCCATTGCTGGATTCCGGCGTACGCCTGGCCGATGGCGTTGGTGTCGGTGAGCCCGATCGGGCCTTGGACAATGCCGAAATCCTCGAGATACGCACGTCCCGTCATCTCGCCGTTGCCGTTGAGGTCGAAGAACCCGCCGTAGACCGCTCGCCCATCGGACCGCCCCCGGGGCAAGACGACCGTCACTCCTGTGCGAACCGGTCCGACCCCGATCTTCAAGGGTCCGTCCCCTTCGACCAGGGTCTTTTGTCCGACCTCGACGCCAGCGACATCCGTGATCGCATTGAGCGGCCCGGGCGTCCCTTCGAACGGAATTCCGAGATCTCGCGCCCGAGCATCCGCTTGCGCGGCGATCGCGAGGACGAGAAGCGCAACCGCATTTCTCACAAGGTCACTCTCATCCTGCCGGATTCGATCATCGGGAGTTCGCGCGGAACGAGCAGCTCCGGCGCCTCATCGAGCCCTCGCGCCCACTTGTGACCCGTGTAGACGGCTTGTTGGATTGTGCTCGGAGCCCAGCAATCGCCAATGCGCGTGATCGATGCGATGCCGGCGCCTTCCCAGCGGTCGGACATCTGCTCAAGCTCGAGGTAGAGGGTTTCGGCAGGCAGCCGCGCGGTGACGGTTACCAGCGAAGCGCAACGCAGCTCGCTTCTTTCGCCGGTCAGTCCACTGACCAGCTGCGCGTTTGAACCGTCGAAACCCGCAATGCTGTTATAGGTAAGGACGTCTATACCAAGCCTGGCAATCCGCTTTGCGATCGGCAGCGCCTCCAGCGTGTTGACCGTCCAGGCGGAGATCATCGAAGCAGGTGTTACCAAAGTGACTTCGAGGCCAATGGCCCGGCATCGCTCGGCCAACACGCCGCCCATGTAATAATGGTCGTCGTCCCAGATGATCACTGGTCCTTCGGTGGGGACGCGCCCGCTCATCAGGTCGTCTGGCGAATAAATGCCTGAACCCTCGAACCCCGGGACTCGGACCCCGGAATCGCGCCCGACCCCATCTTTTCTCCAGGTCGAACCCGTCGCGATGGCGACGTGTCGAGCGCCGAATTCCAGCACGTGTTCCGCTTCGAGCGCGCTCTCGCGATAGATCGAGACATTTTCCATCCGCTCGAGCTGGGTGACACGCCAGTCCCGCACCCGCGCCCACTCGGATAGTCCCGGAAGCTGGCTCTCCCGGGAGACCCGGCCGCCCAGCTCCGAACTCGCTTCGGCGAGGTGGACCTCGAAGCCCCGTCGGGCCGCGGCCAGCGCGGCTTCCAGGCCCGCTGGCCCTGCCCCGACCACCAACACCGACCCCTCTGATTTCTTCGGCGGGATGATCTCCGGGTGCCAGCCCCGCCGCCACTCCTCGCCCATCGTCGGATTCTGCGTGCAGCGCAGGTTCGTCGAGGTGTAGTCGCTCGACACGCACATATTGCAACCGATGCACTCGCGAATCTCGTCGATGCGGCCTTCCTCGATCTTCTTGGGCAGGAATGGATCGGCAATCGAGGGCCGAGCAGCGCCGATGAAGTCGAGAATGCCGCGCTTGATTTGCGACACCATCGTGTCGGGTGAGGTGAAGCGGCCGACCCCGACGACCGGCTTGGTCGTCAACTGCTTCACGAAGCCGGTGTATTGCTCCTGGAAGCCCTCCTTGGCGAAGCGAGAGGTTTGGCTGTCGTTCGGCCAGGTCGAGATGTTCACGTCCCACAGATCGGGAAGCTCGGCGAGCATTTCGATCACGTCGCGGGCTTCGCCGTCATAGGTCAATCCGGCGTCGCCCATAAGCTCATCCGCGGCGATCCGGACCGCCACGGCGCACGTGTCGCCCACGGCCTCCTTCGTGTCTTCGATCAGTTCACGAAGCAGCCGCGCCCGGTTCTCGAGGCTTCCTCCATATTCATCGATGCGGTCGTTCTTGCGCTTCTCGAGAAACTGCTGGGCGATCGACAGGTCGTGGGTTGCATAGACGTAGACAATGTCGAAGCCGGCCTTCTTCGACCGGATCGCGGCGTCGCGATGCCATTTGCGAAGGTCGCGAATGTCGGTCTTGTCCATCCTCCGAGCCTGGACCGGCGAATAATAGATGATGGGGCGATGCGACGCGCCGAGCGGCGCCAGTCGCGTCCCCCAGTTCGCAGCCGACGCGCCGTGGTGCATGATCTCGATGGCCGCGAGCGCGCCATGCGCATGCACCGCGTCCGCCATGATCGCCATCGCCGGAATGTCGCGGTCGTCCCACAGACGTCCCTCGTGGAATGGCTCGCAATCCCCGGTTGGATGGATTTCCGTTTCCTCGGTCGCGACGACCGCCCATCCGCCCTCGGCCTTGATTCCGCGTAGCCGTGCCAGCGTCTCCGGCTGGGTCCAGCCGATTCCGGTGCAGTGCGGCACCTGGTAGAAACGATTGCGCGCAGTCACTGGCCCAATGCGGACGGGTTCGAACAGGACGTCGTAGCGGGGGTCGCGGGTCATGACGGTAGGATCGACTCCACGGTTTGCGCGAGAAGGTCGACGATCATGTCGAGCTCCCCGTCGGTGACATTATATGGAGGTGCAAGCAGGATATGGTCGCCGCGTCGGCCGTCGATCGTTCCACCACCAGGATAGATGAGCAGGCCGCGGTCGAAGGCATCCCTTTTTGCACGCTCATGAATAGCAAGCGCCGGATCGAACGGTGCCTTTGTCTCGCGCTCGGCGACAAGCTCCATCGCCAGCAGCAATCCCCGGCCCCGAATGTCGCCGACATTGGGATGACTACCGAAGCGGTCGCTGAGGAGCGACGCCAGCCGACTGCCCGCTTCGCTCACGCGGTCGAGAAGTCGTTCACGCTTGATGACACCCTGCACCGCAAGCCCGGCGGCGCAGCCGACCGGGTGCGCGTTGTAGGTCTGGCCATGCTTGAGTGCCCCCGAGCCGTTTGCGACCGTATCGTAGATCTTGCTCGTGCAGATCACTGCTCCGATCGGCTGATAGCCGGCACCGAGCCCCTTCCCCAGGGTCACAATGTCAGGAGCGACCCCGTCCTGCTCGCATGACAGGAACGTGCCCGTCCTGCCGCTGCCGCACATGACCTCGTCGAGGATCAGAAGAACGCCGTGCCGGTCGCAGATCTCGCGCACGTGTTTGAAATAATCACCGACAGGCGGAACAGCGCCGGCAGTCGCCCCGACGACTGTTTCCGCGAGGAAGGCGATTACGGTTTCCGGGCCGAGCCTGACGATCTCGTCTTCAAGGGCCTGAGCCGCCCGGCGGCCGTAGGCTTCACTGCTCTCTCCCGGCTCGGCAAGGCGATACTCGAAGCAGGGATCGACGGCCGTCACGTGGATCAGCAGCGGCTCGTAGGGAACTCGCCGCCACACGCTTCCGCCCACCGCCAGCGCTCCGAGCGTATTGCCATGGTAGCTCTGCCGCCGAGTGATCATTCGGCCTCGGCCCGTATCCCCCCGCTCGAGATGATATTGGCGGGCGAGTTTTAGCGCTGCCTCGACCGCCTCCGATCCGCTGCCGGTGAACCAGACACGGTCAAGCGAGCCAGGCGACTGCTCCGCCATCGTCCTCGCGAGTTCTTCGGCAGGGTCGTTGGTGAAAAAACCAGTATGGATGAACTCGAGCCGCGCAGTCTGCTCCGCGACCGCCGCGACGACCTCTGGATGGCCGTGTCCGAGACATGAGACGGCGGCTCCGCCACAGGCATCGACATAACGGCGTCCGTCCTCGTCGAAGAGGTAAATGCCCTCACCTCGAACCGCCATGGGCGGGCGGGCACTCGTGAAACGATGAAAGACGTGCCCCGAAGTCATTACGCTAGACTAACGTCCGTTGCTTGGGCTTCAATGCCGCCGGATGAAAGCGCGAACCATCCTTCTTGCAGCAGCCGCCCTGGTGATCGCCGCGCGGGCGTCGGCGGAGCTCGACCTCAGGCGCGCCGATGTCAGCCGACTTCCCAACGGCCTTACAGTCATCATGCTGGAGGACCACAGCTTTCCGGTCGTCAGCGTTCAGATGCTTTACAGGAGCGGCTCAGCAGCCGAGGTGACCGGCAAGACCGGCCTCGCCCATTTCCTGGAGCACCTCGCATTTCGAGGCAGTGCGAATTTCCCGAACGCTCGAGCGACTGAACTCATCTACGATGCTGGTGGCGAGTGGCACGGCTATACCGCCATGGACCAGACGACCTACTTCTCGACCATGCCGAGGGATGGGCTGGCGATACTTCTCAAAATCGAAGCCGACAGAATGGCGCGAACGGTCATCGATCCCACCTCGATCAATGCCGAGAAGGGCGCGGTGATCACCGAGCTGCATAGCTACGAGAACGATCCCGCCGGCGTATTGCAGGACGCCGTTGTTCGGACCGCTCTTCAGTCGCATCCGTACGGCAGTCCGATGGCGGGTTATGTCAGCGACGTCGAACGGCTGACCATCGAGGACGCCCGCGCCTATTATGCTAGCCACTATTCGCCGGGAAATGCAGTGCTGGCGGTTGCGGGCGATTTCGACCGCGCTGCCGCGAAGACCTTAGTCGCTCGAATTTTCGCGGACGTTCCAGCTAGGCCCGTTGCCGATCCACATTACACGGCCGAGCTTCCGCAGCGCGGCGAGCGGCGGATCCGCCTCGGCGGTCCCGTGGAGCGGCAGTACTTCCAGCTCGCCTACCCAGCCCCCGCTGCGTCCAGCCCCGACTTTCCAGCGTTCCTGCTGCTTCAGCAGATCCTCGCGGGGACACCCGGCCTGAATCCACGGCAAAGCGGCTGGTCGGGTACCAGGGCGGCCGAGGGGACGATCCTGTCCGGAGTGACGAACGACATCGCGACCTGGCTGCCCGCGACCCACGACCCTTTCCTCTTCATGATCAGCGGGTCGATCGACGCCAGGGCTGACCAGCTTGCGCTGGAGCGCGACATCGCGAACCGAATTGCCGGACCCCGCGGACGTGTGATCGAGGCGGCCCAGCTCGCCGATGCGAAGAAAGCCGTCGCTCGCATTCTTGGCGAGGACATCCTGACGACCGAAGATGCGGCGCATCAGCTTGCCTTCTTCGAAGGCGTTGGAGCGTTGGACGCCTTGCTCGACATGGCGGCGCGCGTCGACGCCGTCACGGCAGCCGACGTTGAGCGTGTCGCACGAGCCTATCTTGCACCCGACCAGCTTACCGCGGGCTGGATGATCCCCGGCAACGCGCCAGGCAAGGCGCAAGGCGCCGGAAATCCCAAGTCCGCAACGGAACGCACCGGTGCCAAGGCCTTCTCGGCTCCCGCAGCGCAGCCGCAACTTCGGCGCTTGTCCAACGGGTTACCGGCGATCGTTCAGACGAGTGCTCTCTCCGATACGGTCACTGTTGAACTCCTCATGTCGGGGCCGACGTCCGGCGGCATCCATCCGGACGAACTGCCGGGCTTGGACGCAATCCTCAGATCAGGAAGTGCGGGAAATCTCGCTCGGCTTATCGATGAAGCGCTCACGGCTTCGCGAGCGGGATCTCCTCCCGCCGAACCGAGGAGCCAGGATCCCGAGACCCGGCTCCAGCAAATGATCTCGGAGCGGACCGGAGAGAAGCCGAGCAAATCACCCGAACCGCTCGCTGTTATCGTCAGCGGAAATGTCGATTCGGCTCATGCGCTCGCCCTTCTCGATCGACAGGTCGGCCGGACCAAGGTCGGGAAGTTGCCGGAAGCGGAACCGGCCAGGCCGCTCCGACCCGAGATCCTGCGCGAACACATTGCCAAGCCCCTCCCGCAGGGCGGTATTGGCTATGTCGTCGAGGGACCAGCGGCGGGAACTCGAGATGCGCTCGCTTGGCGGATGCTGCTCTATGTCCTTACCCACGACTATTCGGGAAGGCTCGGCCGCTCGGCGATCACCCAAAAGGGGATCGTCTATCACATCTACAGTTCCCAGCGGACGGACGGGCAGCGCACCTGGGCGACGATTTCGACGGGGGTCGATCCGGACAATGCGGACGCCATGGAAACGGAGCTTCGGGATCAACTGGCGAGGGCGGCAAGCGAACCTCCCACCGGGGCCGAACTGGAAGCGGCCCGAGCGCACCTGCTCGGCCGCGACATTTCGGCAGCGCAGAGCAACGAGGAAATTGCCGCGAAGCTCGCTCGCGAGTTCGTCGAGACAGGTGGCCTGCGATCGCACGAACAATTTCGTTCGATGCTTCAGTCGGTTACGCCAGAGGATCTCGCGAATGCGGCCAGGGCGTTCGCGCGAGGAACGATCATCCGCGTCGACGTAGGCGGCTGAGTTAGCTTCCGCTTCGAAGCGTGCCGGTGATCGTATCGAGCATCGACGCTTCGAGGCCGGAGACACCACTCCCAAGCCCAAGCGCTTTCAAAAGACCGCCGCCCGAAGCCTCGGCGACTTCATGGCAGGCGTGAACGATCCGGGTGATGCGCTCGTCCCGCTCCTTAGGAGTAAGGACGTCCAAGCCGTATTTGACCACCTCCACTGCCGTGTCGAAAAGGGCGTCTGACGGACGAACCCGGAGCCAGTCGGCGAGCTGATCATGAGCGGGCGACCCTTCCTCGACACCGCGGTCGGCGGCGATACGCAGCACCGTCGCCTGCTCCGCGCTGCTCACCGAACCGTCGACCCAGGCGACTTGAACCAAAGGCGCGAGGAACAAGGCGGGGGCGGTTTCAGCGGTTACTCCGACTAGCCGGGCCTTTTGCAGCAAGTCCGGATTGTCGACCTGCAGCTTGTCGGCGAGCGCCGAAGCCACCTCTTCGAGCCTGGCGCCCTGGCGAAGCCGCTCGACGAGCCTGGCATCATGCTGCCGGAAATAGGCAGCTTCAGCGGCCTGCTCGCGTTCCGAGAATATGCCCTTGTCCATGCCTCACCTCGCTCAAAGCGCGTCCGCGCCATGGTTGTAGCCGGAACTCCCGGCGTCCGCATCATGGTAAGTCTGTAGCGCGCTCTTTTGAGATCGAAACGTCCTACCCGAGCAGGGAATCACCGCCCAGGCTCCGATAGAGGTCGACGAGATTGGTCGCGGCCTCAAGGCGGCTCTGCACCAGCGCCCGCTGGGCGGAATAGTAAGAGCGCTGTGCGTCAAGACTGCCGAGGAAGCTGTCAATGCCGTTCCGATAGCGCGCCTCGGTCAGAAGGTAGGTATCGGCGGCAGCCTCTCGCTGGGCCTGCCGTGCGCGCAATTGCTCACCGATGGTGCCTCGGCGAGCGAGTGCGTCGGACACCTCGCGGAAAGCTCGCTGGATCGTCTGCTGGTAGGTCGCGACGGTCGCTTGCTTCTGCGCTTCGGTCAGGCGGACGTTCGCCCTGCCCGCTCCGCCCTGGAAGATGGTGTAGGTGACGTCACTCCCCGGGCTCCATTGAAACGCTCCGCCGCTGAAGAGGCCGCCGATCGACGTGCTGGCGAGCCCAAGCAAACCGGTCAGGGTTATTCGCGGAAACAGCGCTGCGCGCGCTGCACCGATCTGGGCATTCGCTGCGCGCAGCTGGTATTCGGCTTCGACGACATCGGGCCGGCGCAGCAGGATCATGGAGTCGAGGCCCGCTGGAAGCTCTCTCACGGTCGGTGCGACCTGGTCGATCGAAGCTGGAAGCAGCTTCGGATCGATGTCAGCACCAACCAACAACCGCAGGAGGTTCACGTCCTGGGCAAGCGCGGTCCGTTGATCGGCGGCATCGGCATTCGCTGCCTCGAGAACTTGCTCGGCTTGCCTGAGATCGGTCCGGGGCGCGATGCCGCCCTCGAGCCGCGCCCGGGTCAGCCGAACGCTCTTCTCGGCGCTCGCGACCGTTTCCTGGGCAATTCGGAGGAGGCTCGAGTCCGCCGAATATTGCAGCCAGGCCGTGGCGATGTCGGCGACCAGCGAGAGACGCGTAGCTCGTGCCGCGGACTCGGTCGCGAAATAGCGGTTGCGCTGGACGTCCGTCAGCGAACGGAGACGGCCGAACAGGTCGAGCTCGAAGCCGGAAATTCCGATGCCAAGATCGTAGCGGGTCGAGACGTCACTCCCGTCATTGGTGCCACCGGCATCGGCGCTCGCGCTCGCAACAGCGTTGACGGTGGGAAGCTGCTGCGCTCGCTGAATTCGGTACTGCTCCCGCGCCGCCGCGATGTTCGCCGCCGCGAGCATCAGGTCGCGGTTGTTGACCAGGGCCTCCTCGATCAGCGCCTGGAGTCGCGGGTCGGTAAAGATCTCGCGATAGGTAACGGTCGGAAGGGCAGCTTCAGTCTGCCGAAGATAGGAGTCGCCCTGCGGCCAGGATGCCGGGATCGCTGCATCCGGGCGCACGTAAGCGGGCTGCATCGACGCGCAGCCCGTCGCTAGGAGCGCGAGAAGAGCGGCGGACTTCCTCAAACCTTGGCTGCCCGGCGCTGGCGGATTCGCTCGCGGACCGCGGCGAGGCCGTCGCGGACACCTCGGCGGACCAACACGAAGAAGAGAGGGATGTAGAAAATGGCGAGCAATGTCGCCGTCAGCATCCCGCCGATGACCGACGTGCCGATCGCAATTCGGCTGTTGGCACCGGCACCGGTCGAGAGCGCGAGCGGCATGACCCCGAAGATGAAGGAGAAGCTCGTCATCAGGATCGGCCGGAGACGAATTCGAGCGGCCTCGAGGGCGGCATCGATGACGCGCATGCCCTTCTTCTCGCCTTGCTCCGCAAACTCGATCATCAGGATCGCGTTCTTTGCGGCCAGGCCCATGGTCGTCAGCAGGCCGATCTGCAGGAAGACATCATTCTCGAGGCCGCGCAGGGTGACGGCGAAGATGGCGCCGACGAGGCCGAGCGGGATGACCAGCAGAACTGCGACCGGGATCGACCAGCTCTCGTAAAGCGCGGCCAGGCAGAGGAACACGACGAGGAGCGAGATTGCGTACAAGAGCGGTGCCTGACCGGACGAGAGCCGCTCCTGATACGACTGCCCGGACCAGGCCACGCTTGTGCCCGGGACCTGGTCTGCGAGCTTCTCCATCTCGGCCATTGCCTCGCCCGAGCTGACGCCCGGCGCCGGCTGGCCCTGAAATTCGGCTGCGGGGACGCCCTGGAAGCGGGTCAGGCTGCTCGGAGCCGTGTCCCAGCCCGCCTGGGCGAAGGACGAGAAGGGCGCCATCTCGCCGTTGGAGGAACGGATGTACCACTGGCCGAGGCTCGACGGATCGGACCGATACGGCGCGTCGCCCTGAACATAGACGCGCTTTACGCGACCCTTGTCGATGAAGTCATTGACGTAGCGGCCACCCCAGGCAGTCGAGAGCGTATTGTTGATGTCGCCCTGGTTGAGACCGAGCGCGGTCAGCTTCTGCTGATTGACGTCGATCTTGTAGGTGGCGACGTCGGGGAGGTCGCTAATTCGGAC
>JBKPKZ010000187.1:0-8992 GCA_046731355.1 Pseudomonadota bacterium | reverse complement strand
TCGAAGGCGACTAGGGTTTCGCGGCATTGCCGCCCGCAGCGGCGCAACCTATAGACCCCCCGCTCATTCAATTCGCGCGATAAAGAGGGTCAAACGTGGCGCGTTCCGCAAAGCCGAAAGCCGCTGCAGCCGCAGCACCTCATATTCCGAACAGGGAACGCCCCGCAGAGCCCCAGCGATACAAGGCGACCAAGGACGAACTCCTCCAGTTCTACCGCGAGATGCTGCTCATCCGCCGCTTCGAGGAGCGGGCCGGGCAGCTCTACGGCCTCGGCCTGATCGGAGGCTTCTGCCACCTCTATATCGGCCAGGAGGCTGTTGCTGTCGGCCTTCAGTCGGCGATGACCGTCGGCAAGGATAGCGTCATCACCGGTTACCGCGACCATGGTCACATGCTCGCCTACGGCATCGATCCCAAGGTGATCATGGCCGAGCTGACCGGCCGCGCCGCCGGAATCTCCAAGGGCAAGGGCGGCTCGATGCACATGTTCAGCGTCGAGCACGGCTTCTATGGCGGCCACGGCATCGTCGGGGCGCAGGTGAGCCTCGGAACCGGCCTCGCGTTCAAGCATCAATATTCGAACGACGGGGGCGTGTGCCTGGCCTATTTCGGCGACGGCGCCGCGAACCAGGGCCAGGTCTACGAGAGTTTCAACATGGCCGAGCTGTGGAAGCTGCCGGTCATCTACGCGATAGAGAACAACCAGTACGCGATGGGAACGAGCGTCGAACGGTCTGCGTCCGAGCCCATGTTCTATCGCCGCGGTGAAAGTTTCCGGATCCCGGGTATCCAGGTCGACGGCATGGACGTGCTCGCCGTTCGCGGAGCTGCCGAGGAAGCGCTCGAATGGACGCGCTCCGGCAAGGGGCCGATCATTCTCGAGCTCAAGACCTACCGCTATCGCGGCCACTCGATGTCGGACCCGGCGAAGTACCGGAGCCGCGAAGAGGTCCAGGACTATCGCGAGCATCGCGACCCGATCGATCGCGCCGCCAAGGAGCTCGAGGGGATGGGAGTGAAAGAAGACGAGCTCAAGGCGCTCGATAAGGAGATCAAGGACATCGTGGTCGAAGCCGCCAAGTTTGCCGAGGAGGCGCCCGAGCCCGAGGCGAGCGAGCTCTACACCGACGTCCTGGTGGAGACCTACTGATGGCGACCGAGCTTAAGATGCCGGCGCTGTCGCCGACGATGGAAGAGGGCACGCTCGCCAAGTGGCTCGTCAAGGAGGGCGACGAGGTCAAGTCCGGCGATATTCTCGCCGAGATCGAGACCGACAAGGCGACGATGGAATTCGAGGCGGTCGACGAAGGCAAGATCGCCAAGATTCTGGTTCCGGAAGGGACTGATGGCGTCAAGGTCGGTCAGCCGATCGCGCTTCTTGCCGCGGACGGTGAGACCGTAAGCGATGCTCCGGCTGCGGCTCCTGCGAAAAAAGAAGAACAGGCTCCAGCGATGGAAGCGCCCCAGCCTCCCGATCAGCGGCAAGAGCCTACGCCGACGCCGCACGTATTCGAGACCGCGGCGCGCGATCTGGTCGCTGATGTTGCCAAGACGCATGACGATCCCGAAGTTCCGGAAGGCACTCCGCTGACCAGCACGACCGTCCGTGAAGCGCTCCGCGACGCGATGGCCGAAGAAATGCGCAAGGACGACCGCGTCTTCGTGATGGGTGAAGAAGTGGCGCAATACCAGGGCGCCTACAAGGTGACCCAGGGCCTGCTTGACGAGTTTGGTCCCAAGCGGGTCGTCGATACGCCGATCACCGAATATGGCTTCGCGGGTCTCGGTTCGGGCGCGGCGATGGGCGGCCTGAAGCCCATCATCGAGTTCATGACCTTCAACTTCGCGATGCAGGCGATCGACCACATTATCAATTCAGCCGCGAAGACCAACTACATGTCCGGCGGTCAGATGCGCTGCCCGATCGTGTTCCGCGGCCCGAATGGCGCGGCGGCACGAGTGGGAGCTCAGCACAGCCAGAACTACGGTCCCTGGTACGCCAGCGTTCCCGGCCTGATCGTGATCGCGCCGTATAGCGCGGCGGACGCAAAGGGCCTGCTGAAGGCGGCGATCCGAAGCGACGACCCGGTCGTCTTCCTCGAGAACGAGCTGCTTTACGGCCAGCATTTCGACGTTCCGCAGATGGACGATTACGTCCTGCCGATCGGCAAGGCGCGCGTCGTTCGTCCGGGAAAGGATGTGACGCTGGTCAGCTATTCCATCGGCGTCGGCGTAGCGCTCGAAGCGGCGCAGGAACTGATGGCCGAGGGCATCAATGCGGAAGTCATCGACCTTCGAACGCTTCGTCCGCTCGACAAGGTAACCGTGCTGGAAAGCCTCAAGCGAACCAATCGCATGGTCGTCGTCGAAGAAGGCTGGCCGACCTGTTCGATCAGCTCCGAGATCATGGCGATCGCGATGAGCGAAGGCTTCGACGACCTCGACGCGCCGGTGCTTCGAGTGACGGACGTTGACGTTCCGCTGCCCTATGCCGCGAACCTCGAGAAGCTGGCACTCATCAAGGCCTCGGACGTCGTCGCCGCTGCAAGGGCCGTCTGCTATCGCTGACGAAGAGCTGGTCGCGGCTATCGGCGCCGACCGGGCGCTGGTTCTGCGGCAGGTTTCGGAAGACGTTCGGCCCGACCTCGAAGCGCTGTTCCAGATCGACGCTGCGATGAGTGACACTGTCGCGCGTGCGACGCAGCCGATGCTCGGAGCGGCCAAGCTCGCCTGGTGGCGGGAACGCCTGGAAGAGCTCGATGAATCCCTGCCGCCCGCGGAGCCCAGACTGAAGGCCGCCTCGGACCGCCTCCTTTCGCGGGGAATCAGCGGCGCTGAACTCTCTAACCTCGAGGATGGCTGGGCGACCTTGCTCGAGGAGGAGATTGATCCCACCCGGATCGCCGAGCGCGGAGCGCTTCTTTTCGGTCTCGCCGCGCGGCTGCTTGGTGGCAACGATGGAAAGCTTGATGATGCGGGCGCGCTTTACGCATTGGTCTCCGTCGGTCGACGCGGCGTTCCGCACTTGCTTCAGGAGGCGAGGACACCAGCGCGGCGCCTCGCCCGTCATCGATTTCCGCGTTCGCTTCGCCCGCTGACCGGCCTTGCCCGGCTCGCGATGAGAGACCTTCAGTCCGGCGAGCCTTTCGAGCCCGAGGGCAGCCCGCCACGGCTTGCCGCGATGATGCGACATCGCTGGAGCGGAGTTGTGACAAGGGGCAGGTGACTGCACCCGTTGGGCACGCGCACTTTCCGAACGCTTCCGGATGAAAATGAAGCAAGAATTGGCAATCATGGATCGCCTCCGCCGAAGAAAAAGCGCCGTTCGTGTTAATTCCGTCTTCAACCCGACGTTACCGGCTTGAGACGATATTAAATCCCGCTAGCGGCGAAGGCATGAAGCTGACATCGGTGACGTACACCAGCCTTGCCCGCATCGACCCGCGGAGTTCAGACCTTGAGGCCATTCAGGCGGCCGCTCGCAAACACAATGCAACCGACGGGATCACGGGATTGCTGGTGTTCAACGGCACGCACTTCCTGCAGACTATCGAGGGCTCGGAACGCGCAATCGACAGCCTGATCGAACGCCTGCGCAACGACCCTAGGCACACGGGCTTCGAAATTCGCGACCAGCGCAAGATCGACGCGCGCAGCTTTCCCCACTGGCCAATGGAGATGCTTCGCGTGAATGCGAGCTACTTCGAGGCGCGGGACACGATCGCCGACCGGCTTCCCGACACCGTTCCCGAGGCAATCAAGGCGCGGCTGTTTCGGATGACCGAGCTGATCTCGACAATCGAGTTCAGTTAAGCGGGTTCGGCAACGCGCTCCCGCTGGAGCCATCGGGCGAGCTCCTTGCGGGCGCGATCGGTGTACAGCTTCTTGCGGTCGGCTTTCTTGGAACGCCCGGGAATCGGCGGCATCAGGCCGAAATTGACGTTCATGGGCTGGAAGCTGTCGGCATCGGCGCCTCCGGTGATGTGACCGAGGAGAGCGCCCAGCGCTGTTTCGGGCGGAGGCGGGGGCAGTCTTCCGCCTTGCTTCTCGGCAATCGTGAAGCGAGCCGCGATCAGGCCGATGGCGGCGCTTTCGACATAGCCTTCGCAGCCGGTGATCTGGCCGGCGAAGCGGACGTTGGGCTTTGATTCCAGCCGGAGTTCGCCGTCGAGCAGGCGGGGAGAATTGATGAAGCTGTTGCGGTGGATGCCGCCGAGCCGAGCGAACTCGGCGTTCTCGAGGCCCGGGATGGTCCGGAAGATTCGGACCTGCTCACCATGTTTCAGCTTGGTCTGGAAGCCCACCATGTTCCAGAGGGTTCCCAGCGCATTGTCCTGGCGGAGTTGGACGACAGCATAAGGCCAGCGGCCCGTGCGCGGATTGTCGAGGCCAACCCCCTTCATCGGGCCGAAGCGAAGCGTCTCGATGCCGCGATCCGCCATCACTTCGATCGGCATGCAGCCTTCGAAGTAGGGCGTGTCCTTTTCCCAGTCCTTGAACTCGGTCTTTTCGCCATTGCGGAGCGCATGGACGAAGGCTTCGTACTGATCCTTGTCGAGCGGACAGTTGATGTAATCCTTGCCGCCCTTGTCCCAGCGCGCGGCCATCCACCCGATGTCCATGTCGATGCTGTCGCGGTGCACGATCGGAGCGATTGCGTCGAAGAAGGCCAGGGCATCCTGCCCGGTTTCGGCGGCGATGGCTTCGGCGAGTGTCGACCCCGTGAGCGGACCCGTCGCGATGATGGTCGTGTGGTCCGGAAGCGCGTCGATCCGTTCGCGAACGACCGTGACGTTGGGATGGCCTTCTATCGCGCGCGTGACTTCGAGAGCGAATTCGTCGCGGTCCACCGCCAGCGCCGAACCAGCCGGAACCCGGTGCTTGTCGGCAGCACGCATGATCAAGGAATCGAGCGCGCGCATCTCCTGGTGAAGGAGACCAACCGCATTGTTCTCGGCGTCGTCGGAACGAAAGCTGTTCGAACAGACCATCTCGGCGAAGTGATCAGTCTCGTGGGCCGGGGTTGTATTGCCGCCACCACGCATCTCCGAGAGGCGAACCTTCAGTCCGGCTTCGGCAAGCTGCCAGGCGGCCTCTGAGCCAGCCAGGCCGCCGCCAATGATGTGAACGTCGAAGGTCATGCGGCGTTGTCCCTAATCCCCTCCCAAAGGAGCGCAAGGATGATCGACCACATGGGATTTGCCGTTTCCGACCTCACCAGGTCGCGGGCCTTCTACGAAGCCGCGCTCGGATCTCTCGGGATGTCTGTCCAAATGGAAGTTCCAGCCGACAAGACGGAAGGCGGCGGATCGGCGCTCGGTTTCGGCGTACCGGGTGAGAAGATATTCTGGATCGGCGACGGCGAGAAGGTGGGGGAAGGAACCCACGTCGCCTTCCGTGCGGACCGGCGGGACCAGGTGGATGCCTTTCACGCCGCGGGTCTGAAAGCAGGCGGGCGCGACAATGGAGCGCCGGGGCTGCGCCCGCACTACGGGCCCAATTACTACGCGGCCTTCCTCTACGATCCGGATGGAGCGAACATCGAGGCCGTGTGCTACGAAGGAGCATGAAGCTCTTCACGATCGGCTATGAAGGCGCGACGGTCGGCGAATTTCTTGCGGCGCTTCAAAGCGCAGGCGTCGAACGTGTCATCGACGTCCGAGCGATTCCGAATTCGCGCAGACCTGGCTTTTCAAAGACTCCGTTGCGAAATGCCTTGGCGGAGGCCGGAATCGATTACGTCCATCTTCGCGCGCTCGGGACGCCCGCAGATGGGCGTGCCGCCGCGCGAGCGGGGCGGCGCGAAGACCTCGAGCGAATCTATGCCGGGCAACTCGAGTTGCCCGCAGCAATCGCTGAGGGCGCGCAAATGGTCGGCCTCGCTGAGGAAAAGCCCAGTGCTCTGCTTTGCTACGAGCGCGATCCGGCTGCGTGCCATCGATCGCTCTTGCTGGCGGCGGTCACGCCAGACGCAGAGGTGGTCCACCTCTACGCCTGACTGATCGGCGCATGGTCACCCGGCCTTCGAAACCTGGAACGTCACGGCCAAATTGCCGACGGAGCCTTCCACCCGGCCATAAGGATTGACCGTCAGGTAGAACTGCTCGCCGGTCCTGCGGTTCGTACCGGTGAGGTGCGTCGTGCCGGTGTCGTCCGTTGTCTCGGAAAAACGCCCGATTGCTGTACGGGCCTGGTCTTCACTGACGGGCTGGACGATACCGTCGTGGCCGATCGGAGTGAGTCCTAACGCTACTGCGACGATCGTCGTCATCATGGTCATTATGATCTCCTTTTTTGACGCAGCGCGGCTGCTGCGGGGAGATCTCTTCAAGAACCATGCCAACTCGACGAGCACAGGGGAGGGGCCGACAAATCGGCCAATGGCGGCACGAACGGATGGGATGCGGTGCTATATGTTAGCAATACACCCCAGCCTTACGCCGGGGGTGCCGCTTCACCTACCAGCAACTCCTCGATGTGAGGGATCGGGCGGTCTGTCATTTCCTTGTTGATGGTGACGACGATGCGCCTTTCCACCTCCTTGTGGAGGCACTTCTTGAGGTACCCGAGAGCCTTGGGCGGGGCGATGACGGCGAGTGCGTCGAAGTCGTTGCGCAGAGCTCGCCGTTTCAATTCCTCGGCAGCATCTTTCACCCAGCGGTCTTCCTCCTGCTGGTGGAAATTGGCCTCGTCCATCGCCGGACGCCCGAATCCCATGGCTTGCCTCGTTCCCCCCGGTGCGTCCGTCTTGATCTCCCGGTCCTTCCGATCCTGACGCCTGTCATGGGATTCGGTTCGAAGGTCGATCTGGTTCTGGTCGCCGTGATTGCGCAGGAACAGACACTTGGTTCCATCAGCGACGAGGACGAGCGCATTGTGAGGAAGGGCCATTCAGGTTCTCCTTTGGACTTCCCAAAGCGAACGCGAAGCGCCCAAACGCCGTTCCCACGGCTCACCGCAAGTATGAACCTTTAGGCGCTTACTTTTCGCCGGGTTCGGGGTCGGCAGGCCGATCGAGCTCGCTCTCTCCGACCACGGCTCCCTCTTCGGGCGCCTTTTCGTCGCCCGCGTCAAGCTCGATCTCGTCCTCGTCGCTCTCATCGATTCGAGCGACGGACACGACATGCTCGTTCTCGGCGACGCGGAAGATGGTCACGCCTTGCGTGTTCCGGCCCATCACCCGAATGTCACCGACCGTTGTTCGGATCATCTTGCCCTGGTCGGTTATCAGCATCAGCTGCTCCCCGGTCTGGGCCGGGAAGCTTGCTATGACTCGGCCATTGCGCTCGGACGTGTCGATATTGGTGATGCCCTGGCCGCCGCGGTTGGTGCGGCGATATTCATAGGCAGAGGAGCGCTTGCCGTAGCCGTTCTCGGTGACGGTCAGGATGAACTGTTCCTTTTCCGCCATCTCCGCGACGCGCTCCTGCGGGAGCGAGCATTCGACGTCCTGCCTCTCGCGCCACGGCGGGCACTTCAGATAGGCCTCACGTTCTTCCTGCGTGGTGCCGACGCGCCGGAGGATCGACATCGAAATGACTTCGTCATTGCCGAGCAGTCGAACGCCGCGGACGCCCGTCGAGGTACGTGACTGGAATTCGCGGACGTCGGTCGACAGGAAGCGGATCGCCTTGCCGTTGCGGGTGGCGATGAGGACGTCGTCTCCCTCGGTCAGCAACTCGACACCGATCAGGCGATCGGTCGGGTCCGCCTGCTCTTCATCATTATCGTCGCCATTGTCCGCGCCTTCGATCGATGCCGTGCCGAAACGCATGGCGATCTTGCCGGCGGTCGGGATGTTCGTGAACGCGGCCATGCTGTTGCGGCGGACGGTGCCGTGCGCGGTCGCGAACATGATGTGCAGTCCGCCCCATTCATTTTCGTCCTCGGGCAACGGGAGCACGGTCGAGATGGTCTCACCGTCGGCCAGCGGCAGAAGGTTGATCATTGGCCGACCCTTGGTGTTCGGGCCACCTTCCGGCAGGCGCCATACCTTCATCCGATAGACGCGACCGAGGTTGGAGAAGAACAGTACCGGGTTGTGGGTCGAAGTGACGAACAGGGTCGTTACCGCGTCCTCGTCCTTCGTCTGCATTCCGGCGCGGCCCTTGCCGCCGCGCTTCTGTTCCCGGAACAGGGCCAGTGGAGTGCGCTTGATGTAGCCGGTCATGGTCACGGTCACGACCATGTCCTCGCGCTCGATGAGGTCCTCGTCCTCGATGCCTTCGGCAGCGGGTGCCAGCTCGCTCATGCGCGGCGTCGCGAACTCGGATTCGACCTCGTCGAACTCCTGCCGCATCACCTCATATAGACGGACGCGGTTGGCCAAGATTTCGAGCAGCTCACCGATCGATTCCGCCAGTTCCTGAAGTTCCTTGCCGATCTCGTCGCGCCCGAGCGCCGTCAGGCGATGCAGGCGAAGCTCGAGGATCGCCTTCACCTGGGCTTCAGAGAGCTGATAGATGTCCGACTTGCCCTGCGGCTCGACCGCTTCGACCAGTGCTATGTAGGGGCGAATCTCCGCGCCAGGCCATTGGCGGGCGAGCAGTTTTTCGCGTGCTTCGGCCGGGCTCGCCGAACCGCGAATCAGTTTCACCACCTCGTCGAGGTTGGTCACCGCCACAACGAGGCCGAGCAGGATGTGGGCCCGTTCGCGGGCCTTGAGCAGCTCGAATTTCGAGCGACGGGTGATGACCTCTTCGCGGTACCGGACGAAGCTCTCGATGATGTCGCGGAGAGTCAGCGTTTCCGGGCGCCCGCCACGGATCGCGAGCATATTCGCCGGGAAGCTCGATTGTGCAGGCGTATGCCGCCAGAGCTGGTTGAGGACGACGTCGGGCGTCGCGTCACGTTTCAGGTCGATGACAATCCGGACGCCTTCGCGGTTGGACTCGTCGCGGATGTCGGAGACACCCTCGATGCGCTTGTCCTTGGCTGCTTCAGCGATCTTCTCGACAAGGCCGGACTTGCCGACCTGGTAGGGGATCTCGG
>JBKPKZ010000186.1:0-3047 GCA_046731355.1 Pseudomonadota bacterium | reverse complement strand
TTCGGGAGCCTATCGGGCAACCGGGCACAGCAATTCCGCCTCGGTCATCGCCGGCGAAGGCGCCTCGATGCAGCGCGACAGCGCCTGGCACGGGGCGCGCCACCTCGAAGACGTCGATTTACCCGAAGTGACAGGCCGGCTTGCCGGCGAGCGGGCAATCGCCAGGCTGAACCCCAGGAAGCCGAAGCCCGGCCGCTATCCGGTCCTTTTCGATCCGCGCGTCGCTGGCACTCTGCTCGGCCATTTCATCGGGGCGATCACCGGCTCGTCGGTCGCCCGCAAGTCGAGTTTCCTCCAGGATAGGCTCGGCCAGCAGGTGTTCGCGAAGGGCGTTCGGATCATCGACGATCCGCTTCGACCGCGGGGATTGCGATCGAGACAGTTCGACGGCGAGGGGCTGCCGGTTGGGCTCATGGCGCTGGTCGAGGACGGAACCTTGAGGACCTGGATCGCCGACAGCGCCGCGGCGAGGCAACTCGGTGTGCTGCCGACCGGTCATGCGGTGCGCGGAGCGAGCGGGCCACCGGGCGCGGGCCCGAGCAATCTATTCATCGCCTCCGGCCGGAGAAGCCGCGAGGAGCTGCTCGCCGCCTGCCCCGAGGCCGTGCTCGTCACCGAACTGATCGGCCAGGGCGTGAACGCAGTGACAGGCGATTACAGCCGCGGCGCAGCCGGCTTCATGGTCCGGGGCGGCGAGATCGCCGAGCCGGTCGCGGAAATCACGATCGCTTCGAACCTCGTCGACATGTTCGCTTCGCTCGAACCGGCAAGCGACCTCGAGTTTCGTCGCGGAGTGGATTCCCCGACCCTCCTGGTGCCGGAGATGACGGTCGCTGCGGCCTAGCTCGCCGGTTCGATCGCCGGGACCCCTAGCCTCGCGATCTCGATCTTGGTGCAGCGATCCATGACGACCTTCAGGCCCGCGGCCTCGGCACGGGACGCCGCCTCTTCATTGACGATGCCGAGCTGCATCCAGACAGCTTTCGCGCCGGCGTCGATCGCCTGATCGACCGCTTCGCCCGCGGCGATCGGCCGGCGGAAGATATCGACGATGTCGATCGGAACCCCGATCTGCCCGAGGTCCCGCCAGACAAATTCGCCGTGGACGCGCTCGCCGGTAATCTGCGGGTTGACCGGGAGCATCCGGTAGCCATGCCCCTGAAGGAAGGCTGCAACTCCGTAGGACGGCCGGTCGGGCCGGTCGGAGCAGCCGAACACCGCGATGGTGCGGGCGCTCGCAAGCAGGTCCTTGATGTCTTCGTCGCGGGTCAGCGGCATGGCTCGTCTCCTTCCGCTTCAATGCTTCAGCCGCGAACCGTTTCCAGCCCCTTCAGAACTTCGGCGGCGAGATCGGCGAAGGCCTTCGCCTCGGGACCGTCGCCAGCGGAGGGAGGATTGCCCGCGTCCGACGCCGACCGGATGGCCGCCGACAGCGGCAGCCGGCCGAGGAACGGGATACCGATCCGGCTTGCAGCGGCCTCGGCGCCGCCGCTCCCGAAGGGATCCGAGCCCTCGCCGCAATGCGGGCAGGTGTAACCGGCCATGTTCTCGATGATCCCGAGGACCGGCACGTCCATCTTGCGAAAGAGGTCGATCGCCCTCGTCGCGTCGATCAGCGACAGGTCTTGCGGGGTCGAGACGATCACCGCCCCGTCCGGCCGGGACTTCTGGATCAGCGAAAGCTGCACGTCTCCGGTCCCGGGCGGAAGGTCGACGACCAGGATTTCGGCCTCGCCCCAGTCGGCTTCGATCAGCTTGGCCAGCGCGCCGGTCGCCATCGGCCCGCGCCAGGCAAGCGCGTGACCCGGAGACACAAGTTGTCCCAGCGACAGGAACTTCAGCCCATGGGCCTCGACCGGGATGAGCTGGTCGTTCTCGGCCGTCGGCTTCGCGTCCGTGCCGAGCAGGGTCGGCTGCGAGGGGCCGTAGACGTCCGCATCGACCAGCCCGACCTTCTTGCCGGACCGGGCAAGGGCAATGGCGAGGTTGGCGGAGACCGTGGATTTGCCCACCCCGCCCTTGCCGCTGCCGACCGCGATAAGGGTCCGCCGCGGCTGTGACGCGGTCATCGCGATTCGGACTTCGTCCACGCCTTCGAGCGCCGATGCCGCGTCGTGGAGCTCGCGTTCGAGCGTTGACCGCTCGGCATTCCCGAGCCCGGTCACGTCGACAATCAAGGTCGCAACACCGTCGCCCAGCCGCCGCGAGCGGATTCTGCGCGCCTGTGGGTGCTCGTCCAGCAGGGCCAAAGCGTCGGTCTCGATCGTCATGGAGGGTGCGACATAGGCACTGGACGCTTGGTTGCCACTGTTTTTCAACCAGAGCGCTCCCTATAGTGGTTCCATGACCATCATTTCGGGGCTTGGCCCTAGGGCGCGAGCCCTTTTCAGCGACAACAAGGGTCCGTGGGGTGCGCCGGGCGGCGGAGAGCCCGAGGGCGTTGACGATCCATCGGGCAAGGGCCCGTGGGGCGAGACCCCGCCCAAGCGCAGGCGTTCGAGCGGGACGACGCCGCGCCAGGTCACTTCGATCGACGAGTTCCTGCGCCGGGGCCGCGAGCGCTTCGGCGGCGGCGGAGGCGGCCTTCCCGGCCGGCCCACGGGCTCGATCGTCATGTGGGCATTGGGGGCGCTCGCCCTCTTGTGGCTTGTCCTCACGTCGACGCACGTCGTTGCGCCGGGCCAGCGCGGGGTGGTCAGCCGCTTCGGGCGCTACAGCGCTACCCTCGGCCCGGGCGTCGGGTTCACCTTGCCCTCGCCGATCGACCGGGTCACGAAGATCGACGTCGAGAACATCCGCTCGATCGATCTCGGGTCGAGCGAAGGCAATGATTTGATGCTGACGGGCGACCAGAACCTGCTGGACATCGCCTATTCGGTGCGTTGGAACATCCGCACCCCGGAGCTTTACCTCTACCAGCTCGCGGATCCCGACGAGACGATCAAGCAGGTCGCGGAAAGCGCGATGCGCGCAGTCGTCAGCCGGGTCAGCCTCAATGATGCGATGGGCGACAAGAGGGCCGAGATCGAGACCCAGGTCACCGAGAC
>JBKPKZ010000185.1:0-28096 GCA_046731355.1 Pseudomonadota bacterium | reverse complement strand
GGCATCAGCGTCGCGAACGTCCCGATCGATATCGAGAAGGTGGTGACCGCGACCTATGTCCAGGCCGGTCGCGAGGACCATATCGCTCCGCCCGAAAGCGTCTGGAAGATCATGAACCATTTTGCGGGGCCGAAGCGGTTCCTGCTCGCCGGCTCCGGCCATATCGCGGGCGTGGTCAACCCGCCGGCCGCCCAGAAATATCAGTATTGGGTCAACGACCGACCGTCGAAGTCGCTGGAGGCGTTCATCGAGGGAGCGGAGGAGCACAAGGGTAGCTGGTGGCCCGACTGGATCGACTGGGTGAAATCCCAGAATCCGAAGACCGTTGACGCCAAGGGCGCCCGGATCCCGGGCAAGGGCAAGCTGGAGGCCATCGAGGATGCCCCTGGGCGGTACGTCAAGGCTCGCTAGCCTCCCGGTCTGGACTCGGCTGGCGAGGCCGAACGAGCGGCTCGACCTCGAGGAGCTGATGCATCGCGCCTCGACCGCGGTGCCTGAATACCGGGAGCAGCTGGAAGCCAACCCGGAAGCGATCGACCTTCCGCTTGCCCGGATCGAGCACGGGCAGGTCACCGTTGCCGAAGGTGTCGAAGGCACCGCCGGGTTCATCGTGTTGGTCATCGACGAAGACCAGGCGGAGCTCGACGGCCTCTTTGTCGAACCGCACCTCTGGGGCCGCGGAGTAGGCAAGACGTTGGTAGAGTTGGCCACTCACGAGGCGCTTCGAGCGGGCCTCAGCCTGACGGTGATCGCCGCCCCGGGCGCTCGGGGATTTTACGAAAGGTGCGGGTTTACGGTCGAAGGCGAGACGGAAACCAGGTTCGGCCCCGCGCTGATCATGTCCCGTTAGCAGCGCTCAGCAGTTTTCGTATTTCCAGTGCCGGCGCTTGCCTTCGCTCAGCCATTCGATGGCATCGGCGATGCGCTTCTGCCGGGTGGCGTCCTGCTTCGCCTCCGAGACCCAGTCGAGATATTCGCGCTGCGCCGAGGGCGGGAAGCCGTCCAGGACTTCCCTCGCTTTCGGTGCGGCAGCGAGCGCCGATGCGAACTCCGGATGAAGGCTTGGCTGCGGTTTGGGTTCATGCTTGGTCTTGCGAGGAGCAGGAGCGCTTCTGGCAAGGTCGACGCCCTTCAGGATCATGGCGTCGAACTGGTCTTCGGGCGGAAGGTCCTCAACCGACTTCAGCTTGCCGAGCTGCCCCATGGCGTCCTTCGAGGTCTCGACCCCCATTTCCTCGCCGCGCCAGAAGCCGACGACCGCGTGCGCCTTGAAAGCGGCCATTCCCATCAGGATTTTGCCGCCGATCGTGAAGCTCGGCATGCTCCATTTCAGTGTTTCCTCTGCCTCCGGAGCGACGGCATGAACCCGGGCTCGAACATGCTTCAGGATCGGCCGTGCGAAAGGGGCTGCCTTCTCGATGTAGGCATCGACGCGAGGGTCGGTCTTCACAAGATGCCCCCGCCCAGCATCAACCGGACGATGCCGACGACGATCACGAACAGGTTGAGGTTGCGCCCGGCCGTGCCCTGGCCGAGCACTCCAACGCCCGCTCCAATGATTGCGAGCGGGATGATGAGCCAGTTGGCCCAGCCGAGCAGCGGCAGGAACGCGACAACTGCGAGCACCAGCGCAACGAAGCCGATGATCAGCGAAACGATGTTGAACATGCTTTGCGACCTCATTTCCAGTGGCCGCCTTTAGCAGCTTTAGTAGGCGGTTTGGATGCGCGTGATTTCAGCAAGCGTCTTGTCGCCGCAGCTGACGATCACGCTTCCAATCGGCTGGTTGAGCGGCCATTCCCAGCGGACCTCGTGAGTCACCTGGGCCTGCGATGCCGGAGCACTGCCCGGAGAAGCGACGTCGAGCGTAACGAAGGCCTGGGCCGGATAGCCCTTGCGAACCTGAATACGGGGGTCGAACGCAACCTGGTAGCCGCCCGTCGGCGTTACGACTTTGCCGCTGATGACCAGGGTCGGAGCCCCCGTGCCGGGCATGCGATTGATCCAAGCCGTCCAGTCCCGCGACGAACTGATCACGCACTCCGGTGGAGACGGATGATACGGCTGGCCGGGATAAGGAGCGGGCGTTCCCGGGTAGGGCTGCTGCGGATAAGGCGCCGGTCCCGGATAGGGGGTGGGCGCACCCGGATATTGATCCTGCGGATAGGGTGCCGGTCCGGGATAGGGTTGCGGGCCGTAGGGATCCTGCCCGTACATCGGGTCGCAGGACGTTAGGGCGAGCAGAGCGGCGGCGGCGAGGATCTTCTTCACTGGCATTGAACGAACCTGCGCCATGTTCCTCATTCGGGCAAGGCGACTGACGCGGAGACCTGGCGAAGGATGGCCAAGACGTAGAGGCCGAGGGCCGTCCAGATCGCCCCGAAGGCAATGGCGTGCGCCAAAGTGAACGGCTCTCCGTAAATTGCGACCGCCAAAAGGAACTGAAGCGTTGGTGCGAGGAATTGAAGCATGCCCAGCGTCGAGTAGCGGAGCCGCTTCGCCGCCGCCGTGAACAACAAGAGCGGAGTTGCGGTCACGATTCCAGCAAGAGCGATCAACAGGACATCGATCGCGGACGAGCCGAAGATCTGGTCGCCGGAAAGGAAGGCCAAGATGAGCCAGCCACCAGCGAAGGGAAGCAATATCCCGGTTTCGATCGCGAGGCCCGCGACTGCATCCACCGGCGCGATTTTCCGCAGAAGGCCGTAGGTCGCGAAGCTCGCGCAGAGCGTCAGGCTGATCCACAGCTGGCTGAGCGCTCCTATTGCAAGGGCCGAAATTCCAGCGGCGGCGAGGGCAACGGCGGCCCATTGCAGAAGCACGAGCCGTTCCTTCAGAACGATCCGACCGAGCAGGACGTTGGCGAGCGGGTTGAGGTAATAGCCAAGGCTCCCGGCCAGGATGTGCCCGCTGTTCACCGCATAGACGTAAAGTAGCCAGTTGACCCCGATGAGGGCGGCGGTGACGAAGAGCATTGCGAGCGCGCGCCGGTTCCGAAGGGCCTCGCCGACTTCCTTCCAGGCCCGGGTGACAGTCAGGAGCGCTGCCAGGACCGGTACCGACCAGACAATCCGGTGAGCAACGATGTCGGCAGCGTCGATCGACCGTAATGCTTTGAAATAAATGGGAAGTACGCCCCACAGGCCGTAAGCAGCGACGCCCAGCGTAAAGCCCTGGCGGGCATCGATATGGTCCTGGGCCTTGGCGTCGGCGCGATTCATCCCTCGCGCGCCTAGAGGCCGTCAGCGGCAAATCAAAGCGAATGCTTTGCGCCATGTTAGTTGCAACTGATCCCGGCCAATGCCACTTTTGGTTCGTGGCAAGTCGCGGCCTCACCATACTTCTGGCGCTGTTTCTAGCTGCCTGTACAACGGCGAGCGAGACCGACAAGCCGCGCCCGTCGATCATTGCCGAACCGCAGACGAAGGCTGACGTCTGGGAAGGCGTCGCGACCGACGCCGACAAGCAGCGAATCGAACGCCTCGGCCTTGCCTGGCAGGAGGGACTTCAGGACGCTCACAAGACGGCCGGAAAAGAGGTCGATGCGGAAGGAGCGCTTCTTCGGCCACGAGCTGGGCTTGCTCGGCCGGCGCCCACTCCTGGAAGCTACAATTGCCGGCTCATCAAGCTCGGCCGGGTGAACTCGAAAGGGCCGGCGTTTGAGCGCTTCAAGCCGTTCTTCTGCTACGTCGAGGTGGAAGGCGACCTGTTGACGATCGTCAAGCAGACGGGAAGCCAGCGCCCAGCCGGTCGCCTGTGGGAGGATGACCGGCCGGAGCGGCTCATTTTCCTCGGCAGTCTGGCACTCGGGGATGAGGATCAGCCGTTGGCCTACGCAGAAGATCCGAAGCGGGACATGGCCGGCGTGTTCGAGCGGATCGCGCCCTTCAAGTGGCGCCTCGTGATCCCATGGCCGCAGGGCAATTCGAAGCTCGACGTGTTCGAGTTGACGCCGGTCACCCAGCAGCCGCAGTGACCGATACGGCAGGACTGCTCGCCGATCCGGCCGAAGTTCGCTCAATTCTCATCTCGAGCGCGTCGGCCAGGCAGCCGATCACCTATTCCGAGACGCTCCAGCTGCTCGGGCATGATTTCACCCGGCCCAAGATGCGGGCACTGTGCAAGGTGCTTGCCTATGTCGATGATGAGGCAGAGGAGCAGGGCGAGCCGGAGCTTGCAGTTCTCGTCGTGCGGCAGTCCGACGGCCTTCCGGGGCAGGGCTGGTGGGTCGGCGGAGCGAAGAAGCACGGTTATACCGGGCTTTGGGAAGGCCCAAAGGCCAGGCGCTTGATCAACAAGCTGCAGGCGCAGGCGTTCGACTATTGGAGTTCGCGGGGCTAAGCGCGCCCCAATGGCCGAGCCGCGCACCTTTACCGTTTCCGACGATGACGACGGCATCCGCCTGGACCGCTGGTTCAAGCGCAACGCTCCCGACATCAGCTTCAACATGCTCTCCCGCTGGTCCCGGACGGGTCAGCTCAAGCTCGGCGGCAAGCGAGCGACGCCCGGCGACCGGATCGAGGCCGGCCAGACGATCCAGGTTCCGGCCGCCGAGGCGACGCCAGCGCGATCGCCTCGCCCCGAGCGCAGGCGCGAGCCGCTCTCGACTGAGGAAGCGGAGCTCGTTCGCGACATGGTCATCTACGAAGACCCGAGCGCCTTCGTGCTGAACAAGCCGCCGGGGCTCGCGACGCAGGGTGGAACCAAGACCCACCATCATCTCGACCGGCTCCTGGACGGTCTCGCGGGTGACGAGGGCAACAGGCCGAAGCTCGTTCACCGGCTCGACAAGGACACGTCGGGCGCCTTGCTCGTTGCGAAGACGGCCCGGTCGGCCGGACATTTCTCCAAGTCATTTTCCGGGCGCACGGCGCGGAAGGTCTATTGGGCGCTGATCGTCGGCGTTCCTTCGGGGGATGAGGGGCTGGTCGATGCTCCGCTCGCCAAGCAGCCCGGTACGGGCGGCGAGAAGATGCACATCAGCGAGGAGCACGGACTTCCTGCTAAAACCCGCTGGCGGGTAATCGACCGCGCCGGCAATCGCGCCGCCTGGGTTGAGCTTCAGCCGCTGACGGGGCGCACGCACCAGCTTCGCGCGCATATGGCCGCGATTGGTCATCCGATCGTCGGCGATGCCAAATATGGTGGGGCGGAGGCCTTCCTCACCGGAGGAGTCAGCCGGAAGCTGCATCTCCACGCGCGCCGACTTCGGATCGATGCCCCGGACGGGGTGATCGATGTCACCGCCGAACTGCCGCCTCACATGTCGGACACCCTGACGACCCTCGGTTTCGAGGTGATGCACGGCGAGAGCATGCCGCTCGACGCGCCCAGGCCGTCGCAATCGCCCGAGGCCAAGCAGCGCAAGGTCAGTGCCGCCGCCCGCGAGCGCCGCCGCAACCGGCGTGGGGAACGCCGCTCGCGCTCGCAGTCGCAGCGGAGGCGCTGATGCATCCCAATCGCGCCTTCGCCTGGGAGGGCCGGGACGACCTTCTGAATTTCATTGCCGATCGCTCTTTCGCCCACATCTTCACATCCTCGGGCGAGGGATTGTTCGTCGTTCACGCGCCTGTTCTCGTCACTGCGGAGGGCCGCGTTCGCTTTCACGTCGCTCGTCGCAACCGGATCGCCGAGCATCTCTCGGGTCGGCGAATCCTGATCAGCGTATCGGGACGGGAGGCCTATCAAAGCGCGAACTGGTACGTTTCCGAGAACCAGGTGCCGACCTGGCATTACGAAGCCGTGGAGATCGAGGGCATTGCGCGCCCGCTTGCCGATGAAGAGCTCATCGACCTTCTTGACGGGTTGAGCGAGCGTTTCGAAGGGATCCATCAGCCGGAAAGGCCCTGGACTCGAGCCAAGATGGGCGAGGGGAAGTTCGGGGCGATGACCAAGGCGATCGTCGGCTTCGAGCTGGACCCGATCGAGATCCGCGGTACGCGCAAGTTCAACCAGCATAAGTCGGGTGAAGATCTGGCCGCGACGATCGCCGGCCAGCTCGGCGCCGGAAGGACAGACATTGTCGAGGCCATCGACGAAGCGAGGGGAGTGAATGAATAGGTTGGCGGTTTTCGACTGCGATGGGACCTTGGTCGACAGCTGCGGAAACATCTTCGCGGCGCTGTCCGGAGCGTTCAGCGACCATGGCTTCACCGTGCCGCCGCCGGAAGCGAGCCGCCGGGTCATCGGATTGAGCCTCGTCGAAGCGATCGCGACCCTGGTTCCAGAAGAGAGCCGCGACCGCCACGTCCTCCTCGCCGAAAGCTACAAGCGGCACTTCCAGCGGGCCCGCGCCGAAGGGAAGATCGAGGAGCCGCTGTTCGAAGGCATTCCGGAGCTACTGAACACCCTTGAGGCAGACGGCTGGCTCCTCGCGGTCGCGACCGGAAAGTCCGAGCGGGGACTCTCGCTCTGCCTCGACTGCCATGGAATCGTCGACCGCTTCGTCTCGCTCCAGACCGCAGATCGGCATCCCTCAAAGCCCCATCCGTCGATGGTGGAGCAGGCCATGGCCGATGCGGGCGCTTCGCCGGAGACCACGATCGTGATCGGCGACACCGCCTTCGACATGGGCATGGCGGTTTCTGCAGGAGCGATCGGGATCGGTGCCGGCTGGGGCTATCACGAGGCGCACGAGATGCTCGACGCCGGGGCCATCGCGGTCGCCGACAAACCGCTCGACGTTCTCGCCATCCTCGAAGGGGGCAGGGGGCAATTCTATGGCTGACGAGGATCTCTGGAGACGGCGCTTCCACCTCTACATGGGGGTGCGGCTATTGGGCCTCGCCACCTTTTTTCTCGGAATCGCGATCATCTATACTGATTTGCTGCGCGAGGGTGGTTGGCCGACCGTCGGCGCCATCCTTGCAATCATCGGCACGATCGACGCCGTCTTCGCGCCAAAGCTCCTCAAGAAGGGATGGGAGCAGCAGGACCGGGAGCGCGGATGAAGCGCTTCTGGACGCTCGCGGAGGTCGCGGGACGGGACGGCGGCTGGGGCGTTGAGCTGGACGGCAAACCGCTGCGAACGCCGGCTCGGAAGCCGCTGGTTGTGCCGACCGAGGCGCTAGCAAGGGCGATTGCCGAAGAGTGGAACAGGGTCGAGGAAAGGATCGATCCACGCGCGATGCCGCTGACTGGGCTCGCAAACGCCGCCATCGATCGGATCGGTCCGGACAAGGAAGCCTTCGCAGGCGGGCTGGAGCGGTACGCGGAGGCGGACTTGGCTTGCTATCGAGCCGAGGGTCCGAAGGGCCTGATCGAGCGGCAGGAGAAGGACTGGAATGCGCTGCTCGGCTGGGGACGGCGGCGTTTCGACGTCGACTTCAACACGACGAGCGGCATTTCCCACGTCGCCCAGCCGGCTGCGACCGTCGAGCGGCTCGTCCACGCCATCTCGGCTCTCGATGCCTTTCGTCTCGCGGGCCTGTCGCCGCTCGTCACCATCGGCGGGTCGCTTGTCGCCGCGCTCGGGGTTCTCGACGGCGCCTTCACCGCGGACCAGGCGTGGGATGCCGTCAGCCTCGATGACCGGTGGCAGCTCGAACAATGGGGCTCGGACGCGGAAGCCGAGGCGGCGCTCGCCAACCGCCGTTGGGACTTCCTTGCCGCGGCACGTTTCCTCGAACTTCTCAATTAGGGCGTGCGACCAACTTTCTGACGAACCTGAGGAGATAGGGTTGGCGTTCTCGGCGAAGACGCTCTGCGGCAATAATTGCTCGGACGTCTTCGAGGCACTTCGACATGTCCTCGTTGATCAGCACATAGTCATATTCGGCCCAGTGACCGATTTCAGATGCCGCGCGCCTCATCCTTCCGGCGATAATCTCGTCGCTGTCCGTCCCCCTCTGATGGAGGCGGCGTTCAAGCTCGTCCATTGACGGCGGCAGGATGAAAATGAGCACGAGGTCGGTTCGAAAGGCATATTCGAGCTGCTGAGTACCTTGCCAGTCAATGTCGAATAGCGTGTCCCGACCGTCCTTGAGCGCTTCCTTGATCGGCTCCTTCGGGCTGCCGTACAGGTGGTCGAAGACATATGCCCATTCGGCAAATTCGTCTGCCTCGATCAGCCGCTCGAATTCGGCATTATCGACGAAATGGTAATCCACACCCTCGACTTCGCCGGGCCGCATCGGACGAGTGGTGGCGCTGACGGACATGCTGATGTTTGGGTCGGCTTCCAACAGCATTCGGCTGATGGTCGATTTGCCCGCGCCCGATGGGGAAGAGAGCACGACCAACAGGCCACGGCGGCGGCGGGTCGGATGATCGACGTCGTCTAGGTCCATGAGCGCTCTTGGTCCGGCCACCCGAGCCCGTCAAGCGGCGGTCTGTTGCACCGCACAAAATTAGCCCTTGAAAGCTGCACTGCAATAAATTATGTTGCACCGCACAATAGAAGGAAATTGAAGCAATGGCAGACGAAACTCAGACGGCAATCGACACCGGCGCAGAGGTCGCGACGAAGGCGATCGAAGCTGCTGGCGAAGTTGCGAAAGAGGTTCCCGCAGTTGCTGTGAAGACTTCCAAGCGGACGATCACGAAGGCGGCTCGCGCCACCAAGGATCAGGCGAAGGCCACCCGCTCGGCTGTGAAAACCGCACGTCGCGCAAAGCCGCGGCGCGCAGCAAAGGCCGCTGGTGCTCGTAAGCCCGCCGCCAAGGAAAGGATCGAGACTGTGACCAAGAACACCAACAACTGGTTCGCGGGCTTCAACGCCCTCCCCAACACGGGTTCGTTCCAGACCCTGTTCGCCGATGCCGGTGAGCGTGGCCAGGAAGCCGTGAAGCGTTCGCAAAAGGCGATCGAAGAGCTGACCGAAGTCAGCAAGGGCAACGTCGAGGCGCTCGTCGACGCCGGCAAGATCGCCGTCGAAGGTGCTCGCTCGCTCGGCCAGGACGTCGTCGAGACGGGCCGTGAGGGCATCGAGCGGGCGGCGGATGCCGTTCGTGCACTCGCCGAAGCCAAGTCGGCCAGCGAGTTCATCCAGCTGCAGAGCGAGTTTGCTCGTGCGCAGTTCGACCGCTTCGTCACCGAGAGCTCGCGTTTGACCGAGACCTTCGTGAAGCTTGCTGGTGAGGCCATCCAGCCGATCCAGTCGCGCGCCACGCTGAACGCGGAGCGTATCAACAAGCTCGTTGCCTGACGCCTCTCCCCTCCTGATCAGGCAATGATAGACGGCCGCCCACCTCTCTCCCCGGGCGGCCGTCTTTTTTTGTGTCTCACGCTTTTTTGAGCACGGTCCGCATCTACCCGCCTTGCTAGGCGTTCGCGGCTTGCCATATCTTAGTAATCCTATGGCTATGCGTTGGACGATGAGCGACGAACGGGAAGACGACGGCGGGATCGGCGAGATCGAGACCGGTGTCGCGACGCGCACGCGTCCGCGCACCAAGAAGCCTTCCAATTACAAAGTCCTGATGCTCAACGACGATTACACTCCGATGGAGTTCGTCGTTCTGGTGCTCCAGCGCTTCTTCTCGATGAGCATCGAGGACGCGACCCGGGTTATGCTGCAGGTGCACCAGCAGGGAATCGCGGTCTGCGGCGTGTTCACCTACGAAGTCGCCGAGACCAAGGTCAGCCAGGTCATCGACTTCGCGCGGGAAAATCAGCACCCGCTTCAGTGCACCCTCGAGAAGGCCTGATTTCCCCCACTGCTTGCGAGTCCGCTGATCGGCGCTAAACGGCGCCGATGGACAGCATCTGGATCAAGGGCGGCAACAAGCTCAAGGGCGACATTCCCATTTCCGGCGCGAAGAATGCCGCGCTGACCTTGATCCCCTGCGCTCTCCTCACCGAAGAGAATCTGACCCTTACCAACCTGCCGCGTCTCGCCGACGTCGACAGCTTCAGCCACCTGATGAACCAGCTTGGCGTTTCGACCAGCGTCGCAGGCGTGAAAAAGGGCGAGTTCGGCCGCAAGGTCAGCTTCAGGGCGAGCGACATCAGCTCAACCGTCGCGCCCTATGACATGGTGCGCAAGATGCGCGCGTCCATCCTCGTCCTCGGGCCGATGCTGGCGCGCGCTGGCGAGTCCACGGTTTCGCTTCCGGGCGGCTGCGCCATCGGCGACCGTCCGATCGACCTCCACTTGAGGGCGCTTGAAGCCATCGGCGCCGAGATCGAGCTTGCCGCCGGTTATGTAAAGGCAACCGCACCCAGGGGACGGCTGAGCGGAGGAGATTACAGCTTCCCCGTGGTTTCCGTCGGAGCGACGGAAAATGCCGTCATGGCGGCAGTCCTCGCGACCGGCCGGACTCAGCTGTTCAACGCCGCACGCGAGCCGGAAATCGTCGACCTCTGCAACCTGCTCGTGGCCATGGGCGCCAGGATCGAAGGCATCGGCTCTGGCCACCTCATCATCGATGGCGTCGAAGGGCTTCACGGTACGACCTACGAGGTGATGCCCGACCGCATCGAGGCGGGAAGCTACGCTTGCGCCGCGGCCCTTACGGGTGGATCCATCAACCTGGTTGGCGCCCGTGCGGATGACATGCAGGCCACCCTCAATGCACTCGCCCAGGCCGGGCTAGTCATCGAATTCCATGATAAAGGCATCAAGATCAGCGCCAATGGCGGGTTGAGGCCGCTGGCGCTCTCGACCTCCCCGTTCCCCGGTTTCGCGACCGACATGCAGGCGCAGTTCATGGCCATGCTCTGTCGAGCCGAGGGCCAGAGCTTCCTCGAAGAAACGATTTTCGAGAACCGCTACATGCACGTTCCCGAGCTTCGTCGAATGGGCGCCGAGGTCGAGATCCACGGACGCTCCGCAGTCGTCCACGGAGTCGAGAAATTGACCGGCGCTCAGGTCATGGCGACCGACCTCCGGGCTTCGATGAGCCTGATTCTCGCCGGCCTCGCCGCGGAGGGGGAAACGGAGGTTCTCCGGGTCTACCACCTCGACCGCGGCTACGAGCGGCTCGAAGAGAAGCTCAGCGCGGTCGGAGCGACGATCGAGCGCCGAAGCGCCGGCTAGTCCAGCCTTTTCATGAAGCGGTAGCTCGTTCGTTCGTAGCCGAGCCGCTTGTAAAAATGATGCGCCCGATCGCGGCGCATGTTGCTGGTCACTTCGATGATCTTGCAGCCGCGTTGCGAGAGGCGTCTTTCCGCTTCGGTCATGAGCAGAGCGCCGATGCCGTGCCCGCGATGGGCCTCGTCCACGATCATTACCGACACCCGACCGACCGGCGCCGGGCGATGGACGGTCACCATGGCGGAAATCCCGCACATACCGATCACCTCGTCGCCATCGGTGGCCACGAGTGGGAGCATTCCATTTTGCGCAAGGATCTCGAGGTTTCGGCTGACGTCTGCTTCCTCGATCGGATGACCCAAGGCGATGATCAGTTCGACGAGCCTCGGCGCGTCCGAAGCTTCTGCTTCGCGGACGGTGATGCTCAAAGCGTGTCCAGGACGTGGATGGCGACGCCGACGAGGCCGCCGACCAGCGTTCCGTTGATGCGGATGTATTGAAGATCGCGGCCGACCGCACTTTCCAGCCTCGCCGTGACCGTGCCCGCGTCCCAACCGCGGACAGTCTCCGACACCAATTTGACCATCGAGCCTCCGTAGCTCGCCGACATTCCGACCACGGCGCGTCGTGCGAACTGGTTGATTGCGGCGCGAATTCGCGGGTCGCTCTCGAGGGTCGCCCCCATCGATTTCAGCACTTCGCCAAGCTTGCCGGCAAACGCGGCGTCAGGATTTCGAGCAGCCTTGATCACGGCCTCGCGGGATTTCTGCCACAGGGTGTCGAGCCAAAGGCCGACCGAGCGGTTGTCCAGCAGCTGCTCCTTGATCGCCTCTACGCGCTCGCGGGTTTCGGGTCGGGTCTGCAGATCGTTGGCGAGCTGAGCCAAGGCTTCCTCGACCTTTACGCGCACGGGGTGAGCGGGATCGGTCGACATCTCGACCGTCAGCTTCCTCAACCCATCGATGATCGCGTCGGCAAGCTTTGCGTCCAGGCCGGCGAGCTTCAGCGCCCAGTTCGCCTTCTTGTGCACCATGTCGCGGATCAGCGGTTCATTCGCTTCGAGTGCCCGGGCGGTCCAGCGGATCGCCGCTTCGAGCATTGGGACGTGCCGATCCTCGTTGATGGCCGAGGCCAGGGCGTGGCCGAGGAGGGGCGAGACTTCCATCTTTCGGATCCGCGTCGAGATGGCTCCCTTGACGATGCCGCCCAGCCGCTCGTCGTCGAGGCTCTCGAAAATATCGGCGATCAGGCGGGAGGCGCCCGCACGGATGCGCGTGCCCTCGCCGGCGGGCGTTTGGAGGAAGCGACCGACGGCCCCGGCTACGTCGATGTTCCGCATCCGTCGAGCAACCACCGACGGGACGAGGAAATTTTCGCGGATGAAATTCGCGAGTGCCTCGCCGATCCGATCCTTGTTGCGCGGGATGATCGCGGTGTGCGGGATCGGCAGGCCGAGAGGGTGGCGGAAGAGGGCAGTCACCGCGAACCAGTCGGCGAGTCCACCGACCATCGCCGCTTCGGCAAAGGCCTTCACGAACGACAGCCATGGAAAGTTTTGCTCGAGCGCGCGCGTCACAGCGAAGGTCGCGGCCATCAGGACCAGCAGCCCAGTGGCAGCAATCTTCATTCCGGCGGCCCCCGGCTGGGCCGGGTTGAACCGCGCTAGTGCGGAGCGCTGTGTCGTCGCATCCATCGGCTCATCAATAGACGAGCTTGGCGCTCGGTTCACTCTGCCGGTTGCGGCGCCTGCCCCGATGGGGCGCGATGGGCGCCCTGGCCGACGAGCTTGTGGAACCTGCGACCGATCCACTGCTCGATATCGATCGCGATCGAGAAGAAGGCCGGGACCAGGAGCAGCGTTAGGATCGTCGAAAAGATCAGGCCGCCGATCACGGTCACGCCCATCGGCGCGCGCCAGCTTGAGTCACCGGACAGCGACAAAGCGATCGGGAGCATGCCGGCAACCATCGCGACGGTGGTCATGACGATCGGCTGGGCGCGCTTGTGCCCGGCTTCATAGATCGCCTCGTCCTTCGGCATCCCGTGGTTCATCATCTCGACCGCGAAGTCGACGAGGAGGATCGAGTTCTTCGCGACGATCCCGAACAGCATCAGGATGCCGATGAACACCGGCAGCGAGAGGGGGTTGCCGGTAACGTGCAGCGCTATGGCCGCCCCCAACGGAGCGATCAGAAGCGAGCCCATGTTAACGAACGGTGCGAGGAAGCGGCGGTAAAGCAGGACCAGCACCGCGAAGACGAGCAGCACGCCTGAGCCCAGGGCGATCAGGAAGTAGTACATCAGCTCGGCCTGCCATTTCTGGTCGCCCAGATCGAGCTTGCTCACTCCGCGCGGAAGGTTCTTGACCGTCGGGAGTTCGTTGATCTTCGGCCAGACGTCGCCGGAAACCAGACCAGGGGCAAGGTCCGCGCCGATGGCGATCCTTCGAATCTGATTGGTGCGCTGAACCGTCGTCGGACCCGCGCCGAACCCGATTTCGGCAACCGATTTCAGCGGAACCGAACCGCCGTTCGACGTCGGGACCGGAAGGTTCTCAAGCGCGGCAAGGTTACGTCGGCTGTCTTCCGACAAGGACACCATGATCGGCACCTGCCGGTCGGCCAGCGAGAATTTCGCGCTGTTCTGTTCGATGTCGCCCAGCGTCGCGATTCGGATCGTCTGGCTGAGTGCGGTTGTCGTCACGCCAAGGTCTGCGGCAAGGTCGAAGCGCGGCTTGATGGTGATCTCCGGACGGACGAGATCACCGGCAACGCGCGGTGCGCGCAGCCCGGGAAGCGTCGCCAT
Source organism: Pseudomonadota bacterium (assembly GCA_046731355.1). Lineage (GTDB taxonomy): Bacteria > Pseudomonadota > Alphaproteobacteria > Sphingomonadales > Sphingomonadaceae > Sphingomicrobium. The sequence goes on along the minus strand of JBKPKZ010000185.1, from coordinate 14,316 downwards.
TTCGTCGGAAATCTTGTTGGCGGTCTCGTAGAGGAGCACCGGATTGTCGCTGCCGAGGTACAGCATGATGTCCCGGCTCGCGCCGCCCGGCCCGCCGCCATTTTGGCTCAGGAAGTTCACCTGCGCGTCGGGGATCGCCGAAATCTCCGGCGTCAGGCCGCGCTCGAATTCCGTGCTGGTCTTCTTGCGGTCTTTCTTGAGGACGATGTTGACGTAGCCCGAACCGACATAGACGCGTTCGAACACCTTCTCGACGTCAGGATCCTTCATGACGATCCTGGCGGCGCGGTCGACCACCGCCTCCGTTTGCTCGAGCGTGGATCCCGGCGCCATGCCGACACGCACGTTCGAGAAATCGAAGTTCATCGCCGGCTGGAAAGTCATCGAGAGGTTCGCAAACAGAACCGCCTGGAGGACGAACATGAAGAGGCCCACGCCGACCATGGAAATTCGATGATCGTGCAGCCACGGCAGGGCTCGGGCTCCGTGCCACACGGCGTAATCGCCGCCAATGCCCCGGACCGCCAGATCCATCAACTTGTAGGTGCCGTAAGTCAGCGCCGCACCCGCCAGCAGGGCCAGCGGGAAGACGAGCAGGGCGGTTCCGATGAGCGGCATCGACAATTTCCAGGCCGCTCCGGCCCCGGCCGCGAATGCGACCGCCAGCAAAAGGGCCATCAGGCCTGCAATGGCGAAATAATAGAATCTCGCTCTGGGATTGGGGACAGTCGCTCTCAATGCGTCCGCGCGTTCCTTGCTCAGGCTCCACTTCAGAAGGTCGAGATATTTCTCCATCGCCCAGCCGGACGCGTGGGGCTGAATACCCTTTGCGCGAAGGAAATAAGCCGCGATCATCGGCGTGATCATTCGGGCGACGAGCAAGCTCATCAGGACCGCAATCACGACGGTGAAACCGAAAGCCTTGAAGAACTGGCCCGAAATCCCGGGCATCAGCGCAACCGGCAAGAAGACCGCAACGATCGCCATGGTGGTAGCGAGAACGGCAAGACCAATTTCGTCGGCCGCATCGATGGAGGCCTGGTAGCCCGACTTGCCCATTCGCATGTGCCGGACGATGTTCTCGATCTCCACGATCGCATCGTCGACCAGCACGCCGGCCACGAGGCTAAGCGCCAGCAGCGACAGGCCGTTCAGAGTGATCCCCATCAGGCTCATGAAATAGAAGGCGGGGATTGCCGAGAGCGGGATCGCGAGCGCCGAAATCAGCGTCGCGCGGATGTCGCGAAGGAACAGGAAAACGACGAGGACGGCGAGGACCGCGCCTTCCCACAGGCCATCCATGGCCGAATGGTACTGGGCCTTCGTATAGTCGACGTTATTTGAGATTTCCGAGAAGTGGATCCTTGGATCGTCCTTCTCGATCTTTTTCAGCTCTTCCCAGGTCTTGTCGTAGACAGTGACCTCTGACGAGCCCTTGGACCGCTGAACATTGAAGCTGATGACCTGTCGGCCATTCATCTTCGCTATCGTCCGCTGCTCGGAATAGGCGTCCTTGACCTGGCCGAGGTCGGCGAGGCGAACGGTTCGCCCGCCCGGGACAGAGATCTGTGTCTGCGACAGCTCATAGGCATCACGAGCGTTGCCGAGGACTCGAACCGATTGCTCCGAGCCGGCAATTTCAGCGCGTCCGCCTGCCGCATTGAGATTGGTCTGGCGAAGCTGCTGGTTGACCTGCGCCGCCGTGATCCCCTGCGCCTGCAGCGCCGCGGGATCGAGGATGATGCGGATCTGGCGATCGACGCCGCCCTCACGGGAAACGGCCGCAATGCCTTCGACGCCGAGGAGGCGCTTCGATACCGTATTGTCGACGTACCAGCTGAGCTCTTCGAGGCTCATGTCCGACGTTTCGGCGGCGACAAAGACGATCGGGTCTCCCGCGATGTCGATGCGGCTGATCTGCGGCTCGAGGATGCCTTCCGGAAGGTCGCCGCGGATCTGCGCAATCGCGTCGCGGATGTCGTTCACGGCGCGGTCGGTGGGAGTCCCGATTTCAAACTGGACGAACGTGTTGCTGTTGCCCTCGCGCACGGAGCTGTTGATTTCGTCAACCCCATTCACTCCGCGGATTGCTGATTCCACCCGCTGCGTGATCTGCGTTTCCATCTCCGACGGAGCCGCGCCGGGCTGGGAAATATTCACTTGCGCAGCGGGGAAGTCGATGTCCGGGTTGTTGTTAACCTGCATCCCCATGAAGGCGACGATGCCGGCCAGCAGGAGCGCCACGAAGAAGACGATCGGCGGAACCGGGTTGCGGATGCACCAGGCGGAGATGTTACGGAAATTCATGACTTCAGCGACCTACTGGCGTTTCACCGGGCGCTCTGGCGCTTTGGAGCGACTTTCTGTCCCGGGTTCAGGAACGGGCCGGCCGACAGGATGACCGACTCCTGACCGCTGAGACCTTCGGCGATCGTCACTCCGTCATCCGTGATGGTGCCGATCTTGATCGGACGGCGCTCGACCTCGTTCTTGGCGTTCACGACGTAGACGTAATTGCCCTTGTCGTCGCTCAGAACCGCGCTCTGCGGAAGCAGCGGAGCCGCCGTCGTGCCCGAGTTGATCTTCGCCTCGGCGAAGCCGCCCGGGCGGATCGCCGGATCGTACGGGATCAGAATCCGGACCTCGCCTTGGCGGGACTGCGGATCGATGACCGGTGAAACCTGCCAGACCTGGCCTGAATAGGCGCGGTCGGTGCCGATCGGCGTCACGCTCGCCGGCATTCCCGCATGGATGAGAACGAGGTCCTGCTGCGAGAGCTGGGCCTTCATTTCCATCCGGCCACCCTCGGCAATTCGGAACAGCGCTCCCGTGCCGGGGCTGACGATCTGGCCCACCTCGATCATTCGAGCCAGTACCAGTCCGCTTGCCGGAGCTCGGATATCCAGTCTTCCGATCTCTGCGCGCGTCGCGTTGAGTTGCGCCTGGTTCATTCGGACCGTGGCGTTCGCGGCATCGCGGGCGGCGCGCTTGGAATCGATTTCCGCCTTGGACACGAATCCGCGTCCCTGAAGCGCAACCGCACGCTCGTAATTGTTCTGCGCAAGCTCGGCGTTGGCTCTCGCCGAAGCGACCTGAGCGGCGAGCTGGGCCGCCTGCTGGGACTGCACCGAGCGGTCGATCGTGGCGAGCACCTGGCCCGCACCGACCCACTTGCCGGCATCCACGTTCACGCTCGTGACCCGGCCGCCGGCGCCAGCAACGCCTACCGGCTGGTCGCGGTGCGCGGCGAGTGCTCCGCTAGCGGTGATCGTGCGAGCGACGTCGGTGCGGCCCGGAACGATTACAGTGACGGTTGGAATCTGGCCGCCCTGCGCGCCTTGCCCGGTGCCCGCGGCTTGCTCGTCGCCGCCGCCGCGCATCAGCATGAAGGCGACGATGAGGACGATGACCGCGAGACCGGCAGCGATCAGCAGCGTACGACGCCGCCGCGAGCGGTCGACGACCACTAACGTGTCGGAACTCTGAAAAGACGAAGTTTCCCGGTTCATTCTCACTTCTTTCGCCTTGCTCGCGAATCTCACAGCGGTTCGGCGGCACTGTATTACGCGAATAAGTCAGTTGCCGCAACTGACCCCGTGCGACGGGGCCAATCCACCAATTTTCGACCAACGGGGGCACTTGCGCCGCGAAGGCGCGTTGGCGCAAAACTGCAGTGCCCCGCACTGGCATGGGCGGAATGAAAGGGGAAGCGACTATGGAGCAATATGGCATCCTTGGCTGGATCGTTATCGGCGGTCTGGCGGGCGCAATCGCGAAGCTCCTAATGCCCGGGCGGGACCCAGGCGGCTGCATCATCACGATTCTGCTCGGCATCGCCGGAGCGCTACTCGCGGGTTTCCTCGGCCGGTCCATCGGCTGGTACAGCGACAACGAAGGGGCCGGCTTCATTGCGGCGATCGTCGGCGCGTTCGTCATCCTCCTAATCTATCGGCTTGTGCTCGCAAGGCGTCGCTAACAGACTAATCCAAAACGATTTTTTGAGCGTTCAGGAAACAGCCATTGGGCTGATGAGACGTTCGTGCCTCCTGATTGCAAGGTCTTCGGAGGTACGAATGAAAAGCATTTGGACGGCGCTGGCGCTCGGCGCCGCCGCTATCCCGGCGGTCGCGAGCGCGCAGGCGGAGATCCCGATGCCGCCGATCGCCGGAACCCGGCTGGACATTACGGCGAGCGGCGAAGTGACTCGAGTCCCGGACATCGCCGTGATCTCGGCCGGAGTGGTCACACGCCAGCAGACGGCAAGCTCCGCGATCCAGGAGAACAGCTCGCGGATGGAGCGGGTCCTGGCGGCCCTGAAGAAAGCGGGGGTCGCTGAACGCGATGTCCAGACGAGCTCGCTCAGCCTCAGCCCCGAATATCGCTACCAGGAGAATCAGCCGCCGCAGCTCGTCGGTTATACGGCTTCGAACCAGGTGAGCATTCGCTTCCGCGACATTCGCAACAGCGGGAAGATCCTCGATGCGCTGGTCGCCGAAGGCGCGAACCAGATCAACGGACCGAGCCTGACGATCGATAAGCCAGAGGCTGCCTTGGACGAAGCGCGTCAGCAGGCGATCGCCAACGGACGAGCCCGTGCGGAGCTCTATGCCCGGACCCTCGGCAAGCGCGTCGCTCGTGTCGTCTCGGTGAGTGAAGGGGGCGGGAGCTACCCCGTGCCGCCGCCGATGCCGGTGATGATGGAAGCGCGAATGGCCGGCCAGGCAGACACCAAGGTCGTGCCCGGAGAGCAGAAGCTCCAGGTCAGCGTGTCGATGGTGTTCGATCTTCAATAGGCAAAGAAAAGGCCGCCCGGTTTCCCGAACGGCCTTTTGATTTTCGGCGGGGTCGCCTGCTAGCGAACCGTTCCCCTGCGAACCAGGTTAACGATTGCCAGAAGTATGACTGCACCAAGCAATGAGTACAGGAACGACTGTACCGTAATTCCTTCGTTGATGTTCGCGCCAAGCAGGAACCCGGCGATTACGGCGCCAATGATGCCGACAACGATGTTCAGTAGGATGCCTTGTTGTGCGTCAGTTCGCATGATGAGGCTAGCCAGCCAGCCACAAATACCACCGACGATCAGCCAAATGATGATACCCATGAAGCGTTCCCTCCTGTTCGTGGGCCGCCATTCACTACTCAGCGGCCTTCCGGCATCTAGACGCTGATGCAGGGAGGTTGTTCCGGATTCGGAAGGAACTGTCCAGCGATTTGGTTAATTCACGGCGGAACGGCGGGATGAATACCCAGCCGTAACGACCAATGAAAATCGGTGATCAGTAGCGTTGCTGGCGCTCGTACTGGTCGCGGTAATGCTTGATTCGGGTGACGCGCAGGCCGGGCATGCCACTGCGATCCACCGCGCGCTGCCAGCTCGTGAATTCCTCGAGGCTCAGAGAATAGCGCTCGCACGCCTCGTCGACCGTGAGCAGGCCACCCGCAACTGCAGCGACAACCTCCGCTTTGCGCCGGACAACCCAACGGGTCGTGCCGGCAGGCGGAAGGCTTTCGAGCGTCAAAGGCTCGCCAAGCGGTCCGATAACCTGTGCTGGCCGAATCTTCTGGTTCTCGAGCATCTCTTCGTTAAACCTGCTTAATCATTGTCGATGGCACTGGTCTTAAGGCGTGGCCCTTGAAGACATTCTGAAACACGCTGGTTAATATCCCCCTCACGTACCCTTATCGTCCTTTAACTCTTCTTCGGACGGCGTCTCCGCAAAGGCTCCGCCGAGGAAATCGCGGGCCTCGCGCCATCCTGGACCTGCCGCGAGGAGACGAGCGATCGCTGCCTTCCGGTCGCCGCGTGCGCTAGCCAGCTGCGCCTCGAAGGCTGCCACAAGCTCTGCGGCGTCCATTCCGGCGGGTGCCGCAGCAGTGAATTTCGACTCTGGCCGAGACAAAATTTCCCCTCATCAACAGCCCCGACTGACCTCCGGCCTAGCTCAGAGGGGTGAAATTCAGGTAAAGAGACCCCAGAAAGCTCCAATGCAGATCGATTTCGGCCTTGATCGCGATGTTCGCGAAGCGCGGATCGTCGTCGCCATGTCCGGCGGCGTCGACAGCTCCGTCGTGGCCGCGCTCGCTACGCGCACGGGCGCGGAGGTGATCGGCGTCACGCTCCAGCTCTACGACCATGGGGAGGCTGTGAAGCGCAGCGGCTCCTGCTGTGCGGGCCAGGATATTTACGACGCCAGCATGGTCGCCGACCGGCTCGGAATCGCCCACTATGTCCTCGATTACGAAAGCCGCTTCCGCGACAGCGTGATCGAGCATTTCGCCGACGAATATGCTCGCGGCCGAACGCCGGTGCCCTGTTCACTCTGCAATCAGGGCGTGAAGTTCATGGACCTGGTTGCTTTCGCGAAGGAGCTGGGGGCGGATTGCCTAGCGACTGGTCACTACGTCCGACGCCTCGTGAACGGCGATCGTGTCGAGCTTCACAAGGGAGCGGATCCCGCTCGCGATCAGAGCTATTTCCTTTACGGCACGACGCGCGAGCAGCTCGACTTCCTGCGTTTTCCGCTCGGCGACCTGCCAAAGAGGGACGTTCGCCGGATCGCGGAGGAAGAAGGGCTGGTCGTTGCGAACAAGCCCGACAGCCAGGACATCTGCTTCGTTCCCGATGGTGATTATGCGGGGCTGGTGAAGCGGCTTCGGCCGGAGACCATCGCAGCGGGCGAGATCGTGGACCTCGACGGAAATGTGCTCGGTGTGCACCGCGGGGTCGTCCATTTCACCGTCGGGCAGAGGCGCGGGATCGAAGTCGGCGGTCAGAAGGAGCCGCTTTACGTCGTCCGCATCGAACCGGAACTGCAGCGGCTCGTCGTCGGTCCACGCCGCGCGCTCGCGGTCACGTCGATGCGTGTCGAGCAGATCAACTGGATTGGCGAGAACCAGACGGGTGTGGGCGTAAAGGTGCGCTCGCTCGCCCCTCCCGTCGAAGCGAGCATCGAAGGTGACCAGGTGCGATTCGCGAACTCCGAATTTGGAGTCGCGCCGGGCCAGGCGGCGGTCTTCTACGACGGTAGTCGCCTGCTTGGTGGCGGCTGGATCGCCGAGACCAGTTCAGCGACGCAGAGCGCGATGGATGCCGCCGCCGCTTAGTGCGGGAATTCTGCTCTTTCGCGAGCGGGGAGGGCGAACCGAAGTCCTTCTGATCCGGCCCGGCGGCCCGTTCTGGCGGAACAAGCAGGAAGGCGCCTGGATGATCCCCAAGGGTGCACTCGAGCCGGGCGAAACTGCCGCCGACGCCGCCATTCGCGAGTTCGAGGAGGAAATCGGCCATCGACTTGAGCGCGTTCCGTTTGCGCTCTGCACGGTCAGGCAGGCGGGTGGAAAGCAGGTCGATGTATTCGCCGTCGAAGGCGACCTCGACCCCGCTTCCATTTCCAGCATTCATTTCGAGATGGAGTGGCCGCCGAGGAGCGGACAGTTCCAGTCTTTCCCTGAAGCAGAAGCGGCGCGCTGGATGACAATATCCGAGGCACGCCGAATGATGCTGCCGAGCCAGTTGCCAATTCTCGATGCACTGGAGAAAAAGCTGGATTCATGACGATCCTCCTTTTTCTCGCGGCGGCAGCCGCGCAGCCGAGCCCCGCAGTCCAGCCGCCTGTGGCCGCCGCGACGAGATCATGGCCGATGCGCGAGGGCGACGTTCTCCTGAAGGATTTCCGTTTCCGGACGGGCGAGGTGATGCCCGAACTGCGCATCCATTACACCACGCTCGGGTCTCCGCGCCGCAATTCGGCAGGTCGGATCGACAATGCGGTGATGGTGCTTCACGGAACGGGCGGAACCGGGCAGCAGTTTCTTCGGCCGCAGTTCGCGGACGAACTCTATGGGCCGGGCCAGCCACTCGACATCCGGAAATATTGGATCATCCTTCCGGACAATATCGGCCACGGAAAATCGTCGAAGCCCTCGGATGGGCTTCGAATGAAGTTCCCGAAGTATGACTATGACGACATGGTCGAAGCCCAGTATTTGATGCTTCAGTCGCTTGGGGTGAAGCAGCTTCGGCTGATCGCAGGCACGTCGATGGGGTGCATGCACGCCTTTGTCTGGGGCGAGACGCATCCAACGTTCGCCAAGGCTTTGCTTCCCCTTGCCTGCGAGCCCGTGGAAATCGCCGGCCTCAACCGGATGTGGCGGCAGCTCGCGATCGATGGGATCGAGGCGGATCCGGCGTGGGCCGGCGGTAATTATTCCGCGCAGCCGACCCAGGGCCTGCGGACTGCACAATCCCTTTTGTTCGTCGCCGGCTCCGCACCGCTCTACTTCCAGGAGCAATATCCGACGCGGGCGAAGGCTAGCGCCTTTGCCCAGGATCGCGTCGCATCGGCGATGAAGGAGCTGGATGCGAACGACACCATCTACCAGCTCGATTCGTCTCGAAACTATAATCCCTGGCCGAAGCTCGAAGCGATCGTCGTTCCGGTAACGTGGATCAACTCGGCCGACGACTTCATCAATCCGCGCAACTTGCCGATCCCCGATCAGGCTTTGAAACGGATTCCCAAGGCCCAGTTCCGCCTAATCCCCGAGACCGCCGAGACGCGCGGGCACGGTACGCACAGCTGGGCGAAGTTCTGGAAGGCGGACCTTATTTCACTTTTGGCTCGCTCGGAGTAGGCGAGACGTCGTAGGCCGACACATGGTTCATCGTGATGAGCCACTTGCCGTGCACCTTCCGAAACAATCGCGTGTTGACGCCCTCGGTGACGCGCGCGCCGCGCTCGAGGCGGTACTGGCCAACGAGCATTGCGGCATCGGGTGCGAGCAGGTCGATCTTCATGCTGTAGAAGTGGAGCCTGCCGCGCCGCTCGGGCGAACCGCCATAATCGCGGACGTAATGGTCGAGCGTGCCTTGCCAGCCTTCCTGGAATTTGCCGCCGGACACGAAGACCACGTCGGGATTCTTGAAGCCAGCCATGTAGCCGCGGAAATCGCCGCGATTCCACGCTGCCTCCATGCGCGCGATGGTCCCGAGGATTGCTGCGCGTTCCGAGTTCGGGCCCGCGGCCGTTGCGGGCGCCGCTAGCGCGATGAAAGCAGCGAATGGAAGAAGGATGGCTCTCATGTTTCCGAGGGTCTCCGGCCCAAGGTCGACGAAACGAACAGCAACAGCCCCGCGCCAGCGAGTGCACCAAGCGTCAGCCACGCTTTTGCGTCTGCCTGAGCCGCGACAACCAGGCAGATCAGCACTCCGACGACCGCGAGAAACCAGTGCGAAGCGCCGAGGCGCGCGGGCTTCTCGGGCGCTCGGGGGAGAGCAAGGATGGTGACCGAATAGACGATCATCCGCGCCAGCGTGCTGATGACAGCAAGCCAGACGAAGCTTCCGCTTACCGCCAGCGCGGCGACGAGCGCTGCGAACAGGAGGATCGAGGCAATCGGTGTGTCAAATCGGCGGCTGACCCTTGCCAGCCACGCCGGAAGCTCGCCGCGCTCGGCCATTGCAAACGTCACGCGCGGCGTCGCGGTCATGTTGCTGTGAAGATTTCCGGCGGTCGAAAAGATGGCGGTCACGCCGATCAGCAAGGCTCCGATCGGACCGATGAGCCAATCGCCAAGCGCGAGCAGCGGCGCGTCGGCTCCGCTCTCGAGCCCATTCGGGAAGACCGCGACGAAGGCCAGCTGGACGAAAAAATAGAGAAACGCGACGGTACCAATGGTTCCCAGCAGCGCCCTTGGCAAAGTTCGGTCGGGATCCTTGGTCTCGCCCGCCGTGACGGTCGCATTCTCAAATCCGACGAAGGCATAGAAGACGACAAGCACACCGGCCTCGACATCGCTGATTGGCGGAAGCGGTCCAGGCGCGGGAACGCCTGCAATCGCCAGGACAGCGACCGCCGCGAGCAGAAGCGGCACCGTCTTCAGTAGGGTCAGCCCGCCGAGCACCTTCATTGCGGAACGCACGCCGCTGACATTGATCGCCGCAAAACCGGCGACGAACGCCAGCAACAGGACAATTCGAACTGGGCCATGATCCGCTCCGAGCCACCAGCGTGCAAGATAGGAAACCAGCACGTTGAGGTTCGCGGCGAAGGCCGTCGCCCGCGCGATATAGTAGATCCAGCCAAGTTCGAAGCCGGCCAGTCTTCCAAATACTCGGCCGTAGGTCGCGGGCCCGCCACTTTCCGGAAAGGCCGCGACCGAGCGGGAAAAAGGGATGGCAATCAGCAATGATGCGATGCCGACGATCGGAAAGAGCCATGGCGCCAACGTACCGAAATCGGCCGCGAGCGTTGCTGGAAGTGCAAAGACCGACGCTCCGATGGCACCGTTGAATGCAAGCAACAGGGCTCCGCCGATGCCGATCCGGCGGGGGAGTCCCTTCGGTTCGCTCAAAGCTGGAAGGTGCCCACAATGACCGTGTAGCAGTTCCCGCCAAGCGCGACGCGGTCGCCTTCGAGCCGGCAATGCAGAACGCCGCGCCGTGCGCTTGCTTGCAGCGCTGTGAAGCTTTCTCGGCCGAGACGCTCCGCCCAGAACGGAACGAGTGCACCATGGGCCGATCCGGTGACCGGGTCTTCGTCGATTCCGGCATAAGGCACGAAGACTCGGCTCGCGATATCCTGTTCGTCACCTCGGGCGGTCACGATCGCCATTCGCTTGATGGTCTTAAGCCTCGCGAAATCCGGCGAGACTGCCAGCACCTCGTCCTCATTCTCGACCTGAAGGATTGCGCTGTCATTGAAGCCGGGGGGAGCGATCCAGACCGGACGATTGCTCAGTCCCAAGGCGGCGCAGAGTTCTGGTTCATCGACCTCTTGCAAGATGGCGGCGGGGAGGTTCAGTTCGAGCAGGTCGTCATGCCTGGCAACGGTCAGGATTCCGGACTTCGTGCTGAACCGAACCCGGTCCGAGTGGATGAGGATATGCCCGGCCGCGAGCGTCGCGTGGCCGCACAACGGAACTTCCACGGCCGGCGTGAACCACCGGAGCTCGTAATCGGCATCATCGCTTTCCGACGGAACCGTGAAGGCAGTCTCCGCGAGATTGTTCTCCGAAGCGATGGCCTGCATCACTTCGTCGGGCAGCCAGCGGTCGAGCGGCATCACGGCCGCGGGGTTGCCGGCAAGCGGCTTCTCAGCGAACGCGTCAACCTGGAAGAACGGGATCCCGGTCACGTGGCCTTCTCCGTGATTTCTGACGGAAGCATGGTTTCGCGGTCGGTGTGCCCCTCGGGATCGAGATGCATCAGGATCTCCGTCGCTGGAAACCGGTGCTGGAGCTCTTCTTCGATGCGGTCCATTCGCTCGTGGGCCTGGGCAACGGTCCAGTCGGAAGGGACCCAGACGTGAAACTGGGCAAAATGGTGGGTGCCGCTCGTTCGGGTGCGAAGATCGTGGAGACCCGCCAGTTCAGGATATTCGGAACAGGCGGCCAGGAACGTCGCGCGCAGATCCTCGGGCCATTCGCGATCCATGAGCTGATCGAGAGCGTGGCTCGAAGACCTCCAGGCGCCCCACAGCAACCAGAGGGCGATGAGCAGCCCGAAGATCGCGTCGGCGCCCGCGAGGCCGGCATATTGATCGAGCACGAGAGCGACGATCACCGACGCGTTGAGCATGAGGTCCGAGGCATAATGAAGTCGGTCGGTCGAGATGGCGACCGATCCGGTTCTGCGAACCACATATCTTTGGTAGCTGATCAGCGCGATCGTGAAGAGGATCGCCACCAGCGATACCCCTATCCCGAGTTCCGCGTCCTTCGTCTGGGCGCCGGCCATCAGCCGTTCCACCGAGCGATAACCGATGAAGAGGGCAGAGATGGAGATGATGATCACCTGGACCAGAGCGGCGAGAGCCTCTGCCTTGCCGTGCCCGAACCGGTGGTCGGTATCCGCGGGCTGGGCCGCGATCCTTACTCCCAGGAGGACGACGATGCTTGCGAGCAGGTCAAGAGCGCTGTCGGCGAGCGAGCCGAGCATCGCCATGGACGAGGTTTGCAGAGCCGCCCATGCCTTCAGAACGATGAGAAAGAGCGCCATTGCGATGCTCGCCATGGCCGCTCGGGCGGTCAGCGACGAACGCTCGTCTCCATGGGCATGCGCGTGGCCGTGATGAACGCCGCTCACGGGTAGAGCAGCCCTTCGCGCCAACCCCCTGGGGCCGGAGTGAATATCCGGCGCTCGTGGAGGCGGTGAGGACGGTCGCTCCAGAATTCGAAGAGCTCCGGCTTCAGTGAGAACCCGCTCCACCTAGTCGGACGCGGAACGGCCTCACCCTCGAACCGATGTGCGGCATCCTCAAATCTCTTTTCGAACGTTGCCCGGCTGTCGAGCGGGCGCGACTGGTAGGAGGCCCATGCGCCAAGCTGCGAATCCCGCCCTCGAGTTGCGAAATAGGAATCCGCGTCGGCGTCGCTGACCTGCTCGAGTGGTCCCTCGATGCGGATCTGCCGGCGCAGCGACTTCCAGTGGAACAGCAGGGCAGCGTTCGGATTGGCGGCGACTTCCGCTCCCTTCCGGCTGTCGAGGTTTGTGTAGAAGGTGAAGCCTCGTGGCCCGAAGCCCTTCAGAAGCACCATTCGAACGGAAGGCCGGCCGTCGGGCGTAGCGGTTGCAAGCGCCATTGCATCGGGATCGTTCGGCTCGCTCGCCTTGGCCTTCGCGAACCACTCGTCGAACAGCTGGAAAGGGTCGGTATCGGCCACAGACGTCGCTTAGGCTTGGAGCAGCCAAAGCCGCAACCCATCTGGAAACGCGAGGTGGGTTACGGCATTGGGGCCGCATGGACCTGTATCAACGGCTAGGCGTGAAGCGCGGAGCGAGCGAAGCTGAGATCAAGAAGGCGTACCGCAGCCTCGCCAAGCAGCTTCATCCGGACCGCAACAAGGACAACCCGGACGCCGCCAAGCGCTTTGGCGAAGTGACCGCGGCCTACGACCTGCTTTCCGACAAGGACAAGCGCGCCCAATACGACCGCGGTGAGATCGACGAAGACGGCAATCCCAAGATGCCGTTCGGCTCGGGCGGTTTCGGAGGCGGATATGGCGGGTCGCGGTCGGGCGGCGGTGGCGGCGGCGGGTTCGAGGGTTTCCAGGGCGGCTTTTCCGAAGCCGGCGACATCAGCGATCTGTTCGAGGGGCTGTTCGGAGGTGGCGGCGGACGTCGAGGCGGCGGCTTCGGCGGCTTTCGCCAGCGCGCGCCGCAGAAAGGCGCGGACATCGCTTATCGGCTGACCGTGCCCTTCGTCGACGCAGCTATTCAAAAGCCGCAGCGAATCACGCTGGCCGACGGCAAGACCATCGACCTCAAGCTTCCCAACGGCGTCGAGGAAGGGACGAAAATCCGTCTTGCAGGGAAGGGGGAGCAGGGTCCCGGAGGGCCCGGCGACGGGCTTGTCACCATCTCGATCTCCGCGCATCCATTCTTCCGCCGCGACGGCAAGAATATCCGGCTCGACCTCCCGGTGACCCTCAAGGAAGCGGTGCTCGGGGCAAAGGTGAAGGTTCCAACCCCTGAAGGACCGGTCATTCTGACGATTCCGAAGGGCAGCACGTCGGGCAACGTCCTTCGCCTCAAGGGCCGTGGTTTCTCGGACAAGGGCGGGAAACGCGGTGATCAGCTCGTCGCCCTCGAGGTCGATCTGCCGTCGGACGACGCGGAGCTGCAATCGTTCGCCGAGAAATGGGACGGCGGAGGAAACCCGCGCGCCGCTCTCGGGGTATAACTGCTCTAGATGCAGGATCACTCACCGCTATCCCCTGAGGAACGTCGCAAGCAGCTCGCGAGCCTGAGCGCCGCTTTCGGCAAGGACGTCGCGGAGAAACTCCGCCACCGCATCGACATTTGGGAGGTCATCAAGCGCGTCGCCGTCGGCGTCTACAACGACGGCTTCATCCATGCTGGCAATCTCGCCTACCTCGCGCTTCTGGCGCTCTTCCCCTTCTTCATCGTCGCAGCGGCGCTGGCGAACCTTCTCGGCCAGTCGGAAAGCAGCCGGAAGACGGTCATGACGGTGCTTGCGCAACTACCGCCCAACGTCGCCGACGTCCTCCGCCAGCCCATTGCCGAAGTCCTTTCCGCGCGTACCGGGCCGCTCCTCTGGATCGGGGCAATCGTCGGGCTGTGGACCGTCGGAAGCTTCATCGAGACGATCCGTGACATCCTGCGCCGAGCCTATGGCGTAAAATATTGCGCCCCCTTTTGGGAATATCGATTGGGCTCGATGGCGATGATCGTCGGATCGGTATTCCTCTTGATGGTGGCGTTTGGTTTCAGCATCGCGCTCAGCTCCGTCCAGCACGCCATCGAGCACTGGATCCCGATCTTCCAGAACGTTGCGGATGCGCTGACCTTCTACC